>CAZUZX010000066.1:0-6427 GCA_964624525.1 uncultured Dehalococcoidia bacterium | reverse complement strand
TAGTTGCTGAAAGAGGAGATAAGGGGTAGAAGGGCTGTGACTAACAATAACTTCGAAGTCTGGGTATTCGCTGAACAACAGGATGGCAAGCTGAAAAGCGTAGCCTATGAGCTGGTATCGGAGGGGCGAAGGCTAGCCAATGCCCTGGAAACCGAGCTGTGTACCGTATGTTTTGGTCACCGTGTTGCAGAGGTAGAACAATTGATTGCCTATGGGGCGGATAAGGTCTATCTAGTAGATGACCCTGCTTTAGCCGACCAGGAGGAGGATTTATATACCAGGGAACTGGTTAATCTAATTCGTCAGCATAAGCCGGAGATACTTCTTGCTGGCGCTACTCCGCTCGGTCGTTCCTTTATTCCCAGGGTAGCCGCTATCTTAGAAACCGGCTTGACTGCTAGTTGTACTGGGCTTGAAATTGATGCCGGGAATAGGCTTCTTCTTCAGACGCGTCCTGCTTTTGGTGGCAACATCATGGCAACTATCATCTGTCGGGGGAAAAGACCCCAGATGTCCACTGTCCGCCCTCATGTCTTTAAGAGAGGTACACCAGATAAATCACGACAAGGGAAGATAATACGGGTGGATTTTGACAGACAATCTGTCACCTCAAGAACCAAACTACTCCACCTCCTTAAGGACTTGACGGAGAAAGTAAAGCTTGAGGATGCCAATATTATTGTTTCCGGTGGTCGCGGATTAGGAAAGGCAGAGAATTTCCAGATAGTAAGCGAATTAGCGGAAGTCCTTGGGGCTGCACTGGGCTCCTCCCGTCCCCCGGTAGACGATGGGTGGATTCCCTACTCACACCAGGTGGGACAGACCGGTAAAACCGTATCTCCTAAGCTTTATATTGCCTGTGGTATCTCTGGAGCCCCGCAACACTTAGCCGGAATGCAAACCTCTGAGACTATCGTGGCTATTAATGAAGATCCCAACGCCGCTATTTTCGGAATATGTACTTATGGCATTGTTGGTGACCTCTTTAAGGTAGTGCCCAGGATAACTGCCAAGCTAAAGGAGATGCGAGGCTAACAAAAGCTACCTAATATGAATTCTCAGCAGTGCTGCTGCGGCTATTAAACCCAAGACACAACCATAGAGGAAAGTTGCCGCCGGGTCAATATGTTGCCACAAGGTGCCAGCAATCAGGCTAGCTGGCAAGGCAGCTAAGCCAATACAAGTGTGAAGGGTGCCTAAAGCAGTCCCCCTTAACTCAGCAGAAGCAAGGTCAGAGACAAAAGCCCGTTGCGTCCCCTCGACTAAGGCGTAAACCAGACCATAAAGAGCAAAAAGGATGATGAAAAAGACCAGCGATTCTAGGAGGGCAAAGCCCAGACAGGTTAATCCGAAAAGTAAATAACCGAGCAGGAGAACCCTGCGCCTCCCAATCCGGTCAGAAAGCATGCCCGCTGGAACCGAGAGGAGAGCATAGACCACATTGTATAGAACATATAACAGAATAGGTATGGCTGCCGCTGCCCTCTCCGAAACCACTCCAGTGAAGAAATCCTGAGCCCTCAATATGAAGAACATATAAGTAAAGTTGCCCAAAGCAAAGATACTGGCGATTAATACAAACCACTTGAGGTTTCTGGGCAGAGCCTTAAAACTAATCCCCAAGCCAATCTTTTGGGGTTCTCGCTTTACCTCTCTTACCCTAAGGATTGGTAGAAGAGCAAGAAAAGCAATAACGGCAGAAATTAGGAGTATAGCTCTAAATTCAAGACCGAGAAACCAGAAGAGAAGGAAAGCTAGGAGGGAACCTACAATAGCACCGGCGGTATCCATAGCACGATGAATACCGAAGGCTGTGCCCCTCACCTCAGTCAGGGTTGAATCGGCAATAATAGCGTCTCTTGGGGCAGTTCTCAGTCCCTTGCCAGCCCTGTCCAGTGACCTGGTAATAAAGACATGCTGCCATATAGTTGATATTGCTAAAAATAGCTTGGCTATGGCTGAAATGGCATAGCCTGAAAAGACAAAGGGCTTTTTTCTTCCATATCTGTCTGACCAGTATCCAGAGAATACCTGCAATAGACTAGTTATGCTATCCCCAAAGCCACCGACCAATCCGATAACTAGAGCACTACCCCCCAAAGCAGCAATGAACATGGGCAGGAGAGGCATCATCATCTCGCTGCTAATATCAGCCAAAAGGCTAACCATTCCCAGCAAGAGAATATTGACGCCTATTCCCTTAAAAAACCCTCTTCTCATTATTTATCCGCATATGTTACACTTTTGTTCTTTAGCACGCCATGTTATTCCCTACTCCACTTTCAGAATGGGAGATTTTCCACGATCGATTTAAACAGACTGTTGACTCAGCAATAACTTTTATCTATAATGCAACAATATTGCATTATGCAATTTGTACGTCATTCCATACAAATTTTACGCGCCAAGGGCTATAAAATAACCCAACCCCGAAGGAGGGTGCTCATGGTTTTGGAACGGGTGGAGAATCCTCTCTCACCCTATGAGATACAGAAGCTTCTCCAAGAAGAAGGCAAGTATCTTGATCCAGTGACTATTTATCGCATACTCGACTTATTCTGCAGCCTTAACCTCGTCCATAAGGTGTGGTCTCTTGGCGGATTTATGAGGTGCACCTTGGGAGATGAAGGAGGATGCCATCGCTATATGGTTTGCCGCAATTGTGGTGATCTCCAAGAGTTCGCTGACAAATTGTTATGCCACAAGGAAGACGAGGTAGCGGAGAAATTCGGCTTTTATACCGAGTATCATGTCACTGAATTTTCCGGGCTTTGCTCCCAGTGCCATGAAATGAATAAAGGGTGCTAGCTATGGATGCCAGTACTATTGGCTTGGCAGGTGCTTTCATTATTGGATTAGCACATGTCTTCCAGCCCTGCGAAGATAAAGCGATTGTCGCTGTTTTTGTAATGTGGACTACCAAAAGGGTTGCCAAGGCTATTCCCCCGGTAGTTTTCTATGGCTTGGGTATGACCTTGGTTAACACCTGCCTCGGCTTCATATTCTCCTATGCTGGGAGCACTTTTATTGATCGCTATGAGACCCCGCTAAGACTTGTAGCCGGGCTAGTAACCATTGCCTTTGGCTTTTACATGCTAAGCCGCTTCAGTCACCTACACCTGGGTCATCCTCAAGAAATACCTCCTGCCACCGGTAATCCGGGAACACCTAGTACTTGGCGTATGCTCACCTTTGGACTAATCAGAGGGATAGCATTTTGCCCTGTGGAACTGGCTATTTTGACTTGGGCACTTTCCACCGGGGATGTATTACGAGGAACACTAATGCTCTTCCTGTTTGGCTTAGGGACCACTATCAGCCTTATTCCAGCGGCTTTAGTTATGGGCAGCTTAACTGTAGCCGCTCAGAAAACGAGCTTTGGAAGCTGGCTTCCCCGGATAGCTCCCTTGGCGATGATATTAATTGGCATATTTCTTGTTCTCTCCCCACTGCTAGGGGTTGAGATATAATTAGAACACCTCCACCGGCACTGCTTCGATAGCTCGCTGCAACTCCTCCTTTAGCTGATCGGGCAATCCTTTGATCTCCAAGCTGATGAAGCCTTTGACAATGGTCGAGGTTGCCTCTTCCTTGGTTAATCCTCTAGCCATGAGATATTCTAGCTCTTCTTCGGCAATCTTCCCTACGGCAGCCTCATGAGTGAGGTCAATGCCAGCCAGTTTCCCCTCCAGCTCAGGAATGGCGTAGATACTGCCCACATCCGAAAGGATAAGTCCGCGACACTCCAGATGTCCCTTAATATCCGGTGCCTCACCAATGAGATGACCCCGGGCTATCACCTTGCCACCTGTGGTCAAGGCTCGCGACACAATCTCAGCTCTACTACTCCGGGCGCTGAGAAAGACCCTGGAGCCAATATCCAAGTTTGAACCTGGTGTAGACATCAGGACGCTGTTAAATTGCACCACGGCGTTTTCACCCACACATCTAGCTGTGGGGTACATTTGCAGGCTACGCACCGGCTTCATGCAGACGTAATTACTTAAGAATGTGCCACCTTCTTCAACAACAGTGCCGCTTCTGGGGCGCACCGCAGTCTCAGGAGACCAGTTGTGAATCATGGTGAAGGTTATCTTGGCGTTCTTCTTCACGTAAAACTCTGAAATACCTATGTGTATGCCGAAAGCCTTTTGATGCCCCCTGGCACAGCCAGTTATTATATGTAGCTCGGAGTCCTCCTCGGCAATAATAATATTGTGCACCTTCTGGGCAATGTTTGCTGCGGCAAGATAGAGGCATGCTTGAACAGGAACAATCGCTTTAACCCCGGGTAAAGCTCGAATAAAGTATCCGTGATTCTGATCCAATTCGACCTGGGCAGTGAACTTGTCGGCATCAACCGCTACGGCATGCCACCAGTAGTCCTCGAGCCAGTGATATTTTTCTAATGCTTCAAGACTACTCATTACCTCCAGCCCATCTTGGGCAGTACTGCGATGCACCACAGATTGGTCGATTTGAAGGAAAGTTCCCGCTCTTTGGCTCAGGTCATCCAACATAATACCGACGTTCAGCATATCTCTTTTGACTTCGATTGGCAGTTGGGAAGGGTTTTCCTCATAATGCTGCTCCTCCACTGGCGTAGAATAGCGACTGAGGTCAATATCCTCACCAAACAACGCTCGCTTGTTAACAGCTTGACGAGCCTTTTCCCGTAGCTCGGCTATTTTCGACATTCTATGCACCCCCGGTAGCCATTGCTCCTCACCTCATCCAGTATCTCCCTCGGATTACCGGCACAAATCAAAGTGCCATCTACCATGATGTAGCCTTTATTCGCATGAACATAGTCTAGAATATGCCCGGTGTGGGTGATTATTAAGCCAGCGTTCACTCTGGTGCGCACCCGCTCCTTCTGCAGCAACTCGTTAATTACCTTGCCAATCAGGGGAATACTAACCAAGTCAACCCCAGATTCCGGCTCATCAATCAATACCAGCTCTGGACTTTGAACTAGAAGTTGCAGCAGCTCGGATCTCTTAAGCTCACCACCTGAGAAGCCATAATTGACATCCCGATCAAGAAGACTACCCAGGTTCAGCTTGGCAGCCAACTCTTCGAGTTGTACTTTATCAACCCCACCCTTCAAACATGACAAAACCATCTGTCTCATGGTCACACCACGAATTACTGGTGGACGTTGGAAGGAGATGCCTATGCCGAGCCTAGCTCTTTCATCCAGAGATGACCCAGTAATATCCCGCCCCTTGAAGACAATGCGACCTTCGACAACCTTGTAACGGGCAAAGCCCATTATCGCCATAAGTAATGAGGTTTTGCCACTACCATTGGGTCCAAATAGCACGTGTGTCTCACCGGAATTAATGGTCATGTTAACATGATGAAGAAGTTGTCTACCATCTACTTCTACCGATAGATTTTCTATTTCCAACATAAGGATCTCCTCCTTGCCACTTTTAGATTAACCATTCAAAGTCTTTCCGTCCATTGTTATTATTGTCCACTTGCCCTTGAAAAGTCTACCCTTGACCAGTAACCCCATTGAGTTAGGCTTCTCTACTGAGTTCATCCCTCAGCAATTTTAAGAATCTGTTGTATCCTTTGACAAAGGGGGATAGAATAAGGCTGCCTCTCACATCTAAGAACCTAAGGGATGGCTTCCAAAATGGCTAGGCTATCGGGGTAGAATCCAAAATGGAGGACATTAACTCCACAGAAGAAACAAGGCAAGAGCGTCGCGAAAAGCGTCGGCGAAAGAAGCGTGGGAAGATGTTACAACATGGGCGCAGTCTAGCTCAAGTTTACCGCGATGCTATCCTCAAACGCTTAAAACCCCGCAAGCAATAGGAACGCCATGGGCACGGCAACCTTTACATTCTGACATAGAGAAGTAAAGCTTCCTCATCTAATCTCTCGATATATGGTTCCTTCCCGGTAACCTCTTTTATCAGCTCCCGATAAGTAGCCGCAGATTCCCCGTAAAACTCCCCATCCTCCTTAGATAGCACGCTCATCACCAGATGACCTTGGGGCTTAACATATTTTACCAATCCCTCAATAATTTCCCTCTTCCCCTCCCTTGAATAGGCAGCAACCACGTCTTTACATAGCACAATATCATAACCGCCGTAGCTGAGACCGGAATTGGGTGAGGGGACTAGTATATCCTCCTGAAAAATCTTGACCCTAGCTTTCTCCCTCTCTACCAGTTTCCTTGCTTTCTCTGCCTGCTTTTCGGAAAAATCAACTGCGTGTACTTCGAGACCCAACTCTTTATCTATTTTTAGCGCTACTACCCCCGGACCACATCCCACATCAAGAAGCCTCTTGCCATCTAATAAGGCAAGAAAAGCGATGATTTTCTCTGTCCTTTGGAGCATCAAGCGCCCTTCATTCTTGAAGGGACCTTCTAATTTTAAAGCCCTTTCAAAATCATCAGCGTAGA
>CAZUZX010000065.1:2176-6445 GCA_964624525.1 uncultured Dehalococcoidia bacterium | reverse complement strand
AAGTGCCCCCAAGGGAATTCGAATCCCTGTTTCCGGCTTGAAAGGCCGATGTCCTAGTCCACTAGACGATGAGGGCAAGCATTCAAAGTATATCTTGGCTAGGGATAGATAGCAAGGGCTTCCAGCCCAGTAGTTTCCGGAAAGCCCAGCATTAAGTTCATATTTTGGATCGCCTGTCCAGCTGCCCCTTTAACCAGGTTGTCAAGGCAGCTAATTACCACCATTCTTCCCGTTCTCAAGTCGATAGTGGGATGAATGAGGCAGAGGTTGTTTCCCCAGGTTTGCTTGGTTTGCGGCGGGACATCTACAATCCTGACAAAAGGCTCACCGTGATAGAAATCTTGATAAATTTGTCTTAATTCAGCTATCCCCTTTTGATTGCGAGCTATCTTCCCCTCATTAAGCCGAGCATAGCAGGAGCTTAGAATCCCCCGCGTCATTGGTACCAAATGTGGAAGAAAGGTCAACGAAGGTGAGAAGTCAGGGCGGAGATTTTTTAGCTCTTGGATAATTTCAGGCAGATGGCGATGCCCTTCCAGCGCATAAGCAGAGACATTCTCACTAGCCTCGGAGTAATGCATTTGTAGGCTCAGGGTTCTTCCTGCTCCAGATACCCCGGATTTACTGTCAACGATGATATCAGGATAAATGAGCCCCTCTTTGACTGCTGGGGCTAGAGCAAGAATTGCGCTTATAGGATAGCAGCCAGGGTTAGCCACAAAAGAAGCGTTGGCTATCTGAGGTCGTTTGAGTTCAGTAAGCCCGTAAATAGCCTTTTCCAGTAGCTGTGGGGCAGGGTGGGTGAAGTCATACCAGCGCTCATATTCTTGAGCCTCTCTCAGCCTGAAATCAGCGCTGAGGTCTACTACTTTGATACCCTTCTTAATTAAGGGTAAAAGAACTTCGGCGCTTGTCTTATGAGGCAGAGCGGAGAAAACTAAGTCAGCATCCTTAGGCTCTGCTTCAATAGTAAGGTCTATCTCTGAAAGGTGAGGGAGAACCTTACCCAGACTTTTCCCCACTTCAGTCCGCCCGGTAATGGAAACAATCTGCACCCGGGGATGATGATAGAGTAAACGAGCTAACTCCATCCCCACATAGCTAGTGATATTAATGATGCTTATTTTTGTCCGTTGCATTTTTAAATCTCCTGCATTCATTAACTTCGTAGCGCCCCGACGGGTCGGGGCTTCTGGGCAGGTCTAAAGACCTGCGCTACAACATTAGTATTTCATAATTTTAACCCCTTGAGGTGGCAAGTGTCATTGAGTACTGTTATGACCAAACTGGTATTCCACATCTCGACAATGCTGATAGCACACGGATCTTGCTGTACCTTCCAGAAGTGGGAGATGTCCAAGCCAAGAAGACTGCAAAACAAAACCTTACATACCACTTTGTGGGAGACGAGAACAATAGTTTGTCCCCGGTGCCGTGGCACTAAGGTTTCTACAGTAGCAACTACTCTCCTTTTAACCTGCTCCAGGCTCTCACCCTGAGGAAAGGTAACTAGTTGGGGACTCTTTAGCCAAAGCTCATAGAGCTGATTATTATCAGCTGCCGCTTCTTTTAGAGAAAGCCCCTGCCACTTTCCATAATCTATGTCAATAAGACCTTCTAGTAGCTGTGGATATAGCTTCAAGGGATCTGCCAGGATTTTGGCTGTATCCAAGGCTCGTTTTAGAGGGCTAGAATAGATTGCCGCTATTTTCCACTGGGCTATTCTTGTTGCTGTTGCCTCGGCTTGTCTAGCACCCTTCTCATCCAGGTCGAGTTTGGCTCTTCCGCGAAACCTTTCGCTCTCCCCTTCGTTCCAGGCGGTTTGCCCGTGTCTAATTATAACGATGCGGGTCAAAGATTCACTCACCATTCTTGGATAACGTTCTATTGTAACACCAACTAGCCTCCTTATCTATCTTTTCCTTAATGGTAATAGCTTTGAGGAGATTGTTGAATAATAAGCATCCGTAGGGGTGCCCCGATAATATCGGGGTGTCCACCCAAGGCTGGGAACGACACGGAGTTCGTTCCCTACAATTATTAAACAACCTCAGCTTTGAGACTATTTGACTATGGTTGCACAACCTCTTAAGGGATTCTGAGCTTAGTTATTGAATACCTTCGAGAGAAGGCTCTTGACTTGGTAGTTCTTGGGGGTTTATGATACACAGACGCTTCGGGTGGTGGGTGGGGTTAAAATTTCTAAGGGTAAAGGCGATGATTTCGGCTCAGAGGCATCTCTACACAAAGTTCAAGTGGGAGCTAACCGAAACCATCCTTAGTCAAGCTTTCAATCTCCTCAGCCACTCTTCAGAGAACAACTACCGCTGCCTAGTAAGTGCTTTAGCTAAAATAGCTAAGACAGAACATCAGAAGATGATTGCTACATGGGTTACTAATTGGGTTTCCGAAGGAAACCCGGGAGCTGTTTTCCTCGCTCGGGCTTTCCGGCAGCTTCATCCTAATGTGCGTAAAAACTACCTCGCTAAGATGATAACTAATCTTTTTTTCCGAGATCAGAAGATATATAGCCAATTTAGAGAAAAGTATGGCTTTAACCCCCCTTCAGTGATGTTAGTCTCCCCCACTATGAAGTGTAATTATAGGTGTACCGGCTGCTATGCCAGTAATTATAGTAGAGATGATGACTTGCCACCTGAGGTTTTTGACCGAATGCTGAGCGAGGCTGAGGAGATAGGCACTAGATTCTTCCCTATTTTGGGTGGTGAGCCCTTTCTCTACGAGCCATTGCTTGATATATTCCAAAAACATCATGGGGCTTGCTTTCAAGTATATACCAATGGATCACTAGTTGATGAGAACTTGGCGACTAAGCTAGTTAAATTAGGGAATGTGGCTCCTCAGGTAAGCCTGGAAGGATTCAGAGAGGAAACTGATAATTGGCGAGGGAAAGGTGCTTTTGATCGAGCCATGAGGGCAATGGATAACCTGAGGAAGGCACGGTGTATCTTTGCCTTCAGCACTGTAGTTACCCCACATAACATTGAAGCTATTACCTCAGATGAGTTTATTGACCTTATGATTGAGAAAGGGGCTCTTTATGGCTGGTATTTCCTTTACATGCCAATGGGAAGGGATGCCAACTTAAGCTTTATGCCTACCCCAGAGCAAAGAAATAAGCTACGCTTGGCAGTCAATCACTTCAGAAAGACCAAGCCAATCCTGCTGGTTGATTTCTGGAACGATGCCCCCCTTACTGCTGGCTGTATCAATGCCGGACGCATATACTTTCATATCAACCACAAGGGGGACGTTGAGCCTTGTATTTTTGCCCACTATGCTACCCATAACATTAAATATACCTCCTTGGTAGAAGCCCTGAAATCACCCTTCTTTCAGGAACTAAGAAGCAGGCAACCCTTTAGCTATAACACACTGCTCCCCTGTCCCATCATTGACCACCCTGAAATCATGAGGTCAGCGATAGAAAGATGGGGAGCATATCCTACCCATGAAGGGGCAGAAAAAGTCTATCATGAGCTGAGCGAGGGACTAGATAAGTATGCGGCTGAGGTGGGAGCCTTATATGACCCTATTTGGGACGAGGAGTATCTCTCCTGGGCTGGTAAGTGGATGGAGGTTATGGACCATCCTCCAGAAAGGGTTAAAACCAGAAGAGAAGCTTATTACTCTAAAAGGGGCAGGACTGGAAAGGAAATCCCTTCTCAGCTCTAATAATTGCCCCTGTTCCATTGTCTTCGCTAAAGTCGTTCCCTATCTCTAGGGGAGGATGTAGGCGTTTCCTACTCTAATTCAGACAAGTCGAACCTCATGCCATCTCGGGCAGCGATGACGCGAACACCAGTCTCCTCCGATAGCCTCTTGGCTACCTCCCAGGGCTTAGCTCGCCACATGGTCATGCCAAAGTGGGTCAGGATGGCTACCTTTGGTTTGAGACACTTAATAAGCTCACCTGCCTCCGGAGCGGAGAGATGATCGAAAGGACCCCCCGGCTCAAGCCTCATTACATTGATGATAAGAAGGTCAGCTTTATAGTGAAGGCAAAGTTCATCAAAGTAGCGTGTATCCACAAGGCAGGAGATAGTATGTCCCGGGGTCTTAAAGATTATCCCATAGGTCTCTACCGGATGGCGGTGTCGGAGCGGGGTCTGAAAGGAGATGTCGCCAATCTGGTAACTTCCCCCCTCCTCAAGAATTTCGATACGCTCAAGGAAAGGTCGCAGGTAACGAAGGACTACTGGATCCCCCTCAAGGGCATCCCTGGGGGCAAAGAGGATCCCTCTCGGG
>CAZUZX010000065.1:0-2076 GCA_964624525.1 uncultured Dehalococcoidia bacterium | reverse complement strand
GACTACTGGATCCCCCTCAAGGGCATCCCTGGGGGCAAAGAGGATCCCTCTCGGGCGAAACCCTCCTTCACTCATAGCCTCGATCATAATGTTGATGTCTCCGGAGTGATCCAGATGTTTGTGGGAGAGGATAATAGCTTTCAACTTGGTTGCCTTGAGCTTTCTCTTAATAGCTTGAACCAGGGTTCCCGGAGCAGGGTCAAGCAGTATCTCCGTACCGCCCAAGTCGAGCCAGAGCCCACCCGAGGCTAGGATTTGGTTGGCTACCATTATCCGAGCGCCAGCAGTCCCCAGAAAGATAAGGGTATAAGCTGGTTGGTTCACTGTTAATCCTCGCCCTTGCTATTAATATATAATAAATTAAAACTGGGAATATTTAAAAACATGGTGCCGGGTCTTTAGGCTGCCAAGAGGCAGCCCTAGAGGTCTGCAATCCAGAAATGTAGTGCAGGTCTTTAGACCTGCTATTGGCTCCGATAGATCGGAGCGCTACAAGCCTTTAGGATGAACCATGATTCAAATTGATGGGGCGAAGAAATCGGGCTCGGGCACTATTCTTCGCCTGGCTGTGGCTCTATCTACTCTGCGGGGTGAGGAATTGCACCTTTGGAACATCCGAGCCAAAAGGGATAAGCCCGGGCTTAGACCTCAGCATTTACAGGTAGTTTTAGCCTGCCGAGAGGTATGTGAGGGCAAAGTAGAAAAGGCAGAGGTAGATTCAAAGGAAATAATTTATAAACCAGGAAAACATATAAAAGGAGGGTTCTATGAGTGGGAGATAGGCACTGCTGGCTCAACTACCATGTTAGCCATGAGCCTGGTGTTAGCGGGGTGCTTTGCTGATAGCCCTTCTACTTTCAGAATCTCAGGTGGTCTATTTCAAGATTTCGCTCCCTCTGCTTACCATATGCAATATGTCCTGTTTCCCATCCTGAGGAAGATGGGCATAAAAGCTGAGCTGGAGGTAAAGCAACCGGGATATGTGCCTCAAGGTAAGGGGGTTATTGAGGTAAGGGTAAAACCAGTAGGAAAAAGGATCAGCCCCTTAGCTCTACTCGAGCAAGGGAGGGTGAAAGGGATTAAGGGTGTGGCTCTTTCCTCTCACCTTAAGGAACAGAAGGTCAGCTTGAGGATGGCTAGGGAATGCCAGGAGAAGCTCAGGGCAGGGGGATATAGCGCGGACATAGAATTGATTTATGATACTCAAGCCAATCAGAAGGGAGCTGTCCTCAGCACATGGGCTGAAACTGATACTGGTTGTCTTGTTGGCTCTGATAGGGCAGGAAGACCGGGAAGAAGTTCTGAGGAAATCGGTCGGTATGTAGCCAGGAACTTGCTGGAAGACCTGAGCACAGGGGCAACCGTGGATAGACATCTGGCTGACCAATTAATTCCTTACTGTGCCCTGGGAGAGGGGATAAGCGAATATATCATACCAATGATGACAGAGCATGTGGAGACAAACCTCTGGTTAGTGGAAGAAATTTTAGGTGCCAAGACTGAGCGAGAGAATAATCGTGTCAGGATACAGGGAATAGGCTACCAAAGATAAGGCAGTTACCAGACTATTTGCTATTCTAATGACTCGATTCTCCTTTTTGCTGCCCGAGCAATCTCCGCTGAGATTGCTTGACCACCTCGGCGTGCCAACCATGCCAGTATTCCGGAGACCTCACCGCCAATGGTAACCTTCGTTTTGCCATTTACAGGTTCCAGGTGGTAGAAGCGTGTCAACTTGATGCCTAGAGCTTTTCCTTTCATGACTACGGTGCGTTCTGGGATAAATTCGGTGATGGTCATCAACAACTTAACTGTGAGTCTGCCTACCTTAGCGGTAACAGAAAGTTGTGAGTCTACGGTCAAAGGTCCCTTAGAGACCCTCTCAATCTTCTTAACGGACGGTATCCATTGAGGCCACTCTTCAAGATTGTCAACTAATTTCCAGACCTTCTCTACAGGAGCATTGATCTCAACGCTGCTCTCAAATTTCATACCTTTCCTCCTCGGGGCTCTTTGAGGGTGTTTGGCGATTCCCCATTCGTCATTGCGAGCCCTTTGCTTCCTGTCATTCTGAGC
>CAZUZX010000064.1:0-6522 GCA_964624525.1 uncultured Dehalococcoidia bacterium | reverse complement strand
ATTTACGTTCCAAAGCAAGGGCTCGCTTGCGTTCCTTGTCCAGCTCAGCCAGGGTGGCTGACAACTTGCTCTGCACCTCCTCAGGCGAAGCCTGTAACTCCTGAGCCATCGTTTCCAATGTAGATAGGCGCTGCTCTAGAAACTTCTCCGCCCCTCTCCCGGTAACTGCTTCAATACGCCGCATCCCACTCCCAATGCTGCCCTCAGAGGTAATAAGCATTAAACCTATCTCGCCAGTTGAACTTACGTGGGTCCCGCCACATAGTTCCATGCTAAGGGGTGGCTCACCAATTTCCACTAGGCGAACTTCCTCCCCATATTTCTCCCCGAAGAGGGCAATAGCCCCTTTAGATACTGCTTCAGTATAGGAAGTAGTCTTACACACTACCGCTAAGTTTTGGCGTATCTTCTCATTAACTATATGCTGTATTTCCGCTAGTTGCTCTTTACTAACTGAGCCAAGGTGAGTGAAATCAAAACGTAGTCTATCCGGAGCAACTAAAGAACCAGCCTGACGCACATGTTTTCCCAGAACTGCTCGCAAGGCTGCCTGAAGTAAATGCGTCGCAGTGTGGTTGCGAGCAATATCGAGACGGCGGGGCAAATCAACCTCCGCCTCGACATCCTCACCCCGCAAGAGAGAACCCTCGGTTACCTTTCCCTGGTGAATAATGCGTTCGCTGGTTTCCTCCATACGCCTGATGGTATTAGAGACAGTGACTTTGCCTTTGCTACCACGGATTTCCCCGGTATCACCAACTTGCCCCCCCATCTCTCCATAGAAGGGCGTCTCGCTCAGAATCACCTCCACATCTTGACCCTTGGAAACGCCTTCTACCGTTTCACTATCATGGCGCAGAATTACTATAGTAGACTTGTGCTTGCGTGGGCTGCTAACTAAGATAGTTGGTGTCCCAAAAGCCTCTGAGCTTGGTATACCCACTGGGCTAATCTTCTGCGCTGCCCTGGCTCGCTCTCGCTGGCGCTCCATCTCAACTTCAAAACCCTCTAGGTCAACTAAAAAACCACGCTCAGCCGCTATCTCAGCAGTTAGCTCCTTAGGAAAACCATAGGTGTCATAAAGCCTGAATATCTTCTCACCATCTAGCCTTTTCTCCCCCTCCATCATCTTATCGAGCCAATTAAGACCAGTATCAAGCGTTTGTCTAAACTTCTCCTCCTCTAAATTTATGACTTCAAGAGTGAAACTTTGATGTTGCACTAGCTCAGGATAAATATGTCCCATCTCCCGAATCACAGATTCACCCATTTCGGTGAGGGAAGGTTTTTCCAGCCCTAGCTTCCTGCCAAAGAGAGAAGCACGGCGTAGCACCCGCCGCAGCACATAGCCCCTTCCTTCGTTGCTCGGAATTACTCCATCAGCGATAAGAAAGGTGATGCCCCGAGCATGCTCCGCCACTATCCGGATGGCGCGGTCAACTGCTTCATCCTGTCCATATTGCTTCCCTGCCAGCTCTGAAACTCTGGCTATAAGGGAGGCAAATAAATCAGTTTCGTAAACCGATACTTTACCCTGCATCACTGCCGCGGTGCGCTCTAGCCCCATGCCGGTATCTATATTTGGCTTGGGCAATAGAGTGCGCTTCCCTTCCTTGTTCTGATTATATTGAGTAAATACCAAATTCCATATCTCTGAGAAACGAGCGCAATCGCACCCCGGTGCGCAGTCGGGTCTACCACAGCCAAACTCCACACCAAAGTCATAAAGGATTTCGCTGCAAGGTCCACATGGACCAGAGTCCCCTGCTGGTCCCCAGAAGTTATCCTCCTCACCAAATCGAACAATTCTTTCCGCCGGGACTCCCACCTCCCGCCAGTACTTGAAAGCCTCCTCATCATCGAGAAAGATAGTTATCCACAGATGCTCTGGGGGTAATTTGAGCCACTCAGTAACAAACTCCCAGGCCCAGTTGATGGCTTCTTTTTTGAAGTAATCACCGACACTAAAGTTACCCAACATCTCAAAGAAAGTAAGGTGCTTCGTATCCCCTACCGACTCAATATCGGTGGTGCGAAAGCATTTTTGACAAGAGGCGAGGCGCAGGTTAGGCGGGGTAGCCAGACCCAAAAAGTAGGGCTTGATTTGCACCATACCAGCCGTAGTCAAAAGTAAAGTAGGGTCACTTTGGGGTACTAGGGGGGAACTGGGAAGGACGGTGTGTCCCTTTCCCTCAAAAAAACGCAGAAAAGTTTCTCTAATTTCATCACCGCTCACTGGCTATTCTCACCATGCCTTGGAGAAGTATATTAGAAAAGCAAATCTAGAGCAAGAATTTGACCAATGAGGGGTGAACTTAAACTTTTTCCTCCATCACTGCTTCTTATGGGGTTAACAGATATTCCCTCAGCATACGCAAGGCTGCTTCAGCAGCACTTCGTTTATTTTCAAGCCTATCCCCGTGGAACAAGTACTCTTGAACGCGGGTTCCCTTCTTAGAGGATAACCCGATATAAAACAACCCCACTGGCTTTCCCGGTGTGGCTCCAGTAGGTCCGGCAATACCTGTATCTGATAAACCGATATCTACATTCATCAATTTTCTCACCCCTTCAGCCATTTCCTCACCAGTCTGACGGCTAACGGCACCATATTTTTCCAGGGTTTCCTCTCTGACAGCTAGGATCCTTGCCTTTATTTCATTATCGTAAGAGATTACCGAGCCTTTGAAATAATTAGAACTGCCGGAGACATTGGTTATCAAATTGGATATTAACCCTCCGGTAGCTGATTCAGCCACCGCTATAGTTAATCCGCGTTCTTTAAGCAACCTCCCTACTTCTTCTTCCAGCCTGCCTTCCATATTCACCCTTTTATCCAGTCAACAGCTTATAGCCCCTTTTTCATCGCCTCAGAACTCTTAGCCGGTTCCTTAACCAGCTTATATACTAAAGCTATCCCAAGAGCAATAAGAATAGAACCGATAATAAAAGTGATTCTAAAACCGATAGTGTCAGCCATAAATCCACCTAGAGCGGGACCGATTACCCATCCCAAGGAATAGGTTTGACCATATATACCCATCGCCCAACCTCTGCTCTCCGAAGGAACAATATCAGCAATAAATGCCGTGATAGCAGAACCGAAAGCAGCCCAAGTAACTCCCTCCAGTATTTGAACTGGAACTAGGTGAAGCACTTGCCTTGCCAGTGCATAGAGTATAAAGACAATTACGAAGCCTATCATAGAGCTGAGCATGAGTGGTCGTCGTCCGAACCGGTCGGAAAGTCTGCCTACAAAGGGAGAAACAATTCCCCCAGCAAGGGAACCAGCCATAAATATAAATCCAATCTGTGTTCGAGAAGCACCTAAATCCTCGCTAATATAGAGGGTGAGCACAGAGTAAACTATTCCAGAACAGACCATTAAAGGGAGAACAGAGGCACAGAGGATATAAAGAGCTCTCTTATCCATATTTGACCTCCGAGATGCCATTCGAGTTGACCAATAAGTTGAGCGTGATACTCTTTTAGGCGCTTTTTCGACCAGTCATATCTCTTGCTTCAATCCAACCAACATACGGTCCAGCGCTTTCTGTACTTGCGGTCGGGTGTCCCATTCCCTGCATAGCTCCTGCCATTGCTTCGTAGTGGGCTAATCCAAAGATTTTACGAAATACTTTCTTCCGGGTCTCCGGGTCTCTAGCCAGCACTACCTTACCATATACGATTACACTTCGCCATGAGCCATCCTTAGCTACTTCATCAACCTCGAAGCATACCTTGGGGTTCTTCTTCATATACTCAATTTTCTTACCTTCGCCAGAGTGAAAGTATATCTTCCCATCGCGATACCAGTAAGAGACAGGCACAACATAAGGCTCATCCCCTACAGATAGCCCGAACCGTCCCGCTTCTGATGAGGAAAGCAATTCGTCCACTTCCTTCCTAGACAGCTCCTCTATTTTGCCGTGCAATCTTCGCAGCATGTCCATTCTTTCCATTCCTATCTCCTTTCATAAAACAGACAAACTCAGTGTATGACAGCAGCCTATTGTCTTATCAGCCTGCAGCCTCTCTAACCGCACAACCAGCAAAACCCCAGTCAAGAATTAAAGCTATACCAATACCCTTGGTCTGTACTGTATCGCTTCAGCCAGGTGATGTGCCTTGATGATGTTAGCTTCCTCGAGGTCGGCTATGGTGCGGGCAAGCTTGAGAATGCGATGGAAGGCTCGGGCAGATAGGGAGAGCTGTTTCATCGCTGCCTTAAGCAATCCCTGAGCCGAGGGCTCTATCTGACAAAATTCTCGCACCTCTACGGCAGTCATGTCAGCATTGCAAGCAAGTTTTGTTCCCTTGAACCGCTCCCACTGGACTTGGCGTGCTTTCCCCACTCTAGCTCGAACCTTTTCTGAGCTTTCCCCGAGCCGGTCATCAGACAGCTTTTCATATTCTACCCGCGGAACTTCAACAAATATGTCAATCCGATCCAGCAAAGGACCGCTGATTCTCTTACCATAGCGGGTAATTTCGCTGGAGGAGCAGTGACACTCCTTAGCCAGGTCACCATAGTAACCACAGGGACATGGGTTCATGGCGGCTACCAGCATAAAGTTAGCCGGAAAGGTAATGCTGCCTTGAGCCCGGCTAATAGTTACTACCCTATCCTCCAAGGGCTGGCGCAATACCTCCAATGTAGCGTGCCCGAATTCAGGAAACTCATCAAGGAAAAGAACACCTCTATGGCTCAGGCTTATCTCCCCCGGTTTTGGCCAGCGTCCCCCTCCTACCAGCCCAACATGGGAAATAGTATAGTGCGGGGCTCGAAAGGGTCGCTGTGTAATAAGAGGAATATCCGAGGGTAGAAGTCCACTGACACTATATATCTTGGTGACCTCCAGGGATTCATCAATAGTCATTTTGGGGAGGATAGAGGGGAGAGAACGAGCTAGCATGGTCTTGCCACTGCCCGGCGGACCGCTCATCAACATATTATGCCCTCCCGCCGCTGCCACCTCCAGGGCTCGCTTAACATGCTCCTGTCCTTTTATATGAGCTAAGTCAGTAACATGCCACCCTTGTACTTCTACCTCTATATTCAACTGCGGCATATAGTGAGGAATAGAGCTATCCCCGCGAAGGTGACCGATTAACTGGGCTAAGGAGCTAAGCGGAATAATCTCGACACCCTCTAGCAAGGAAGCTTCCTTAGCATCTACAGCGGGAACAAAAACAGTGGAAAGCCTTTTCTCTTTGGAAAGAGCCACCATGGGAAGAATACCGTGAGTATGGCGCAGACTGCCGTCGAGGGAAAGTTCACCCAGGAAAAGGGTCTGGGAAACATCAGCACTTATCTGCTCCGAACTGAGGAGGATACCCACCGCAATAGGAAGGTCATAGGCAGGACCTTCCTTCCTAAGGTCAGCCGGGGCAAGATTAACTGTGATTCGCCTGGCAGGGAAAATGCAACCCGAGTTTCGAATCGCCGCTCGAACCCGCTCCCTAGCCTCATTTACTGCTGTATCCGGTAACCCGACGATGGTCATTGTGGGGAGTCCACTCGATATATCAACCTCCACATCAACAAGCTGCCCCTCAAGACCCACCACTGCAGCGCTTTTTACCTTGGCTAACATAGTGATAGTGATGCGTGTCCGAAGGCGGAACTGTATAGTTTACACATTTTAGTGGTTTGTTACCCAGTTGCTTGGAAGGTGCCGAGCAACAGTAAGTGGTGATTGGTTAGCCATTTGCTAGTCCTGAGCTAGGGCGGGACGGCTGCCATCACCACACCTGCAAATAGAGGCAAAACCAAGTTATCATCCACAGGCATTCGTATGGCTTGTGCCACGGTGGCACCTATGGAGCCTGCCAAGATAGTTACTAGACCGACATTCAAGCCTACATACTGCAGCACAAGTCCCGTTGCTAGGCAAGAGATGAAGCATGCCAAATCTCCTTCCAGCGCCTTACCGAAGAGTCTAGTTCTACCCATATGCCGACCAACGATGGCAGCCGCTACGTCACCTACGGCAAGGAAACCCACCGAAAGCAATGCAATGTCTCTGCCGAAGACCAGATAGGCTACGAGCGCCGCAACTAACACGTAACTAGCAGTAGTCACACCCAACATCTCTTCTTTCCTCAATATCGACCTAAAATGCGAGAAAAACCATCCGTTTATGCCCGAAACTCTAAGCCTAGTGAACTCAAATGCTAAGAAAAGCAAGGTAACTACCCCTAACGATATGAGTAAGGTCATCTCGGGCAAAAACCACGCCGCTACTACGATAGACAAGCCGGCAGACATATGAAATAGCCATCTTCTCAGCGTATTTGGCATACTAGAAATCCCCTTTCAGGTTCGAAAGACCCATTTAGAATCCAGCCGAACGTGCCTATTGCTAACCCCCTTCCAACCCTACTATAGCATAACCGTTTACTTTGGCGAGCACCGATTAAGCCTCTCTCAGCGCCATTAAGTGCCGGGCTATTACTCAAACCCCACAGTGCCACTTTTGCCACCACTTTTTCTCACTAAGCGGATCTCCTCAATCCGCA
>CAZUZX010000063.1:0-6779 GCA_964624525.1 uncultured Dehalococcoidia bacterium | reverse complement strand
GAGAATGAAAAGGATTTAGCGAATTACCTCAAGTACACATGACACATTGTGGCTTTTTGTTCATCTTAAAAAGTCTTCTAAATGAAGAATAAAGCTTCTGTCCCCTGCGTTGCGTATAGAGGAGAAGTCGTATATATTGAGGTAATGCTTGGTAAGGAAAAGTCGCTAACTCTAAAGAGGCTAAGGAAGTCGGGATTACCACGAGCGGGTAGTTTGATGATCAAAGCTTGGCTAGAAGAAGTCCATTCTCAGCATGCGACTTACAGTTCTTAGGTCGGATACCAATGGGAGTGGTTTACCATCATAGCAGTCCTTTTTGGCGAGCGTTCGATACAATGGCAGGTTCTGCCCACCATTTCTTTATGCCGAGATCCTCAGCTACCGCATTCGCTGCCAGGTATCCACCACCAAGTAGTACAGTACCGCCAGGGTGGCAACAAGAGCCACCGACATAGAGGCTATTTATAGGTGAGCGATAAGTAGAACACTGCTCATTAGGTCTCAGGTAACCCATCTGGAACGGGTTATATTCACCTTGCTTAATGGAACCCCTAACCATGTCAGGCAATTTATTCTCTACATCCTTAGGGGTGGATACATATAACCTAATTATTTTTTCATCAGTAAGGTTAGGAGCATATCTGCGAAGAATTCCTACACACTGTTGTGCTTGCTCCTCCTTGAATTTGAGTGACAACCACTTCTCAGGTCCGCCTCCTTTAAGTTCATAGGGTGCCATCTGGGAGATAAGCCCGGTATGCCTTCTAGGGGGTGCTTGACTGGGATCATGTATGGTAGGGAAGCAGCAGTTAAATCCTGCTTTCCCGTTGAGCTTTCCTTCGCCTATTCTTCCGTAGTGATTAAGAAAATCATCTGGTGTCTCATAGCCGAGTACGTATACAAAAGCTCTATTGATCTCAGGGACGCTCTTCGAGGCACTAAAGTTGGGAGGTTCCTCCAGCACCATGTGAACGCTCAACAAGCTCCAATGTTCCCACTTCCAATTCTTGATTGATTCGACGAAGTCCTTATCTAGGTTATGCTCCCCAACAAGCTGTAAGAAGGTTTGGTGAAGGTCAAGAGTACTAATTACTGCCTTATCAGCTTCAAATACAGTCCCGTCGTCCTTTTCTACCCCTATTGCTCGCCCGTTACTCACTATGATACGCTTGATATACTGTGCCGTAAGAAGCAAGCCACCATTTTCCATAATCACTTTGATAAGGGCTTGAGCCAGTGAGTGAGTACCATGAACACATAGCCTATAATTTGTGGCTCGGTTAAGGTAAAGGGACACCAGATACCCTAGCCCTTCTTGGTCAGGATCCAGCCCCCACATGCAAGCAATATACAGCATCAATGTCCTGACACGCTCATGGGTAAAAAGCCCATAGATTATATCCTTTGGGCTCTTCTCACTTAGGGCAAAGATTTCTCTACCTACCGCGGTCTTATCCATGAGTGCAGCTTGCTCCAAGATTGACTTTGCGGGCGCATAAGTTGCCGGAGCAAGGAAGTCTTCTGTCCATTGTTTATGCTTGTGATATATTTCCCTGTAGGTATCAGCATCCTTCTTAGAAAATTTAGCGATAGAATTGTACGACCGATCCAGGTCCGAGTATAAGCAAAGACAACTGCCATCAGTAAAAGGCATGGCGAATTGGAGAGGAGGATAAATATGCTTCAGGTTATAGAGCTCCTCAAGTTGCAAGTCTTTGTAAATAGGAGCATAGTCCACCATCATCATATATACTGCGTGGGTATTATGGAGACAGTGAGGAACAGTGGTTACTTCTTCAGTGGCAAGCCCCCCACCAGCTTCATGGGCTCTCTCTAGCACTAAAACCCTTAAGCCCGCCTTCGCCAAGTATGCCGCTGCTGTTAGTCCGTTCGGACCGCTTCCTATAACTATGACATCAAATCTCCTTTTCATTATTCCCCTTCACAATGAGGGTCTTTCAAGGATATATTTTGCTCCTAATAAGGACGCCCCTTTTCTTCCCAGGGCATTCTCAAACCAATGTCAATAGCCATTATCTTATAGGTAACATAGCCCGGCTGAAATGACCCTCCACCAGCCGGTGGATAATAACAAACCCCGGTGAGATATAGATTGTCTATGCCGGGGACTTTGTTACTCGAAAGTTCAGCACAAGGTCGGTATACGTCTACCTGTGGCGCAGTCATATCAATCTGAAACCAGTTTCCCTCTCGTCCAAAGTGGAAGGGGTCAAGTTGCGCAAGGTGATAGGGGGTTATAGGATTATAGCCGATAACATTATCCCAAGTCATATTAGGGGCAATCTTACCCCACTCACGAATTATGTCCTCAGCATGGCGCTTCTCGAACTCCTTCCACTCTTCGGGTGTATGGGAGTTAGCTGGGGGCACATAACACTCTGTAAGGACAGTAGCCTTTCCCGGCGGTGCTAACTCAGGCACCGCCCTGGAGTGGTCAGAGATACACAACGTTAAACCGCCGGGTCTTTCTGCCTCTGGCCACATCTTCATCCGCTGGCGTCGGCAAGCGCGAAGCATGTCTTCCATGCTCTTAGTTCCAACACTTATCCAGTCCATGCCCTTAATATCGGGGTGAAAGGCTTCCCCCTTATAGTGTGGGTGTTCATGCAATGCCCAGGTATACCAGCTTATACAGGTAAAGTCTCTCTCCAGCTGCTCTATTCTCCTCAGTATTTTAGAGCTAAAGTGTTCTCTGCCCAGTAGTTCAATAAGCGCAAAAGGTGTAACGTTAATAGCTACAGCCTGCTTAGCCTCGATCTCTGTCCCGTCTGCTAAGCGAATACCTTTGGCTCGTCCATTCTCCACTAAAATCTTCTTGACCTCAGAATTGGCGAAAATCTTCCCCCCATTCTCAAGAATAATCTTCTGCTCAACGTGTGCTACTGTATGACTTCCTCCTGGTAGAACATCAGCTCCCTGGAGACATATGATTAGTACTCCGGCAGCTATCATCCCCATTGCCCAGGCATCAGGCGCGGCAGTGGCAGACCAGACAAATCTTGCCCAAGCCAATTGGCACTCTGGACTTTCAAACATATCCTGGTACACTTGGTAAGGTGCCATCATTACCCACTGCGGGTTGAAGCCAGTTTCTTCAGGGTTACTAAACAGGGCTAAGCGAGTCAGAGCACTGGGTATGCCTGGCGGCGGAGCGGGAGTATGCATATATTCCCACATCGCTGGCTCCCAATACTTCTTAATCTTATCGTGAAGATATAACCACTTTTCGGCATCCTTTTCAGAAAACCTTGCCCAAAGCTCGGCAGTACGTTCCCCAGTAGGATCAAAGTGAGGATGATATGTGCCTATCCAAGAGTCATCCTCAATGAAGTATTGCCCGAAGGTGAGTAACATTGGCTTATATTGAAGTCCGTAGTCTACAGCCTCGGGAAAATCCTCTTGGAAAATCCCATAATATGACCTTGCCGAGTGCCAATGTGAGCAATGATTGGCAGTAAATCCCGGTGCTGGACTTTCCAGACTATATACACCTAACCCTAGTTCATGCCTTCTTTCAAATATACCGACACTCATACCACCATACTTGGCTAGGTAACAAGCCAGAGCTAAGCCCTTACATCCACCACCAACTATTACTACATCAAAACTTGCATCTGCCATTTCCCCCCCATTGATATACTCCTATTGCTGCTAGTGGAGATAGGTACCACCATCCACAGGGAAGACCCCGCCCGTATGGTAGTCGCTGGCATCCGAGACGAGGAAGGCTATTATCCCCACCACATCACTGGGCATTTGTTTTCTCTTAATTGTTCTCAGGGCTTCAATGAGCACCATAGCCATTTCCGTACCCTTGAATTTCCTGACAGTGGCTTCAGTATAGGTGAACCCAGGGCAGACACAGTTAATAGTGATCTCGGCTTCGGTTAATATTGGTATTTCCTTAGCCAAACACTTGGTTAGAGCTATTATAGCTCCCTTAGCGGTACAGTAATCCAACAGCAAACCCTGTCCCTGCATTGCTATTGTGGAGCCTATGTTGATAATATGTCCCTTACCCTGTCGCATCATCTGAGGTATTACTGCTCTGCAGCAATTGAATGTCCCTTTAACATCGACTTCCATATGTCTATTCCACTCATCTTCAGTTATCATGAAGAAAGGTCTTCCCTCTGTCTCGTAGTAAACAGCAGCATTATTGATAATTGCATCTACCCTGCCGTAGGTCTGAACAGTGGTTTCCACCATATTTAGACACTGCTCATAGTCGGTGACATCAGTTTGGACAAAAATAGCCTCTCCGCCATTCTCCTTTATCCCTTTAGCTACTGCTTTACCATTAGGCGCATTAATCTCGGCGATAACCACCTTAGCCCCGTCACCGGCTAAGGCTTCAGCATAGGCTTGTCCCAGACCTCTGCCAGCGCCAGTAATAATAACCACTTTGTCTTTAACAGTTACAATTGCCATCTGTCCCTCCTCATTTCAGTTCACAACCTTACCGGTGTTTTACTGACAATAGTGTGACTTTCAGTGTAAGCAAGTAGCCCCTCCAAGCCATAGCTGCGCCCTATGCCACTTCTCTTCTGTCCCCCGAAAGGAGCCATAAGCTCTAGAGCTAAAGGCCCATGTTGATTGAGCCAGGTGTAGCCAGCTTCTAATTGCTCGGCTATTTTTGCACCTCTATCTTCATCTGTAGTCCAAACCGAAGAGCAGAGACCATACATGGTATCATTTGCTAGCCTTACAGCTTCTTCGTCATCTCTAAAAGGCATGATCGGGATAACCGGACCAAATTGTTCCTCCTTGACTACTCTATAGGTGTGATCCACGCCGGTGATGATAGTAGGGAGATGGAAATAACCTTTGTTGAAGGTCTTCTTATCCAGTATCTTACCGGTTCGAATCACCTTAGCCCCACGCTTTTCTGCCTCTTGCACCAGCCCTCTCACCTTTTCAAGCTGCTCTTTATTATTTAGAGGACCCATGGTGACACGTTCATCCAAGCCATTGCCTACCACTATTTGCGAAGCCACATCAACAAAGTCATCAATAAACCTCTGGAAAATAGACTCATGGACATAAATCCGCTTAATAGCCATGCATATCTGCCCCGCGGTGGTGAACACCCCCCATAATAACTGCTGAAATTTGCCCAGGCTCCAGTCTATATCTGGCAAAATAATAGCTGGGTCATTCCCACCTAGCTCCAGCGTAATCTTTTTGGTTGTGTCAGCGGCATTTCTCATTACTAGAGTGCCTGTTTCACAAGTACCAGTTAAGGACACCTTGCCCACTAGGGGATGGGTAGTTAAGACAGTTCCTACCTCAGAAGCAGAACCAGGAACTATATTGATAACACCAGGGGGAAAGATGTCAGCCAAGGCTTCGACAGTCCTTGATATGGTCAATGGGGTATAGGAGGCAGGCTTGATAACTACGGTATTCCCTGCCAAAAGTGCCGCGGTCACTGGGAGCCAGGTTAAAATTAGAGGTGCGTTCCATGGCGTGATTATTGATACCACTCCAATGGGATCTCTTTTAACTCTCATCCAGCCACGATAATCCCTTTGGATTGCCTCCTGCTCGATAAGCATGTCTGCCAGAAATGAGGAAACACCAAATAAAAAGGTAGGATATAGTACCTCACCTACAGATTCCGAAAAGACCATACCTTGTTCCCTAGTTTGCAACACCGGCCACTCCAACATTATGCGTTGCCACCTCGCGGAAGCCTTCTCCAATATATTGGCACGCTCCTTAATACCTAACCTGCGCCAAACAGGATAAGCCTTCCAAGCAGCCTCTATAGCTTCTTCAGCCTGTTTGGCATTGGCAGCATGACAAATACCAACCACCTCATCAGGCCAAGCAGGGTTTCTTACCTCTATAGTTCTCTCACCCTCCACCACCCTCCCATCAACAATAAGATTGGTCTCAATTCGTGGACTTACCACAATGCCCCCTTAGACAGAAACTAGACTTCCATAGCGTTTCCGCGTGCCGGCTGAAGAGTGTATCGTGATCAATATTCACAAGGAATAGTAGCCATAAAGTCAGTGAGATAAGTGAATTCGGCTAGCTTAGCCATTACCTTCGTCAGATCACCATCTAATTTGAAAGCTCCTGACATCTGCCCTTGCACAGCAGTTATTTCTTTCTTGTTGAGTTTAACATAGGTGTCATATGCACCAATTGTTCTCATAAGGTAGCCCGCTCCCAAAGGTATTTTTCTCCATTCACTTGGGGCTGGTTTCTCCTCTACCTTGACTGAAGCTATTCTCCCTTTATCAAGTTCCCAATCTATTAATCTGTCTACTCCACCAGGACAATCAGTCATCAAGTTTTGAAACTTGAATGATAGCCCTCTTGTCTTTCTCAAAAGCACCTCATTTGCATTTACCTTTTCTTTCGCTTGTTCATAAAATTCCTTCGTGCCGTACTTCACCTCTCCCTCCTTTCACAGTTCATTATTACTCCTGCTTTAGCACGAGTTAGATATGGGGTAGCAAAACCAATTACATTTCCAAATGTGTTTATACGTGCAGAGCCAGCTCGGGTTAATACAGGCTAATACGAAGCAATTAAATATTCAAGTCGTTAGCGAAGTTTCCTATTGTGAAGTGATTTTCACCCCCCTTAGGGGCAAAATAATACTATCCTCTTTAAGTTTAACTGTGAGGGTTTAAAAGGACTCACATCATTAAAGGTACAAGCGCTTCGGCTTGCTCTTTAATCCACTTCTTCGTCTCTGTCTTATCTCCTCTCAGGAGTCCTTGCAATTCGTTCTCTGTTTC
>CAZUZX010000062.1:0-6820 GCA_964624525.1 uncultured Dehalococcoidia bacterium | reverse complement strand
TTACGGTCAATGGCACTTAAAGGATAAACAAACCCTTAAGTATTTGTCAAGTCGATTGTTGGCTTGAAGGTAAAACCCGCGGGCTGAAGAATCCCGCTTGTGAGAGCGCCGACTTCTTTGTGCCATATCCACCCTAGCTGGACACAGCAAGCTGTTATTGGCTCGTGTGAATGAATCAGCTCATCATGCTTGGTGAAGCAAAAAAGCGAGCACTAAAACTAAAGGCTAGGATGAAAGTTCTTCGTATTGTCCCCTTAGCTCCACAAATAGCTTTGGTATCGGTTTAACGTCTCGTTTTTGCTTAACTCTTATTTCAATTCACCTCTTCAGTTTTTGGTTTTTCTTTGCCCTTAGTTTTCACTCCGTAGGCAGGCTGGTGATACTCCCTTTCATAAGCTCTACACATCGGGCATATTAACCTCAATCCCATCACACATCCTCTGGCTATTCCGCCCTTTGTCCTCGCCCGCTTGCATATTGGACAAGACTTTGCACAAATCCTTGCCATTCTGGACATCGCAACCTCCTTCAATATAATGGGTTAGTTGCCTGGTCTTGAGTTAGCCCTAATCACTCGCTTGCTTCTCTTGTTGATACTTCTACAGGCATCACCCTGACATGGATTATATTATATTTTGCGGAATAATCGCCCGATATTTTGGCTTAGTTTCCCACACTCAGGAATATCCAGGTAGGGAAATTTTTCTACCCTTTTACTTAGAGGACCCTCGCTTGACCCCTAGCTTTTTAATAAGCATGATAACCAGTGCCAAAACACAAACTCCAGAAATAATAATCCAAACCTTTGGTATAGTCTTGGCAGGAGAGGAATCAGGGGGTAGCTCATCCTCTGGTGAGGCTGACTCAGGCGCTGCAGGAGAAGTAGTATTGAGAGTGAAGCTATCTGAAGCCACTGCTGACTCATTCCCCGCCTTATCGATGGACTTAGCCTTCATCGTATAAGCCTTGCCATCGGCTAAAGTAGGCATATCATAGCTCCAAGCGGCTATTCCGGTGGCATCAAGCCACATCTCAGTAGTAACCCAATTAGTGCCATCCCAGTAAATATTGTCAGTGGTATTTTTGACCATCACCTTGACTTTATCTAGCTCGCCGGGTGCAGTATCTGAGGCAGTGCCACTCACACTGGCTAACTGGCTCTCAAAATCCGGGATATTATTGATAGTTACCGAGGGGGAGGTGGTGTCGATAGTAAAGAACCAAGCCTGCGTCCATTCACCTTCATTGCCAGCACTATCAATGGACTTCACTCTCCAGTGATATATGCCATCACTCAGTATCTGAACATTTGGCGTGTATTGGGAGATAGTCAAATTCTCCTCAATTAATTCCGGACTAGAGAAATCGACATCATTGTCTATCTGGAGGTTATAGCTCACTCCACTAAGATCAATGACATCATGCCAGTCTAGATTAGGAGTGAGGTCAGTCAGAAATATTCCATTCTCTGGGGAAAGGAGTACAGGCACACTTGGTTTAGTAGTATCAAAAACAAAGCTATCTGATGCCTGGGTGGACTCATTCCCCGCCTTATCGATGGACTTAGCCTTCATCGTATAAGCCTTGCCATCGGCTAAAGTAGGCATATCATAGCTCCAAGCGGCTATTCCGGTGGCATCAAGCCACATCTCAGTAGTAACCCAATTAGTGCCATCCCAGTAAATATTGTCAGTGGTATTTTTGACCATCACCTTGACTTCATCTAGCTCGCCGGGTGCAGTATCTGAGGCAGTGCCGCTGATACTAGTTAGCTGGTTAACGAAATCTGGGATGTTATTGAGGGCTACTAAAGGTGCGGTGGTATCTACAATGAAGGTATATATAGCCAAGGTGCTTACATTGCCGGCGGCATCGGTGGCTCTGACCCTAATAGTATGCGAACCATCAGCCAGGTTAATGGTAGAGATATAAGCCTCGCTAGCTGAGTCGAAAGCTCCATCAGTGGGGTGCGCTGGATGCCAACTTTCACTGTCAATCCCGTATTCTACTGTAGCGATTGGGCTAATATTATCTGTGGCTTGCCCGCTGAATATCGGAGTGGGGCTATTAGTGGGATTTGGGGGATAATGGGTGAGAGTTACTGATGGTGCCACAGTGTCTATAGTAAAAGTAGCTGTGGCATAGTCTGCTGGAGCAGTAGTATTCCCAGCAGCGTCAATGGCGCTAACCTCAATGATATGTGACCCATCGCCTAATGTAATGGTGGTGAAAGTAAATTCCTCAACAAGCTCATCCCATTCTCCATCAACAGGCTTTGCCCCATTGGGGTCAACCTTGGTAATCCAGCTTCCGCTGTCAACCTTATATTCCACTGAATTGATTGGGGCAACATTACCTGTGGCTGTCCCGCTGAAGGCGGGGGTTTTATCATTCGTATAGGCAGGAAACGGGTCAAGGGTTACTAAGGGTGTTTCAGTTTCTGCTTTTACCATTGTTAATGTGGCACTACTAAAGAGGAGCGCCATAACGAAAGCTAAACTTATTATTAAAACTTTATCCAGGCTACCCATATCCTTTAGATTCAGTGGGAAGAAGCATTCCTCATGAGCAAGGCTCTTCTAGGATTTACCATTACCCCTGGTTCCCTGTCAAATTTACTGCATAAAAAGAGGGCGTTTACCAACGAACATCCCGTAGGGGTGGACGTCTCCGTCCACCCTATTGTAAAGGGACGACACGGAGTTCGTCCCCTACAATTATTAAACGGACTGCATAAAGAATGACGTAGCCCGAGTGGGGCGAGCCTGTGATATAATAATGGTGGCTTTTCTTCAGGACAAGGATTAATGTTTGCTCATCTCCACGTCCATACTGAATATAGCCTCCTCGATGGGCTATGCCGTATTCCCCAACTAGTTTCCAGAGCTAAGGAGCTAGGGATGAACAGCCTAGCTATCACCGACCATGGCGCAATGTATGGAGCAATCAATTTCTATCTTACCGCCAAGGAAGCTGGGATAAAGCCGATTATTGGCTGTGAGTTCTATGTAGCCGTGTCAGACCGTCACAGCCGAACCTCGGCTGAGAAGAATCCCTATCACCTTACTCTGCTGGCTAAGGACAAGACTGGGTACCAGAATCTGCTTAAGCTAAGCACCAGAGCTCATCTGGAGGGCTTCTATTATAAGCCAAGGGTGGATAAAGAGCTCTTAGCTCAGTATCATCAAGGGCTTATTGCCCTCTCTGGCTGTGCTCATGGGGAGATACCTCGTCTTATCTTAGAAGGTCGCCACCAGGAGGCAAAGAACAGGGCGCTGTGGTATAAGCAAGTCTTTACTCACTACTACCTAGAGATTCAGAGACACCCTATCCCTGAGCTAAAGGAGGTCAACCAGGGGCTTCTTTCTCTCAGCACGGAATTGGATATTCCGCTTGTGGCTACCAACGATGTTCACTATGTGGATAGGCAGGATGCCTCCTCACATGACTTGCTCCTTTGTATTCAGACTAACACTTCTATCCACGATGAGAAGCGACTGAAGATGGCAGGCGACTTCTTCTACCTTAAGAGCCCTCAGGAGATGGCAGAGCTTTTCTCGGATCTTCCTCAGGCTTTGGAAAATACTCAGCACATTGCTCAGGCATGTGAGTTAGATCTGGAGTTTGGGCGCCTTCATCTGCCTGAGGTTGACCTACCTTATGGTAAGACGGCGGATGAATACCTGGCTGAGATTTGCTGGCAGGGCTTATCCCAGCGCTACCCCCGGGTTACCCCTGAAGTGGAGCAGAGGTTGAAGTA
This sequence comes from uncultured Dehalococcoidia bacterium, assembly GCA_964624525.1. Classification (GTDB taxonomy): domain Bacteria; phylum Chloroflexota; class Dehalococcoidia; order UBA2247; family RBG-13-53-26; genus CAZUZX01. The sequence continues at coordinate 3,060 of CAZUZX010000062.1, read as the reverse complement.
TGAGCTGAAGGTCATTCGGCAGACACAATTTGCCCATTACTTCTTAGTGGTATGGGACATTGTTTCCTTTGCTAAGGAGCATAATATTCTCTGCGGGGTGCGGGGGAGTGCTGCCGCAAGCCTAGCTCTTTATTGTCTTGGGGTTACCGATGTTAATCCGCTGACCCATAAGCTTGTTTTTGAGCGCTTTCTTAATGTAGAGCGCAAAGAGATGCCAGATATTGACCTTGATTTTCAGGATGACCGGCGCGATGAGGTCATCTCCTATGTAGCTCAAAAATATGGGCATGACCATGTCGCTCAGATTATTACCTTCGGCACTCTGGGAGCTAGGGCAGCTCTGAGAGATGTAGGGCGAGCCTTAGGCATGCCCTACAGTAGTGTTGACCAAGTAGCTAGGCTGGTTCCTTTCCGAGTGGGCATGACTTTAGAAAAAGCTTTGGAGGAGAATGGGGAATTACGCCGCATCTATTATGAGGATACCCTGGTGCGTCAGTTGATTGACTCAGCGATGAAACTCGAGGGAGTGGCTCGCCATGCCAGCACGCATGCTGCGGGGGTAGTTATATCTAAAGAGCCTTTAATTGAGCACGTGCCTCTTCAGCAAGCGGGTAAAGGTAATGAGCAGGGCATGGTAATGACCCAGTTTAGCATGGAGGATATCTCTCGAGTAGGCTTGCTCAAGATGGATTTGCTAGGATTGGCTAATCTCACCATTCTCGCTCGAGCCAAGGAAATTATCGCTCAAAATCGAGGGATAGAGATTGACCTATCTCATCTTCCCCTCGATAATGCCATGACTTTTGAGCTGCTTTCCTCAGGGGAGACCAGCGGCGTTTTCCAACTGGAGGGCGGGGGGATGAGGCGCTATCTGCGGGAGTTAAAACCAGCCACCTTCAGCGATATTGCCGCTATGGTGGCACTTTATCGTCCCGGTCCAAAGGAGCATATCCCTACCTTTATTAGAGCCAAGCATGGCTTGGAACCCATTCATTATCCCCACCCCGCTCTGGCTGAAATTCTAGAAGAGACTCACGGCGTTATCGTCTATCAGGATCAGGTGCTGCTTATTGTGCAGACCTTTGCTGGCTATACCTTGGGTGAAGCTGATATAGTGCGTAAAGCTATGGGAAAGAAGATACCCCAGATAATGCAACAGGAACGACTTCGCTTTATCGAAGGAGCTAAAGCAAAAGGTTTTTCTTCACAAATCGCTGGGGAGGTCTTTAACCTCATCGAGCCCTTTGCTGGCTATGCCTTTAACAAGGCTCATAGTGTAAGTTATGCCATGATTGCCTATCAAACGGCTTACCTTAAGGCAAACTATCCCATTGAGTATATGAATGCTCTCCTTATCACTAATACTGGTCAGCAGGAAAAAGTGGCTATGGCTGTAGTGGGGTGTCAACGGTTGGGCATTAAGGTTTTACCTCCGGATATTAACCATAGTGGAGCCAGCTTCAGTATCGAAGGAAATGGGGAGGAGAAAGCTATCCGTTTCGGGCTTGCCGATATAAAGAATGTGGGGGTTAATGCTATCACTCCAATTCTATTCGCTCGTCAGCAGAGTGGACCATTTAAGTCCATTGAAGAGTTATGTCGCCGGGCTGATCTACGTGGTATAAGCAAGAGAGTGATAGAAAGCCTGATTAAAGCCGGAGTATTGGACTCCTTGGGAAGTCGGGGGGCATTACTTCATAACATTGACCGTATCCTTTCTCTCTCGCAACAAGAGCAGAGGTTACGAGAAATAGGTCAAGTCACTATGTTTGACCTATGGGGGAAAAGTGTTGACCTGCCACTACCAGAATTAGGTCTGGAGGATATTGATGTTCCCTCAAAGGAGAAATTGGCTTGGGAAAAAGAACTATTAGGAGTCTACCTCTCGGAGCATCCCTTCACTCAGGCTGCCCGGCGGTTAGCTTCAGATACTACCGCTCTATGTGGGCAAATTGATGCTGAAATGGCTGGACAAGTGGTGACAGTGGCAGGTACAGTGGCTTCAGTGCAGCACCGATTTACCAAGAGTAAGCGTCCTTTTATCACTGCGGTGTTGGAAGACCTGGTAGGGAGTGTTGAGGTTAGTTGCTGGGGGGAGCTTTATCAGCAGACGGAAAAGCTTTGGGTTGAAGGTAATATACTTTTGGTTCAGGGAAGGGTAAGGGCAAAGCAGGAAGGAGTGCAGTTGGTTTGTGACCAGGTTCGCCAGTACCCCCCCGAAGTAATTGCCTCTACCCCTGAGACTGCGGTGAAAGCCTCTCGGGTGCTAATTACTCTAGCTCAGACTGAAGATGAAAAGGAAGATCGAGCCCGGCTTTATCGCCTGTTAGATATCATTAAGCGATACCCTGGGCAAGACGAGGTGCGCCTGTCAATTGCTACTAGCCAGGGTTTAGTTCACCTAGAGATGCCAAATGTCACTACCCACTATTGCTCTGAACTCCATCAGCAATTGATTGAGCAAACGGGGGAAGGTGGGCTACTGGTGGAACCTTTATTATCCTAGTTCTAGGAGCATCCAAGGTATAGCCTCCAGCTTCCACTTGCAGTAAATGATACTTCATTTCTAAGCCATATCTAAAACCGCAAAGGCTTCCTCGCTTGCCAGTCACCCGATGACAGGGCACCACAATAGGTAAGCGGTTCTTAGCTAGTGCTTGTCCCACAGCTCGAGTCGCTTGTGGCATTCCTATCTGCTGGGCTACCCAAGCATAGCTCCTCGTCTCTCCGTAAGGGATGGAGCGCGTTACCTGCCACACCGCATACTGGAAGGGAGTGGCATCGGCTAAGTCTAGTTTATCGGGAAAGGCGACCATTTCCCCTTCAAAGTATCGCTTTAGTCGATGGGGGAGAGCACCAAAAAAGGAGATATCAGAAGTCGCCCCAATGGAGCGATTGTCAAGGATGGAAAGCACTGGATTATTTATTTTGTCACCCTGAGCGCTAGCGAAGGGTCTAGATTCTTCGCTTTGCTCAGAATGACAACGGGAGTTGTTCAACAATCTGGAAAGCACTGCTTGGGGGGAGGCTTGAGGTAAGATGAGGCGGTATAGTCCTGCT
>CAZUZX010000061.1:0-6999 GCA_964624525.1 uncultured Dehalococcoidia bacterium | reverse complement strand
AAACTCGATGCTGGTAATAACGTTAGAATACCTACCGTATCCGTATTCACTCTTGAGTTCAGCGTTAAACTCGTTAAAACCGGGGGCCAGAATAACTGCCCCTACCTCTATATCTATAATTTCCTCTTCCATTTCATGATTTATGGCTTCGGCCTGGCAAGTTTTTACACACTCCCTACACTCTGAACAGACTCCGCAGTTCAAACAGCGAATAGCCTCCTCTTTAGCCATTTCTTCTGTAAATCCCCGCTCTACTTCATCAAAGCTCCCGATCCTATCTTCTACCCTTAGCATTGGCATTTCTTTACGCATTTTCCTCTCGATATCTTCTATTTTGAATTCCCTCTTCTCCCATATCTCGTCCCGCGCTTCTCTGCCCTCCCTTAGATCGACTCCTCTAAGATAGCGATCGATGGAGATTGCTGCTTCTTTACCTGCAGCCATAGCAGAAACAACATCGGCGATTCGAATCACGTCACCACCCGCAAAGACACCTTTGATATTTGTTTGAAAAGTGACTGGATCCACACTCAGAGTTCCCAAACTGCTGAAGTCAAGTTTTACAGGCAGTGCTGATCTGTCCACAACCTGGCCGATGGCGATTATCACATTATCAACATCCATAGTGAATTCTGAGCCTTTGATAGGTATCGGACGTGGGCGACCACTAGCATCGGGTTCCCCCAACCCCATCCGAATGCATTCTATTCCAGCTAGTCGACCACCCCTAGTCAGCACTCTTACTGGCGCAGCCAAGAAATGGATCTTCACCCCCTCCCGCTCCGCCTCCTTAATCTCGGTTCTGATAGCAGGCATTTCGGCTCGAGAACGGCGATAGATAATGGCAACGTCCTTTGTCCCAAGCCGCAAAGCTACCCTGGCAGCGTCAATAGCAGCATTGCCACCCCCAATAATCGCCACCCGATCACCTAAATCAACCTTCCCGCCTAAATTTACTTGCTTCAGGAAGTCAAGGGCATGGATTACTCCCTCAGCTTCTTCACCGGGAATTCCCATTTTCTGGCTTTTCTGAGCACCAGTGCCAAGGAAGATCGCCTTATATCCTAGATTAAACATCTCCTCCAAGTCTTTCACTGGGGTATTGGTCTTGATCTCCAAACCCAGACTACATATTTCCTCGATCTCTGTCTGCAACACGTTCTTGGGTAGCCGATACTCTGGGATACCCACTCTTAGCATACCGCCGGCCTCAGGCAAGGTCTCAAAGATAGTAGGTTCATAACCCATCTTGGCAAGATCATGAGCGCAAGTTAACCCAGCCGGGCCGGAACCTATAAGGGCAACTTTTTCACCTTTTGCCCTCTCAAGTTTAGGCTGAGGCTCTCTTTTAACGCTACGTGCATAGTCAGTGGCAAAACGTTTAAGGGCTCGGATAGCCAGAGGTTCATCTACTCTGCCCCTTTCGCATTCAACTTCACACGGATGAGTGCATATCCGACCGCAGGTGACAGGCAGAGCGTTTACCTCTTTTATAAGCTCAAAGCTCTCCTCAAACTTTCCTTGAGCTATCAAGGCAATATAACCTTGGACATTGGTTCCTAAAGGGCAGGCAGTCCTACAGGGAGGCTTTGCCTTCTTATCGATAGCAAAGACATTTGGGACAGCTTGAGCATACGGTCTATATATGGCCTTCCTATTGATAAGACCTTCGTCAAATTCACTCGATACCTCCACAGGGCATGCCCGCACACAATCCCCACAACCAGTGCACCTATCAGGGTCAACGTATCTTGCCCGTTTCCTAATCGAAACTCTAAAATTTCCCGGTTCTCCCTGAACTTCTAAAACATCGGCACAAGTGATAAGCTCAATATTTAAGTGCCTTCCGCACTCTACAAGCTTAGGGGAAAGGATGCACATGGAGCAGTCATTAGTGGGGAAAGTCTTGTCGAGTTGGGCCATTACCCCACCCATAGCAGGGCATCTATCCACCAAGTAGACCTTAAAGCCTAGCTCTGCTAAGTCTAAAGAGGCTTGGATACCTCCAATGCCACCACCTACCACTAGTACTGCGCCGATCTTATTATTTTCAGAGCTTTCCTTCATTCTTCTGCTTCCTCACTACAATTTCTTTAGCAACTCATCAACTTTTACCCGATTCATATCCAGCCCCAGTTCTTCTGGCTCTACACCAAGTGCCAGTCCCAATAGCTGGGGGTAATATAATACGGGTAACTTATAACTTGCCCCGAAATCTGCCTCAATCCTTCTCTGAAAATTATCAAACTGAAGGCCACAGGCTGGGCAAAGTAGAACCATGGCATCTGGCCTAGAGATGCTAATATGATCTAGCTTTTGCTTCGCCATAGCTAAAGAAATATCTTCGTTTACGCCTAAAATAACATTGCCACAACAACCTTTTTTATCTTCGTAATCTACGATTTGGGCACCAGTAGCCTCAATTAACCTATCCAGAGATTTCGGGTTTTCTGGGTTATCGAAGTCATCATAGATATCAGAAGGTTTTAGATAGTGGCAACCATAGTGAGAGGCTAATCGAAAGGAGGTCAAATCCTTTACTACCCTATCCTTTATTTTCTCGATGCCAACATCCTCATACAGTACCCTGACAAAGTGTCTCACCTTCACCATGCCTTGGAACTTCTTACTCAAATTCGCGAGTTTTCCATTTACCTCTTCCTCTAATTCTTCCTTTTCGTTTAGTTCTTTGTTAGCCTCAGTGAGGACAGAGGTACAAGCAGGGCAAATCGTGCATATGTCTAGCCCTTTTTCTTCAGCTACACATATGTTTCTAGCCGCCATAAGCAGGGTCGTTTTGGCATCCACGCTTCTCATAGGGAATCCGCAACAAGCAAATCCATCTATGTCTACCAGCTCTACCCCTAATTCTTTAGCTACCCTTCTCGTCGATAGCTCGTAATTCAGAACCCTATACGGTATTACACATCCCAAAAAGAATGCATATTTCATCCTTCATGGCCTTCTTCACCGGCTACTACATTGCTCAGTCCTGTAAGCTTTAAAATTTGTCTAGTATCCTCGGATCTTACTTGGATGGAGGGCAACCCACTTCTTTCCCGTCTTCTATTGTCAACTTCATAGATTACGCCGCTCTTATCGAGTAACTTTATCTGATCTTTATATAAAGGATGGATATAACCTTCCTTTACTGCTATATTCTTAAGCGCGGTCATTACATCGATGAGCCTTACACCTTGAGGGCAACGCTCGCGGCAGGTGTAGCAGGTAGAGCAAAACCATATAAACTCACTGTGGAGAACTCTATCCCTCATTCCTAAGAGGACCATCCTAATTATCTTCCTGGGATTGTACCTCTCATCAATCTCCCTAACTGGGCAGCCTGCGCTGCAGGTTCCACAAGCAAAGCAGAGTCTTATGTTCTCACAGCCTGGGTATTCAGAGACTTCGTATTTAAAATTCGGGTCCAGCTCGCTAACCATTATGATGTCCCAATTCTCGTTGGTCCTAGTGCGATTTATCCAAAGCTATGCCGTAGCACGCTCCAGTGTCTCTCACTCCTCCTAATATAATTATAAGCTCAATCATGACTCCGTTCCTAATCATTTTCATAAACGAATTCACCCCTCGAGAATCGCCAGCGATTGGTTTACCCTAGCCATTAGTATCCTGATTATGTCCTCCCCCAGACTTTGGATGGAGAAAGCCATAGGGCATTAGCAAAAATTCGGGGATACTGTGAGTGATTAGTCAATTCGACATACTCCACCTTGCGGGCAATATGCGCTGCCAACTCACGCTGCTTTTTGGAAATGAGGGCTAACTTGGCACCCACCCCAGCAGCATTGCCTACCTGCGAGAATCGCTCCTGAGGGAATGGGGGAAACATACCAATCTCAATAGCACTAGCCACATCAATGTAGCTACCAAAAGCACCCGCAATGATGACCTCGTCTATTTCTTCCCACCTAATGTTTGCTTCGGTTAAGAGGATGCTCATCCCGGCAGCGATAGCACCTTTGGCTAGTTGTATTTCGCAAATGTCCTGCTCGGTGAGAGTGATATCTTTGCCAGTACCACTTTTTCCCTTAGGCACGAGGATGAATTCCTGACCATTCTTGGTATTGCGTACACAGGGATGCTCTTGCAGCCTGCCTAGTTGATTAACAATGCCCGCCTCTCGCAATTGGGCTAGAGCATCTAAGATACCCGAACCACACAAGCCAATGGGGGGCTTATCCCCAATCGTTTGAAATTCTATGGAAGAACCGATTATCTTGACTTTTTCAATAGCTCCTTCAGTTGCCCGCATCCCATTCTTAATGTGCGCCCCCTCAAAGGCAGGACCCGAAGCACAGGAGCAGGATCTTAGACTGCCATGAGCAGCCAAGGAGATCTCAGTGTTTGTGCCTATATCTAAGCCGAGAATTGCTTTCTTGGTATTGTAAAGCTCTGTGGCTAGCAGCATGGCTGCGTGATCAGCCCCCACAAAACCAGCGATATTCGGCAAAAGAAAAACATAAGCACTGGGAGCAATACCCAAGCCTATATCTCTGGCTTTAATGCTGACCGAATCGCTGATGGCTGGTAAATAAGGGGCTAGCCCTAACTGCTTCACCGGCAAGCCAAGAAAGAGATGATGCATGGCAGTGTTCCCCACAACCACCGCCTCCACGATATCCCTAGTGGTAAAGCTTACCTCAGCGCATAACTCCTCAATCAATTTGTTCAAACCCTCTGTCACCACCTGACTCAGTATTTCCCCACCGTTTTCAGTAGCATAAAAAATACGACTTATCACATCTTCACCATAGGCGATCTGGGGGTTTACCACTCCTTTAGCAGCTAGAACATCACCGGTTTCCAAATCAGTCAAGTAGGCGGCAATCTTGGTCGTCCCCAGGTCAACAGCTAAGCCAAGCAATCTGCTCCCAAGGCTACCTACCATCACCATTTCCCGCCCTCGTAAACCTATCCTTGCCTGCCATCCATTGGCTCGCAAGAGGCTTGGCAGTTGGCGTTGTACCGAAATATCGATCTCAACATCTTTTAATCCGTAATTCTCAGCCAGATAATCGATAAGTCTAATTTGGTCTGATCTGATGTCCAGCAAACTGGGAGGAGATAAAGCCACATTGCATGCTTTTACAGCAGGATCGACGACCACTTCTCTTTCTTTCCCCGCGAGTTGTAGACGCTGCGAAACTACCATAGATTCTAGTGGGATCTCAGCCTTGACGGCTTCATAGACCTTGGTCAAACAAGCTAAACGATAGCCATGGGCAATTTCCTCCGAACTGAGAAGCTCCCTTTCCTTTTCAGTCAGAGGTGATACCCGACCATGGAGGATATGTATTTTGCATTTGCCGCAGGTGCCTTTACCACCACAAAATGACCCCAAGCCCACCCCAGCATCCCGGGCTACCTCGAAAATTACCGCTCCCTCTTGGCAGGGAACACGCCTGCCAAGAGGTTCAAAATTAATCTGGCAAACCATAGCCTTGCCTTCAAAAGATTTTGTATACCAAAAATTAATCCACTAAAACCAGTCCATAACCGACTATTTTATTTTTTACCAGCATGTTAGAGGTTACTCCGGCTCTTTCAGCCGTTTTCAACACATCGATCCCTACTGCCTCCATAGAGGGTCTGGCTTGAAATGGGTGCCTGCAGGGCTCCCCCGGTTGTTTTGTCACACACTCATCACATAATTTACAAGGACCACCGCCAAAACCAGCAGCGAAACGATATCCCAGATTAAAGGAAATGGCTTCTATTTTATTTATTAGTTCTTCAAATTTTCTCCAGCCGGGGAGCAGCGATTGCAGATAATTCTTATTCTTAAATAATTCGGCAAAATTAGCCTCTTGATATATTGCCTGAATTATCTCCTGCGGCAATGGAATTTCGACTTGAATAAGGACTGCGTGAGTATACTTGGACAGTATTTCTTGGAATTCAGACACATTCATCACATAGGGAGGACACATAAAATTATTGCCATAATAAGCACAGATAGGCACTCGACATTTCATGATAACTCGGGGATCCACCACAATATCGGAAGCCTTAAATGCCACTGCATCCACTGCCCCTAATTTTTTAGCCTCTTGGCATAAAAAATCCAAATCAGATTCTATTTTCTGTTGTGCCATCTATCCGAAGACAATTCCTTGGTATTTTCTATTATATTTATATTTGATAAAAGAAGCGATCTGTCTTAGCTGGGAACATGCTTGCTTATTATGGGTAAAATCGATCCAGACTGTAGACGCAAACCTTGCCTTCAAAAGATTTTGTATAGGGGGTGCTCTTTAGTGGGGCGAATGCCCATGATTTGGCCACCATAAGCTACCATGGCATCCATAGCAGCACATGCCGGGTAAACCCAGGGGGCATTCCGAATAGGTCCGTAAAAGATAAAATCTGCCCCCCAACTGATAGGTAAGACCAAGACCGAAGAAGCAATGGCTTCAAAGAAAGGGCTGCCCTTTGCTTTCAGCTTCTCCCCAATATATAGGGCGTTTGCTGGGCTACAGCCACTGGGATAGCCCATAGTCTCCTTCACTTCCCAAATTGTCTGGGCTGCCCAGCTAATGCTGGGGATGTCTAGCACTCCGGTATCGATTAACACATTTTCTAAATCAGCCTTCTGAACTGCCTTAAGGAGTGTTTCCTTTAACAGCTTAATCCGATCCTTAGGGCGAACGGCTTTAGTGTCAAAAGCTAGGATAACAGCACTCTTGAGACCACAATCCTTTATTACGGCTAGCTCTTCCTCACTAGAATGGATGTCAATGGAATTATAAATTAGTCTGGAAACTATCTCTGAGTTGCCAAAATGCCTGATGGCTTCCAAGCGCACCTTAGGGAGAGAGGAGTCCACCAATATTGGTGACTGACAATGGAAAGCCACAAAATCAACGTAATTGACCAGGGCTTGTGTTGTATTACCCACAACATCAATAATGCGTGGGTTGCCTGTCTCAGCCGATAGCTCTGCCTCCCGGTCAAGCAGAGCTTTAGCTTTTTGCTTAT
>CAZUZX010000060.1:0-7062 GCA_964624525.1 uncultured Dehalococcoidia bacterium | reverse complement strand
AGCCTCAAGCAATCCCCAGATAGAGCCGAAGACCAGAATCCCAATGATGACTCGAATCCCACTCTGCCCCTCACCATAGCTGCTTTTGTTATCTTTTTCCATATCTATCACCTCTTATACTTTTATCCGGATTCACTGTTATCGAAGTATAGTTTTCCATGGTATCAATATCAAGTAAGATACCTTCACAGTTGACCGCCACTTCAAGCACGTCGTCAGGGTGACGGTTGATTATTTCCCTACCACCAACGTCTCCCTTTAGATTCAGGAGTTCGCCTTTATACCCGACAGCGAAGATAACAGGATGTCCCCGCCTGCCCTTGTACACTGGTAAGGTAATGCCCTTATTACTTGTAGTGTGTGCCTCTATTAGCTGATTTACGATTAGGCTATCAATATATGGCTGGTCAGCTAAAGCAATCATTATTGCTTTGCTACTTTCACTAACCAAACTCAGTCCAGATACAATGGAAGTACTCATTCCCCTATGATAATCTGGATTCACCACTATTTTGACGGGCCTATTAGCCAGCAGATTAGCCATTTCGCTTGCCAAATATCCGACTACCACAATTACCTCGTCTATTCTTGAATCAAGGATGCTATCGACTGCTCGCTCCAAGACAGTGCTGTTCCCCAAAGGCAATAATTGCTTTGGTCTAGCCATACGTTTAGCTGCTCCAGCGGCAAGAAATATTGCTGAAATAAAAGGTTTACCTTTGCTTATTTTTCAGTGCCTCCAGGATTTTCTCCGGAGTTATTGGCAGGCTGTAAATCCTAGCCCCTATAGCATCAAATACCGCGTTGGCAATAGCAGCAATTACCGCCGCCCGGGCACATTCCCCGACTTCCTTGCCGCCAAAGGGACCTTTCGGTTCTATGCTATCTATATGAATATCGGAAAACTCTGGGATATCAAAAGCCCCGGGTATCTTATAGTCAATAAACGAAGGGTTGATAATCCGCCCCCCTTCAGTTACAACCTCCTCAAATAGGGCATCCCCCAACCCCATAATTGCTTGACTTAATAGCTGCCCATTTACATTTAACGGGTTTATACTGAAACCACAATCATCGGCTACGGTTATCTTATTAACCTCTACCCTAGCTGTTTCCGGGTCAACCTCAACCTCGGCAACAGCTACAGTAAAGCCGTAGGCATCAGTGAAGCGTCCTGTCCCCCTTGACAGACTGGGATAAAATTCTATCTCTGGCACTGGCTTGCAGAAAGCTTTGCCTATTATTGAATCTCCACCATGCTTCTGTATGCTATTCCTCACTATTTCAGCAAATGACATTGCCTTTTCCGCATTTCCTTTAGCGTAGATACGCCCATTATTAACATCTAGGTCATCAACTTTTACTTCTAAAGTTTCGGCGGCATTGGCGAGCAGTTGCTGTTTGGCATCGGCTGCTGCCCTTCTCACTGCTTCCCCCGAGCAAAAGACACCAGCGCTAAGGAAACCACCAATATCGGGAGGGCACAGCTCTGAATCCGATGAGACAAGAATTATATCACCTAAGGTTAGCCCCAACTCCTCGGCAGCTATCTGAGACATGGCTGTCTCCGAGCCTTGCCCAAACTCGGGTTGACCGCTGAACAAGGTAGCTGTGCCATCAGGATTGAGCTTAACTATGGCACCGCTAGCAAAGGGGTAATATGCAGCTCCACTAAACATGGCTGCTAGCCCCATGCCTATCCCCCGATTATTCCCCTTGTCCCTTTTTTGTTTCCACTCGGTGGACTCCATAGCCTTCAAGATACCTATCCCTAGCCCACAACTATCTAGCCTATCTCCATTCGGTAGAATGTCTCCCGTCTTTCTAACATTCTTTAACCTGAGCTCTGCTGGGTCTAAGCCTAAATCCTTAGCTATCATATCTAGCTGAGACTCAACAGCAAAGCGTGTCTGGGGACTGCCATGTCCCCGTTTCGGCATACATATAGATTTATTGGTATAAACACCAACGCCCTCGTGCTTCCAATTGGGTATGTTATATATTGGATTACTGAAGGCGTGGGCAAGGAACATAACCACTGGTGAGCTACCACGATAAGCCCCAGGGTCATTAATTAGCTTCACATGCTGTGCCATTATAGTTCCATCTGCCTTGACCCCGGTTTCGAGGTCGATAATCATACGATGGCTCAGATGGCAGCTAGTAAATACCTCCTCCCTGGACAGGACTATTCTTACTGGTCTCCCCGACTTCATTGATAGGAAGGCAGAAATGAACTCGTAGGGGAAGAGGCTGATTTTACCCCCAAAAGCGCCACCAATATACGTTTTGTGTACCCTTACCTTACTTATCGGGATGCCAATGGTCTTAGCTAGCCAATACTGTTTTATCGCCAGGCTCATATGGGTTAGCCAAACATCAAGCTTCCCTAATGGATCATAGCTGGCTAGGGCAACATGAGGTTCCATTGCTGCGTGGGAGGTGGCGGGAATAACAAATCTATCCTTACGAATATAGTCTGATTCAGCAAACCCCTTTTCAATGTCACCATAGCTCACTGAAACAGTAGCACATATGTTATTTACTACCTTGTAGGGTTTGGCTTTCCTAGCTACCCCCCAATCTTCCCAAGCACAGGTAGTGATGGGCACAATCTCTTCGTGAACCTTAGGCGCATCATCCTTCATAGCTTCCTCTGGGTCAAACACGGCGGGAAGTGGCTCATACTCTACATCAATGAGCTCTAAGGCGTCAGCCGCAGTAACCTCATCGACAGCAGCTACAGCGGCTACCCCCTCACCAACATAGCGTACTTTATCTATAGCCAGGGCATATTCATCAGCAGGATACCTCGGCGTATCAACGAAACCAAACCTAACTGGGCCAATATCTTTACCAGTAATTACTACCTTTACGCCAGGCAAAGCCTCTGCCTTACTGGTATCAATCTTAATAATCTTGGCATGGGGGTAGGGGCTTCGCAGGATTTTCCCGTGGAGCATATTGGGTAATGTTATATCACCGGCATATTGAGCCTGCCCAGTAACCTTTACCCTTCCGTCTACCCGGGTAAGGGGTTTACCAACAACAGAATACTCTTTCATCTTCGCGCCACTTTAAGAATGGCTTCAACGATATTGGTATAGCCAGTGCACCGGCAGAGGTTTCCTGATATAGCCTCTTTTACCTCCTCCTCCGTTGGCTGGGGATTACTATCCAGAAGGGCTTTGGCAGATAGTATCATCCCCGGCGTGCAAAAACCACACTGAAGAGCAGCGTAGTCAATGAATGCCTGTTGTAATGGGTGAAGCTGACCATTCTTCTCTAGACCTTCAATAGTAAGAATATCCTTGCCCTGAGCCTCTACGGCAAGGATTAAGCAAGAAAGAACCGGCTTATTATCAATGAGGACAGTGCAGCTACCGCAGTTACCAAGGTCGCAGCTCTTTTTGGTTCCGGTTAGCCCCAGCTTATCATGAAGCATATCAAAGAGGGTCGTCCTCGGCTCTACTGCTACTTCGTAGGTTTCTCCATTTATATTCAGTGTAATTAATTGCTTCAATGCTCCTCCTTAGGTGGTTAACCTTTGCCACACCTCATTTATCGCCCGCTTGACTAATAGTGAGGTCATTTGCCTACGATAGTCAGCCCGGGAGCGAGGCTTAGTTTCATCGGCAGCTACTTGAGCTGCCTGTTCCACTAGGCTTTGGTCAATCTTCTTCCCCCGAATTAAATCCTCGGCTCGTCTAGCTCTAATTGGGGTGGGAGCTACTGAACACAATCCTATCCTTACATCTTTACAGAACTCGCCTTTACGATCAGCTTCCAATAGAGTAGCAACCCCAACTAGCGTTTCGTCATCAAAGTTTATCTTAGTAAGCCAGTGATAGGAGCCCGCACTTCGTGGTGGTGGGGTTGGTATCTGGATCTCGGTGAGTAGCTCTGCCTCACCAAGGACAGTCTTAAACGGGCTAATAAAGAATTGGTCAATGGGGATTATCCTTTGGCCTTGGGAACTAACCAGCTTTAGTTTGGCTTGTAACACAAGCAGTGCCGGGGTTGAATCCTGGGATGGCCCTCCGTTACAGATATTACCACCGATAGTGCCCATATTCCTCACTTGAAGGGTACCAATTTTATTACACGCTGTAGCTAATATGGTGAACCTTTCTTTAATAATCGGAGAGCAGGCTACCGAATGAAGGGTAGCCAGAGCACCAATCTTTAAGCCATCCTCTTGGCTATACTTGATATAATCAAGCCCAGGGATACTTTTAATGTTGATTAAGTATCTTGGGCTTATATCCCTCTTCTTCATAGACACTAATAGGTCTGTGCCCCCGGCAAGTATCTTTGCCTTTCCCTGGTATTGGGAGAGCAAGGAGCAGGCTTCTTCAACAATCTTTGGGGCAAAATAGTCAAACTTTGGCAGTACTAGTAGATAACCCAAGTTTGGTACAGCCATTATCTTTACCCCCCAGCCATTGTAAACATTATTAGCTCCACTTTATCGCCATCCTTTAACGCCGTATCCAACCTTACTATTTGTCCTTTAACCAGCACCTGGCAATCGGGATATATTTCCTTAGCTTGTCTATCAAAGAATTCAACCCTTGTCTTATAGGCGGTAGATAACTCGCCAAGTGGAGCCCCCAAATATAGTATTTTGGGTTTCAAAGGTTGTTTCTTTCAGGGAAGGTATTCCTCCAATGCTAATATTAGACCTTAAGATAATCTTCCCTAATCACCCCTTTCCGCTGACAGGTTAGGCTAGGATTAGGCTTACCAACCAATCGATGCTACCTAGGTCTAGGACAATCTCTATTTTAGCATTAGCGAACGAGCTGTTCAAGAAGCTAATTAATTCTGGTTGCGTTCGAAAGTCAGTTATTTTTAGCCACCACAGAATTTTTTCGCCAACGCTAAAACAATGTTCTCCTTTGCATCCCCTGTCCAGCGGATATACTCATTCATATGATTAGTAATACCTCTCCTCCTTATACCCTTTCCCATTCTAGTAAAGCTTGGTGTCCAATAGCCCCCTGGGAAATCCGACTATAAACGAAAACGCGAAACCTTATGGCTGAGGCTCCAGCCCAATTGTTGGAATGATAACAGGCTTTCATAGCACAAGCCTCTTTTTTCTGGACCGATGTCAACTTATTGTCTTTGTCAGGTTTGAGAGTTCATGGCTGCAAGAGCTGGTTTCACGTACATCTCACGCAGTTTCGGTTTGTCGATCTTACCCGCAGGGTTCCGAGGAACATCGGCAAAGACAATCTTTTCTGGCCATTTGTACTTGGCTAGCCCTTTTTCCCGGCAAAACTTGAGTACCTCTTCTTCTGTCATTGTCTCCTGAGGTTTAGTTTTTATAACCGCCATAGCAATTTCCACGTACCTCGGGTGCGGGTAACCTAACAGAGCCACGTCCTTAATCTTGGGATGTCGGCGCAGGAAGTCTTCAATCTCAATAGGGTATATGTTTTCACCGCCCCGGATGATCACATCTTTCTTGCGGTCAACAATATAAATGTAGTGGTCTTCGTCCTGCCGCACTAGGTCACCCGTATAGAGCCAACCGTCTCTGACAGTTTTAGCCGTCATCTCGAGATTACCAAAATATTCTTTCATGTTTCGAGGGCCCTTCAACAGCAGCTCACCCACTTCACCGGTTGGGACATCGTTGCCGTCGTCATCAACGACACGCGCCATAACATTGAAGGTGGGCTTGCCAATGGAACCTGGCCGATCCAAAACATCCCTGTCGTAAAGAACGACTGTTCCGCCACCGCCACCTTCAGTGAGTCCGTAGGCATTTCCGGTCTTGAAAGGCAGCAGGTTTTTCACATTCTCAAGCAGAACTTTTGGTACAGGCTGGGCGCCGAGGACAATGCTCCCCGTGACATGAGAAAAATCATATTTGCTAACGTCGATTTCCCCCCTTTTGATGGCATCGAGGGTGTCCGACATGGTCGGCACCGTAAACCAACTGTCATTTACTTTTTCATTGTAGATGGTATCAAGCAGGTACTTGGGCTTATCAAGTTCCAGGAGTATCACTACCGTGCCGCCTGCCAGATAAGAGGGAAAGGAATAAAAGAAACTGCCGCTGTGGTAAAAAGGATACAGTGCCAGGTAGACTGTTTCATGACCCTGTGCGAAAGTTAAAGCGTTGCCAATACCAATCTGATACAGTGTCCTATGAGCTTGGCAAACAGGCTTTGGCACCCCCGTGGTTCCCGAGGTAAACATTAATTCAGCTGGGTCGTCATCATCGACTTCCACTACAATGTCTTGGGCGCTCGATTTGGCCAGCACTTCTGTGTAGGGAATCATGCCGGCCGGCACATTTTCACCAATGCAGATATAGGATTTGACTGATTTCATCTCCTGCTGGATCGGCGCAACTTTGGGCACGAACCCGTCTCCCATGATAAAAACTTTTGGGTGACAGGCATCGTAGGCATGCTTGATATCGGCGCTAGCAAAGCGGAAACTGAGGGGAACAGCCACCGCCCCCACCCTCAGAATGGCATGAAAGGTAACCACCCACTCGAGGCTGTTCATCTGCAAATGCAGCACGAAATCGCCTTTTTGCACCCCTAGCTTTGTTTGCAGGTAATTAGCCACAAGGTTAGTCTGTTCGTTGAATTCCCTCCAGGTAAGTGCCCGCCGCATGCCCTTTGAAGGCCTCAACTCAATCAGAAATTCCTTCTCAGGATATTTCTTAGCATTAATAATGCCATAAGAAGCAAAGTTCATCGTTCTTACTTCTTCTTTTGGACTATCCTCAGTTTCCTACTGGAACGGTTAGTTCTTCCCCGTTGAAGGCCTTCGCTCTTCTTTCGTTCCATTGTATCCACGCGCCTAGCTTTAGTCAAGCAGATTCCGGATCTTCATTAGCATATGTGGGCTGTATTTTAGAATTTGTGGGAAGATTTAGCTGAAAAGTGAGATGGTAGGGATGCCAGAGCGAAAACTAAATGGAAGCAGGTCTTACCACCAATGGCCAAGAGCCAGGAAAATGGTACCACAATCCTGCTGGGACTTAAGGATTGTAATGTTTACCCCGGGCGAAGAAAAATTAGTAGGCTCTAGCAC
>CAZUZX010000059.1:0-7079 GCA_964624525.1 uncultured Dehalococcoidia bacterium | reverse complement strand
AGAGAAGGACTAAGTCGGGAACGACTTGAGTTTTGAAATACCATGAGATAAAATTTAAGTCCCCCTTAACATTAACTGAAGGGACAGAGGGCAAGTTGCTCTAAAAGGAGGATTTCATGGTAACAACAAAAGGAGTCACCAAAGGACATCATCCCCTGTATAAAGAGCTGGCTGAGATTGTCGGTGCTGATTATGTTAGAGATGATGATACCACCCTCTGGTCTTACTCGAAGGACTCGAGTGTATATCATGTGAAAACCAAGCCCCAGGGAATCGTCGTGCGACCGGGTAGCACAGAAGATGTGGTTGAAATTGTAAAGCTGGCAAACAGAACTTTAACCCCAATTGTCCCCAGAGGTGGGGCGTGTTCCTTGGGAGGCTTAGTGCCAGGTGTACCGGGCAGAGCCATAGTCCTTGATATGACGCGGATGAACCGGATAATCAAAATTGATGAAGGGAACAAAGTGGTAGTCGTGGAAGCGGGCATAAACGAATGTGAAATGATACAAATATTAAACGAGAGAGGATGGGACTCATTTCATTCCGGTGTCCAGCCGTACTATACAACGACAATCGGAGGGCATGTATCAGGACCAAGTGCTGGAGCGGGTTTACACCTAAGTAGAGGTTGGAACTGGAAAAGCATCGTCGGTCTGAAAATAGTCCTACCTAATGGCGATGTGATTGAAACAAACCGTTGGAACATTTACCAGGATGAGGGTCAACCTTTCCGTTGGGTTCCTGCACCAGACTTGACAGGCTTCTTCCAGGGTACCTATGGAGCCTTCGGCGTGGCAACTGAAGCCACAATCCGAATATACAAGTTAGCGCCGTTGAGAGATGGAGGAATCGTTTTCTTTGATACATTCGATAACGTATATAAAGTGCTATACGAGCTAGCGGACGTCGATCCTCACCCCGCGGAGTTAATTTTCTGCCCAGTCCCATCTACCAGTCGAATAATGATGTTCCCCGAAAAGTGGGGCTTTATATATGCCCTGGAAGGCAGAAACGAAGAGGAATTGAATTATAAACGTAACTTCATCCACCAAGCCTGCCTGAAGGAAGGTGGAAAACTTGGTACAGAGTCCCAAAATGCTACAGGCGTAGGACTACTAAAGACGTTCTGGAAAGACATGGGTACTGCTTCCACATTCGGGATGTGGGTTCTACTGGAGACAATACTGGGAAGAGAGGAATTTCCTGGCTTTTGGAGAGAACATACGGAATGGAGAGAAAAATTCATCAGGGAAAACGGCATGGAAGGCAAAGTGATGAGCATAGAGTTTTTCTTTCCGATAGATGAGACGTTCGTTATCGCAAATGAGTTATTCTACGACGACAATGACCCTGAAATGCGGGAAAAGATGTTAAGAATGTCTGAGACCTGGATGGGGTGGATTCTTCACAAAGGAAGGATAAGCTTTGAAGCGGCATGCGGGTGGGTCATGTCAAAAATCTTGCCCAAGTATTTTACGCCGGAATATAGAGACATCCTACTCACCTTGAAGAGGGCGATGGATCCGAACAACATCATGAACCCAGGAGTTCTAGGACTTCCGTAGAAAGGAGCGGCAAAGATGGCGGAAGCAGTTGAGCTGGAAAAATTACGGCGCAATGTGTATTCATGCGTTCGCTGCGGGATATGCCGCAGCAAATTCGATGAAAAGGTGCGTCGCGTCTGCCCGGTACGTGAAACTACCCCAGGGTTCGAACCTTACTTCTCCAGGGGAAGGAATGTAATCGCCAGAGGAATACTTGAAGGGCGCGTGGGATACTCTGATGAACTTGCTGAGACTCTATACATGTGCCTTCTTTGCGGAGATTGTGCACAACAATGCGGCTCTATAGACATGGAAGGTGGACTCCCAAAAGTTAATAGCCCGGAAATATGCAAAGCTATGAGAGCTGACACAGTCAGAGCCGGCTACAAGCTCCCTGACGGAGCCGTCACACTAATGGAAGCCGTGGAGAGAACACACAACATATTTGCCGAACTGCCCGAAGAGAGAACTCGTTGGGTTCAACCAGGATTGAAGATTGCCAAAGAGTCTGACACGCTCTTATTCCCAGGCTGTGTTAGCTCATACCGACGCACCGAGATGGCAGCCTTAACGGCTAGAATCTTGAATAATGCCGGAGTAGAGTTTACCACCTTAGGGGCGGAGGAGTGGTGCTGTGGACACGTGCTGGTTCTACTAGGCGAACTATACGGAGCGGCAGAGATCGCCAGACGTAATGTAAACAAATTCAAGGAGATGGGCATAAAGAGAATAATATCAGCATGTCCAAGCTGCACCCTAGCCTTTAAGGAAGAATACCTTAAACTCCTCGGAGAGGAACATGTGTTTTTCGAGGTTCTTAATACAGTAGAGGTTATAAATGAACTAATTAGCGAAGGAAAAATCAAACTCCGAAAAAAGATAAAAGAGAAGGTTACATATCATGACCCCTGCGACCTCGGAAGACACCAAGGAATATACGATCTACCAAGAGCGGTAATTCAAAGTGTACCAGGAATCGAGTTGATAGAGATATTGCCAAACAGGGAAAACGCTTGGTGTTGTGGAGGGGGAGGGGGAGTGAAAGCCAGCTATCCCCAACTCTCAATTGACGTAGGCTTACGCAGACTGGATCAGATAGTGGCAACAGGGGCAAAAACAGTAGTCTCAGCTTGTCCAACATGTAAGTGGAATATCAGTGACGCCATCGAAGCGGCGAAATCCGACCTGAAGATGATTGATATTACCGAATTAGTCGCCGAATCTATGGGCATAGAAGGAGGGTAGAATGAAGTTTCAGTCCCAGGAACATCTAAATGCAATAAAAGAGAAATGCAATTCAGACCCGGTGTATTTAAGAAAGACGAAGGATCTAAATTTTACCATGCACTGTCTAGTGACAGACTGTCCCGGTGGGGTGGATAAACTGGTCAAATGGGTATTTGATAAGGGAAAGGTAGCGTCAGTCACATTAGAAGAAAAACCGGCTCCCAGCGATTTTAGGACACAACCCTGGAATCCAAAGGAATGCTTTTTGAGAACAACTTCCCCCTATGACGCCTTCTGGAAGGTGTTTGTGAAGGAAATGAACCCTTTAGAAGGGATGACAAGAGGGGTATTTAGGGTTGAGGGCGACATGATGCAAATGATGCCTAAACTAGGGGCAGTAACTGCCTTCATCGACTTTGGAAGTACAGTTCCCAGTGAATATTGATATGGAGTCATTTAAATAATTGTCCGGCTTAGGGACGGTGGATTTGAGGGGAATATTAAGAGGCACGGGGGTGGATAAACTTGGTAGTTAGAATAGGGAAAATGGAAGGTGCGGGATCCTATTATGGCATACCTTTGGATGAACTGCATCTGGAATGGACTCCTGAGGAGGAACTGGAGATAGAGCGCTACTGCCAGAAGATACTGAAGAATGTGGCTGAGGAAGAGATGACCCCCAAAGAGCGATTCTATGCTACTATGCAAGGTAAGCCAAAAGATCGTCTATTGATTGACTGTGCGTTCTTTCCTTTATATGCCATTCGAACCCTTGACTCCTTTGCTGATGCCCTAAAGCCTATAGACAATTACCGCTATCCTAAACTACTGGTGAAGTCTCACCTGGCTACCGTAGCCCGCTTCAAATTGGACCTGTTTAAGATTGATGTCATCACCTATGGCGAGGAATTATGGGGCGGTAATGCCAAGTTGATAGAATATGGCAACCCCGTAGTGGTAGGAGAATTCCCGGTAAAGTCTGTTGCTGACCTAGAAGGCTTAGAACCCGCTGACCCCAAGAAGCATGGCATGTACCCCCAACATCTCTGGTTTTGCCAGGAAATAAGGCGGATACTTGCCAAATATGGCTTGGACAAGGTTATGCCTCTGAACATTTCATTTTGCACTGGTCCAGAAACAGCAGCTACCATGACCATGGTTAACATGACCCAATTTCTGATATCCGTGCGCAAGGACCCTGAACTTTGCAAGCGAAGCATGGCTCTATGTAGCGAACTTTCGATTAAGTTTGCTAAGGCAATAGTTGAGGTAGCTCAGCCAGACATCATGTTCTTCTGTAACCTTATCGGCATTGTGCCTACAAAAGGCAATGAGTGGATGGCGGACGAGTATGCCAAGATTGGCAAAGGTGTAGCACCTCTTGGCATTCCCATATATCTTGGCAGTGCATTGAACGGATGCCTTGAATGGTTACCAGTGTTGTGGGAAAGGGGAGCCTTAGGCCCGGGCAGCTGGTGGGGACTCGCGGTTGATGGGCACGTATCAGATTACAAAACGTTGATTGATTTCGCCCGGGAACATGATCTGCTAACCGGTACTGGTATTTTAGACACAATCCTGGTAAGTGGACCAGTATCCCTTATTGAAGAGGAGATAAAAAAGCGATGTGACTATGCTAAGCCATATCCCAAGTGCGTTGGCGGGCTTGGTGGCATCGACTATTGGACACCACAAGCGTACCTCGATGCTGCTGTGGCGGCGTGGAAGAAATACGGTAAATACTAAGCTGGGACTTCCTGATTAGTGATAGCCCTTTGGCAGAGGAAGGGGGTGACAGTTGCCATAGGAATACTAAACTTGAAGGAAATATTAAGAGAGAAAAAGGAGGTTGATAAACATGGCAGTTAGAGTAGGAAAAATGGAAGGTGCCGGACCCTATTATGGTATACCTTTGGAGAAATTGGATCTGGAGTGGTCTCGCGAAGAGGAACTGGAGATAGAGCGCTACTGCGAGAAGATACTAAAGAATTGCGCTGAGGAAGAGATGACTCCGATGGAGCGATTCCGGGCTACAATGGAAGGCAAGCCGAGAGATCGTCAACTCATCGAGACATGGTTCTTTCCGCTATATGCTATTCGAACCCTTGACTCGTTTGCGGATGCCCTAAAGCCTATAGATAGCTACCGGTATCCCAAGCTACTGGTGAAGTCTCACTTTGCCACCGTTGCCCGCTACAAACTAGATAAGTTTGTCATTTCTGCCATCAACTATGGTGAGAATATATTCGGCTGGAATTCGAAGCTAATAGAATATGGCAATCCGGTGACGGTGGGAGACCCGGTGATAAAGTCTGTAGAAGACCTGGAAGGCTTAGAACTTGCTGATCCCAGGAAGCATGGCATGTACCCTCAATACTTCTGGATTGGCCAGGAGGTGAGGCGGATATTTGCCAAATATGGCTTGGACAAGGTTATGGTTCTGGATGTCTCAATCTGTGGCTGTCCCATAATGTATGCTATGTTGGGTATGGTGGGCATGACCCAATATCTGCTAGGCCTGCGCAAGAATCCTGAGCTGTGTAAGCGAACCACAGCTCTAGGTGCTGAATTTGCCATCAAGTATGGCAAGGCAATGGTCGAGTTGGTGAAGCCAGATATCATGGCGATGTGCAACTTTATCGGTATCGTTCCTATAAAAGGCAATGAGTGGATTGTGGACGAGTTCGCTAAGGTTGGCAAAGCCGTGGCACCTCTTGGGGTTCCGATGTATCTTGGCACCACGTTCAACCAAGCCATTGAATGGCTACCCGTATTATGGGAGAGGGGAGCAGTGGGCCCGCAAAAGCGCACTTGGTGTGGAATTGCGGTTACGGGGGATGTAGAAGACTACAAATCACTGATCGATTGGTCGGTGGAACATGACCTTTACTGCTGCTGCGGCATTAAGGATAAGATTGTGTTAAGCGGACCGATATCCCTTATCGAAGAAGAGGAAAAAAAGCGAGCTGAGTATGGCAAGCGGTGTCGCAAGTATGTTGCTGGAGCCGGCTCCTCCATTGACTACTGGACACCACAAGCGTATTACCAAGCAACTGTAGAAGCGTGCCGGAAATACGGTAAATACTGAGCCGGAGTTTGTGATATTACTATACTGAAGAAGCGGGAGGTGAAAGATGTCAAGGGAAGAGATTTTGGAGAGGTTGAAAGGGGCAATTACTGAGCTTGATGACGAAGCGGTAAACAGGTTAGTCAAAGAAGGTCTCCAGGCTCGCTTATCGCCTCTGGAGATAATCACTGAGGGATTGAGCCCTGGTTTAACCCTCATCGGGGAAGGTTATGAGCGTAGCCAGCGCTTTATGGTTGACCTGGTGGTTGCTGGTGAGATCATGATTGATGTTGTCGGTATACTGCGTCCTATAATTGAAGCAAGCGGGAAGCAATTGGGGGAGACTATGGTTATTGGAACCGTAGAAGGTGATGTTCACAACATTGGCAAGCGAATTGTGGCGGCCATGTTTACCGGGTCTGGATACACCGTGGTTGATATTGGTGAGAATATGCCCGCCAATGCCTTTGTGGAGGCGACAAAACGATATAAGGCAACCATAGTCGGAGCTTCGGCAGTCCTCTCACCAGTCAAGGCTTACTGTCAGGTTATAAACAAAGCTTTAGTTGATGCCGGGATAAGAGATGATGTGATTTATATTGTGGGAGGCTGGGGGATGACTCAGGAGTGGAGTGATAAAGTTGGTGCAGATTGCTATGGAGATAGTGCCATTGATGCCCTGCATAAGGTAAAGATGATAAAGGTTGGTGAACTCCCAAAAATAAGGGAAAGAATGAGGGCAACTGGATTATAGCTAAAGAGGTTAGATTGGAAGGTGCTCCAGAATGGTACGGCACTCCCTTGGACCAATTAGAGTTTGAGTGGTCTCCTGAAGAGAAGCTGGAGTTAGAGCGTTACTGCCAGAAGATATTAAAAAACGTAGCTGAAGAGGAGATGACACCTCGGCAGCGATGTGAAGCTACTATGGCAGGCAAGACTAGAGACCGTCTCTTGATCGAGGCTTTATATTTTAACCCTTATGCGGTGCGAACCCTTGATTCTGGTGCTGACGCCTTGAAGCCTATAGATGTTTGTCGATACCCCAAACTGCTGGTTAAAGGGCACTTAGCTACCCTGGCTCGCTTCGCACTGGACTTTCCCACCCTCTACCCAATCAGCTACACTCAGGAACTTTGGGGTGGTAAGTCAAAGATGCTAGAATATGGCAATCCGTGTATGATTGGAGACCCTCCCATAAAGTCTGTGGCAGACCTGGAAGGCGTAGAAATTCCTGATCCGAG
>CAZUZX010000058.1:0-7089 GCA_964624525.1 uncultured Dehalococcoidia bacterium | reverse complement strand
CTGGTGAGGCTGAGGAGGGGGAGGATATGGTGGCAAGAATGCTTAAGCCGCGGCAAGATTCTACTGTGGTGACGATCGGCGAACTCAATTTTGCTAGGGTAGGGCTGCACGACGTCGGGCAAGCCAACCCGAATATAAGAATTGTGGAGCACTACTGGTGGACGGGAAAACCTCATACTGAACTCTATTCTACTCTGGTAGATATTTTGAAGAATGTCTGGGACTGCCGAAAAATCGTCATTGATGCCACCGGCATTGGTGAACCAGTGGCGTCTTTCTTAAGACAAGCCCTTGGCTCAAGGGTCATCCCCTTCAAATTCACTCCGCAGTCAAAGTCAGAGCTGGGCTTTGAACTCCTGGCAGCGATTAATTCGGGAAAGCTGAAGATGTATGTCCCTGATGGTTCTCCCGAGTACCAGGAGTTCTGGTTCGAGATAGAAAGGGCTAAAAGCCACTTCCGCCCGAGCCAAACGATGAACTTCTATGTCGACCCTTCAGAAGGACATGACGATTTTTTAATGAGTCTAGCTCTGGTGATGGAGGCAGCCAATAACTATCAGCCTCGCAGCGCCAGGGGAAGCGTGAAATCACCAGTGCGGTGAGAGAAATGGGGGGTGAGATTAAGATTGTTGAATAACTCCTTCTGTCATTGCGAGCCGAAGGCGTGGCAATCTCTGAGATTGCTTCGGTGCCGACACCCCTCGCAATGACAAACAAACAGCCTCGAGATTTTATATTGCCGATCTAAGCAACCAGATGATATACTTCGCAGAAGCTTACCAAAGGGAATCCACAGGGCTTAGTTATGTGGGCTGATGTCGGTCTAGTAGTGGGTGCTTATCTCTATGGTTCTATCCCCTTTGTGTGGTGGATGGCTAAGCTCAAAGGGGTTGACTTGCGGCGGGATAGTCTCGGCAGTGTAAGCACCACTAGCCTATATCATTCCAGCGGGCTTCCTCTGGCTATACTTGGTGGGCTGGGTGATCTCAGCAAAGGCATTCTCCCGGTGGTTATCGGATATTATGTCCTTGATTTCAGGTTGGCTATTGTCTGCCTCGCCGGATTTGTCGCTATTCTAGGACAGAACTGGCCTATTTTCCTCAAGTTCTGTGGTGGAAGGGGTGCCTCGGTTAGTCTTGGCGTAGCCTTTGCCCTTGCCCTAGTGCCAACCTTTATTGCTCTTATCCCCTTTCTTGGTGGAATGGCTTGGCGGACTTCCCACGGTAAGCGTCAGCAAATCGAGGGAACGCCTAGCCGTATTGTGCCCCTGGGGATGCTGGCGAGCTTTGCTATTTTGCCCCTTATTGCCTGGCTCTGGGGAGAGCCACAGGCTATTATCTTGACTTTTGTCGGCATCCTCCTGCTGGTGGTAATAAGGAGGCTGACCGCAGATTTGGGTAGGGAGCTACGGGAAAAACCAGAGGGGGTAAGCCTGCCGGAAATGCTATTAAATCGCTTTCTCTATGATCGGAGCGAGCGCGATAGGTATCGCCGTTGAGCCATCTTCAGGCTTTCTGGCAAACCTCAACTATCAAGAGGTCGAGGGCAAGCTCATCCTGCCATTTCCCTGTTTTGATGGCTAGATCTGTTTCCAGAAGCTTTGAGTAGACCTCTACTAACCGTGGCATGGGGTAGCGAGCAGTTTGCCTTAGAAGCTTATCAACGGGGTAATTGGGGGATAAGCCTAGTTGTGCCTGTGCTTCTCCGGGGGGTAATCTCTGAGCCTCGAGTGTCTTGGCTTGAACCATGAGACGAAGTTGGCGGGTGACCATAAACAGTAGGTAGGAGGGAGCTACTCCCTCAGCTAACAATTGATGTAGAAGCTTGATTGCGGCGTGGGCGCGTTGCTCCACAATGGCGTCTACCATAGTGAAAACACTTGCCTCTCGGGCATAGCTAGTTATTTGACGCACATCCTTTTCCTCAATAACTTGTCCTCTGGCATAGAGGTGAAGCTTCTCCAGTTCGTTGGCAAGTATGCGGAGATTTTCCCCGCAAAGCTCGGTAAGGAGCTTTACCGCCCGAGGTGATATGCTTCCCCCAAGCTGGGCTACTCGAGAATGAATCCATTGCTGCAATTTAGTTCCCTTCAGAAGGGGAAATTCCTCCACATTGGCTTTTGGGGCGAGCCTTTTCAGCCAGGGGTTGTCTTTGCTTACTTTGCCATCGATTAATACCAGCACCGTAGTCGGGGGCATCTGGGGGACATAATCAACGAGCGCCTGCCATTCCGCAGCGGAATCAGATTGAGTAGCAGGGCGACGATATGCCCCGCTTTGCTCCAGGTGGCTGAGTAGCCCTTTTACCATTACTAATCGGAATTGCCCCAGGAAGGGGGCAGTATCGCAGGTATTGATTAACTGGTTCGGGGCTAGCTGCTGAGCTTCAAAAAGGGTAGTATTAATTGCCAGTAACTCTGGGTCACCCCACCCCCTTTTAAGTTCCTCCAGTCTCTCCTGAAGAGAGAAGTCATCAGCACCAAACAATATATAGAGCAAGGCTCACTCCAATCCCTCTCATTCTATCACAGGAGGGCAGCCACCCTCATCCTTCGACAAGGCTTCAGCGTGAGCTCAGCCGAACGCTCAGGACAAGCCCTAACCTCTCTCTTGATTGTTTACTTGTCATTGCGACCCCGATTCATCGGGGGAAGCAATCCCAGAGAAGTAATAGTAAGATTTTGCCTTGCGGAGCCTGCCCTGAGCGTCATGAGATTCTTCGCTTCGCTCAGAATGACAGAAAGCGAAGGGCTCACAATGACGGATGGGAGACGTAAGGGAGAGGGATTACGGGGGGAGCAAGGGTGGCAAGCCTGAGTCAAAGGTGCTATAGTGAGTCTGCGGGGTGCTTTGGCAATGGAGATTGGCATCATTGGCTTACCTAAGAGTGGCAAGACTACGGTGTTTAATAGCTTGACCAAAGGTAAGGCAGAAACAGGTGCCTACACCCCGGCTAGCTTAGAGCCAAACATCGGAGTGGCTAAGGTGCCAGACCCTCGCCTTTCCGGACTAGTGGCGATATTCAAGCCTAAAAGGGTTGTCCCTGCCGAAGTGAAGTATGTGGATGTGGCTATCCCTAAAGGTAAGGGTAGGGGAGAAGGGCTGAGTGGTGAACTGTTGGCTTATCTCAGTAAGGTAGATGCCCTCATCCATGTGGTAAGAGTTTTTCCCGATGAGAGGGTCTCTCATAGTGAAGGTAGCGTAGACCCCCTACGAGATATTGGTATCATGAATCTGGAGCTTGCCTTCTCTGATCTAGCTATCTTAGAGAGGAGGCTAAAGCGGATTGGGGATTCTCTTAAAGGGGCAAAACCTCTGGAGCGGGAGGCACTTCTTCGAGAACAAACCCTTATAGAACGGATTCGCTCTGCTCTGGAAAAGGAAGTGCCAATTCGGGAGCAAAAGCTGAGCCGAGAAGAGGCTAAGATGACTGAGAGCTATGGGTTCCTTACTGCCAAGCCCTTGCTGATCCTGCTTAATATTGATGAAGACCAATTATCGCAAGTCTCTTTCCTGGAAGAGAAGGTAAAGTCTCAATACCCTCAGTTTCAGGCAACTTCCCTTTGTGGCAAGTTGGAAATGGAGTTGGCTGAACTCAGTGAGGCTGAGGCTAAGGAGTTTCGTTTGGCTATGGGTATTGAGGAGGCGGCTCTCAATCGTATTATCAGGCTTTCTTATGAGCTTCTGGGGTTAATCTCTTTCTTTACCACCGCTTCGGGGGAAGTGAAAGCCTGGACGGTGCTGAAGAATACCCCAGCTTCTAAGGCAGCCGGTAAGATTCACTCTGATATGGAAAGAGGCTTTATTCGGGCTGAGGTTACTAGTTACGACGCTCTGGTTAAATACGGTAGCCCAGCTGAAGTGCGTAAGCAGGGCTTGCTGCACCTAGAGGGAAAGGATTATATTGTCCAGGATGGCGATGTAATTACCTTTCTCTTCAGTGTTTGAAAGTTATGGATATCACCGTGCTTCTAGTGAGGCATGCACAGACCCGGTCCAATGTAACCGGGCGCTATATGGGATGGATTGACGAGGACTTAAGTGAGGATGGTGTGTGGCAAGCAGAGCGACTTTCACAGCGGTTGAGGAACTGGGAAATTGCCTCTGCTTATAGTAGCCCTTTAAAGAGGGCTTTCCGGACGGCAGAGATAATTGCTGCCCCACATGCTTTATCAGTTTCCCCCCTTTCCGATTTAGGTGAAATCAGGATTGGTGCCTGGGAGGGGATGTCGGAGGAGGAAATCAAAGTAAAGTTCTCCCATATCTGGCAAGTCTGGAAGGCGGAGCCTGCCAATGCGGTGGTCCCGGGTGCGGAAAGCCTGGCTCAGGTTCAGGATAGAGCTGTGGCTGCCTTTGAGCGCATCCTAGAAACAAACCAAGGTCGGCAGGTGTTAGTGGCGACCCACGATGTCATTGTAAGGGTGTTGGTTGCCCACTGCCTCGGTGTAAGCAATAGCATTTATCGCCACCTTGAAGTGGCTAACGCCTCTTTAACTATCATTCAACTTGTCAATGGCAGGTTCAGACTCCGTCTGCTGAATGATACCGGGCACTTGGAAGGTAATCTTCAGCTCTGAGCTAACCTTCTGCCGATTTGAAACGCTTCCTCTAATGCGGTGGGGTGTTTTTTAATCTCCCCTTTCTTTTCGATACCGCGGATAAGGAGTTCACCGCTATACTCTACGTCTATGGCATCAAAAAAGTATTTTAAGGTCAATTTGGCTCCCTCAAATAATTTCTTGCCCTTGGTCGCCCCCACGGAGATGAAGATGCCTTTGCTCCTAGTGGGGTGCAGGGGAGCTTGTTTCAAAACATATTTCCTCACCCATAGTGCTTGGCAGCGGTCAATAAGGGCTTTGACTTGGCTTGTCAGCCCGTAGAAGAACATCGGTGAAGCCAAGATGATGCCCTCAGCCTCCAAAAGCTTAGGGTAAACCTGTTGCATGTCATCATCAATGACGCATTTGCCGTCTCGCAAGCAGCCATAAAATTCGCCACAAGGAGCAATCTTAAGTTCGCTTACGATGAGCTTCTCTACCTCTGCCCCTTCACTTCTTGCTCCTCTTAAAGCCTCGTCCAGGAGCAGATCGGTGTTTCCTTTCTTTCTGGGGCTACCCATAATACCGAGAACTTTCACTTTACCCCTTTCTCCTTACGGCATTAGAGACATTTAGCAATTCCCGTGTTTGTCATTGTTATGAAAATAGGTTTTCTTCCGTTCGCCCTGAGCCTGTCGAAGGGCTGTTCATGGTTCGACAAGCTCACCACGAACGGCATCTAGCACATTAATTTTCATCCTTCGTAGTGCCAATAGCAATTGGCATAGTTGGTTGCTTCCCCCGATTTCATCGGGGTCGCAATGACGCTAGACACCCTTATGGCATTATATACCTCCCCTCTCACAGAGGTAAAACTGACAGAACTTCCTTGACCTTATTAGAACATATGTGCTATATTGGGAGACCAAACGATTACCCAGGAGGGCGTTTATGGATTTGACGAAAGAAGACCTGCTGCCTGAGCATTCTAAATACCGGGATGAAGGTTGTGAGATGGCTCCCTCTTGTCTTAACTGTCCTTTCCCTTGCTGTGTTGAAGACATACCCCGAGGGAAACAACAGCAGAGAAAGGAACTTCGCAATAGGGAGATTTTTCGCCTGTTTTATACCCGGGGTGAAAGTATAAAGCAGATAGCGCGAAAATTAGAGGTGAGCGAACGCACGGTGCAGCGAGCCCTGAAGGGAATGCGGGCTACCTTCTGTTTGCATTCTGAAGCAGCCAGTTATTAATCTGGTCCATATCAAATCGGTACTGCCTGCCAATCTTAACTGCTGGTAACTCGCCTTTGCGAGCTTTACGGAGCACTGTCTCCGGTCTTAGTTTGAGATAACTAGCCATTTCCTGGGTCGTAAGTAGCTCTTTCATTTTGCCTCACTTGAGTATGTTTATTTGTAATAGTTTACGATGTTTTCAGCAAAATAGCAAGCGTTTGGAGCGTTTTTGGTTATTCTGTCGTCAGAAAAGTTATTTTTATATATTCTGGCCCACCAGAAACAACCTCATGTTTTGCCTTGTTTTCCCAGTTCGAAATCAGTTCCTTTTGATGCTAGGGTTGCTTAAGCACCTTCTCCGCCTGCTCTCGCTGGGTAACATCCCTCAAGACTCCAATAAAGCCAATTGGATTGCCAGATTCATCCTTCAGCACACTACCGCCTACTTCAACGGGAATCTCAGAGCCGTCTTTCCTGAGGAGGGTGTATACGTTATTCTCGATTCTCCCCAGTTCTAGAACCCGGCGCATATTTATCTCTAGCCTCTTATGGTCACAGGGGGCAATAAATTCAAAGTGAGTTTTGCACAGGACTTCGTCTTTCGAGCTGAACCCACACATCTCCAGCATTCTGCTGTTCACCTGGGTGATAACCCCATTCAAATCAGTAACTGCAATTCCGTCAGCCACTGACTCAAACACGACCTGTAGTTTTTCTGCTTGACTAAGCTTGGTGATGTCGCGCTGGGTAGTAAAGAGTAACTTCTGCCCACTTATTTCCACCTGGTCTATATTCAACAGTGCATCATAAACTGTACCATCTTTGCGCTTCAGCTTAACTTCCCAGTCGCAAACATTGCCGGTTTCTTGTAAAGTGCGAAGTAAACGCTGGCGCTCGCCTGGATCAACGTAAGTAGCACCAAGCTTTACCACCTCAAAGTCCTCCAGCGTAAAGCCTGTCATCTCTAACATACATTGATTGGCAGCAAGGACATTGCCCTCAGAGTCTGCGATCCCAATCCCTACTGGAACGGCATTGAGTAGAAAACGATACTTTTCTTCACTCTCGGCGAGAGTCTTTTGGAGTCGTTTCGGTTGGGTGATGTCAAGCGCCATACCAATAATGGCTGGCTTTCCGCCAATTTCTATGCTCGTTCCTAGGACTTCAAGATCAATGAGCGTTCCCTCTTTTCTCTTTGCTTGGCAAGTATAGTGTGAGCATGCCACTTTGCCCTCTACACGTTTACGAATATTCTCAGCAACTAGGGTGTGGTCATCTTCGGCGACAATATGCAACGCTGATTCTAAAGATAAGAGTTC
>CAZUZX010000057.1:4434-7174 GCA_964624525.1 uncultured Dehalococcoidia bacterium | reverse complement strand
ATAGAGGACAAGATTGTCAAATTCGCCAATAAAGAAGCTCATCCCCTTTTCTTAGAGCCCGAGGGCTGGGAGACTAGCGAGGTCTATGTTCAGGGGTCAAATACTAGTTTGCCTGAGGATGTGCAACTGGCTATGCTACGCACTATTCCAGCTTTAGAAGGAGTGGAGATGGTCAGGGTAGGCTATGCCATTGAATATGACTACCTGCCTCCAAGTCAGATCACAGCTACCCTAGAATCGAAGCTTGTTCCCGGTTTATTCTTCGCCGGGCAAATTAATGGCACTACTGGCTATGAGGAAGCAGCGGGGCAGGGGCTTATGGCGGGCATTAACGCTGCCCTTAAGGTAAAAGGGGAGCCTCCTCTAATTCTGCGGCGAGACCAAGCCTATATTGGGGTGATGATTGATGACCTGGTAACCCGGGAACCTACCGAGCCCTATCGCCTGTTTACCTCTCGAGCCGAATACCGCCTGCTACTGCGTCAAGATAACGCTGACCTGCGACTAACCCCTATCGGCTATCAGCTAGGTCTGATTGACAAAGCCCGCTATGAAGCAGTGGAGGTCAAGCGAGAGACTATTGCCAGGGAGATAAAGAGACTGGAGAAAACTTTCTTTACTCCCATGGAAGGACCCCATAGTCTCAGTGCTTTCGAATTCCTTTGTCGTCCTCAAGTAAACTACCAAACCCTGCTCTCCCGTGGTTTGGGTTCGGCTAGTTTAGGCGCTGAGGTGATGGAACAGGTGGAGATTGAGGTCAAGTATCGAGGCTATATTGAGAGGCAGTGGAAAGAGGTAGAGCGGATGCATCGCCTGGAGGAGAAATATATCCCCCAAGGTATTGATTATGATAAGCTTACCGGGCTGCGCTATGAGGCACGCCAAAAGTTAAGCAAATTTCGCCCTGCCACTCTGGGGCAAGCCTCCCGTATTGAAGGCGTCACCCCAGCTGACATAGCGATTCTGCTGGTGCACTTGGAGAGGGGAAGAAGAAAACATTGAACCCACCAGCAGATATTATCCTTTATAATGCCCGGGTCATAACTTTAGACCAAAAGCAGCCTAGGGCGGAGGCGGTAGCGATTAAAGGCAATCGCATCTTGGCAGTTGGCAGCCAGAGTGACCTTAAGTCTTTTAAAGGGGCAAGAACCGAACTCATTAATTGTCAGGGTAAAACCGTTGTTCCTGGCTTCAATGATGCTCATTGCCACCCCATTGGCTTGGCTACTAGCTTACTGAGTGTAGATTGTCGCCCTTCCTTGGTGAGGAGCATTGCTCAGCTTCAGGAGCGAATCCGTCAGCAGACGGAGCAGACCCCCGAGGATACCTGGATAAGAGGAGCGGGTTACCATGAGTTCTACCTGGCGGAAAAACGGCATCCAAACCGCTGGGACTTAGATAAGGCAGCTCCTCACCACCCGGTAAAGCTAACTCATCACTCTGGACATGCCTGTGTGCTAAATAGCCTGGCACTCAAGTTACTAGGCATTTCTGGGGAAACACCCGAGCCGCTAGGCGGGATTATTGACCGAGATTTGGAAAGAGGTGAACCTAATGGGCTGCTGCTGGAGATGAATCCCTATGTGGATAAGCTAATACCCACTTTATCGGCAGAGGAGATGGAGAGGGGGATTACGCTTGCCAACCATGAGTTTCTTTCCCATGGTATTACTTCCCTCCAGGATGCTAGCTGGAGTGATAGTCTAAAGCGATGGCAAACTTATTGCCACTTTAAAGAGCGGGGGAAGTTGGTAAGTCGAATATCGATGATGATCGGTGTAGATGAAATTAAAGACTTTGAGGAAAGAGGTTTATCTGCAAGCAGTGGCGATAACCAGTTGCGTTTTGGAGGGGTGAAGATAGTTCTCCATACCACTACCGGCTCCTTAAATCCACCTCAAGAGGAATTAAATCAGTTGGTGTGCCAAGCACATAAGGCTGGATTTCAGCTAGCCCTCCATGCTGTTGAGGAAGATACTGTAGAGGCATCCATTGCTGCTCTGGAATGTGCTTTGTCTGGGAGGGAAAAACTTGATCACCGTCACCGCCTGGAGCACTGCTCAGTCTGCCCTCCCCACCTGGTGCAGCGGCTAAAAAATATCCACGCCGTGGTGGTCACCCAGCCGCCTTTCATCTACTGGAGTGGGGAGAGATATCTCGCCACTGTGTCCCAAGAGGACTTGAAGTGGCTTTATCCTATTGGTTTACTCCTAGGTAATGGCTTAAGAGTGGCGGCTAGCTCGGACTCACCAGTAGCACCCCTTAACCCCTTGGTAGGGATTTATGCTGCCGTGACCCGAAAGGTGGAGATAGGGCAAGCTGTATTGCCTGGAGAGGGCATCTCACCATTAGCAGCACTAAAGATGTATACTCTGGAAGCAGCCTATGCCTCTTTCGAAGAGGGGGTAAAAGGCAGTATTGCTCCTGATAGGCTGGCTGACTTGGTAGTTTTAAGCGATGACCCCTCTGGGGTACCACCAGAGGAGATAAAAAAGATACAAGTAGTAATGACTATTGCTGATGGTAAAGTTGTTTGGGAAAGGCAGTGAACCGAAGAGACTATCAAGCTGCCCTAGATTATGTGCTAAGCTTTGCTGACTATGAAAGAGCCTCCCGTTCCGCTATTGTCTTTGATTTATCACGCATAGAGGAACTACTAAAAAGGCGGGGCAACCCCCATCAGGCAGCGAGAGCAGTTCATATCGCCGGCACCAAGGGGAAGGGAAGTGCTTCAGCCATG
>CAZUZX010000057.1:0-4334 GCA_964624525.1 uncultured Dehalococcoidia bacterium | reverse complement strand
CTCCAGAGGCATTAGAGGTGATTGAGAAAATCTGCCAGGAGAGGAAAGCAAGGTTAATCAGGGTGGGCAGAGAAGTTACCTGGCAGAGAAACACCTTCAGTTTCTTGGGGCAGTCCTTTCAATTAAAGGGGATAAGAGGTGACTACAACCTGACTATCCCGCTACTCGGTGAGCATCAACTAGAGAATGCTGCTGTGGCAGTGGCTGCTTTAGAGGTTCTAGCTAATCTAGGGATGGAGGTTTCACCTGAAAGCATAGCTAAAGGGTTGTCACAAGTTTACTGGCCAGGACGACTTCAGATTTTGCAATATGAGCCTTTGTTTGTGGTTGATGGAGCGCATAATGCCGACTCAGCAAGGAGGCTGAGGGAGGCACTTAAACAATACTTTGATTTTGATGGGGTGATTCTTATTATTGGTACTTCTGAGGATAAAGATATTGCCGGAATGGTGGCGGAACTTTCTCCTTTTCCTAGTACTGTGATAGTCACTCGCTCTCGACACCCCCGAGCGGTGGAAATTTCTAAACTTGTGGCGGAATTTTCGAAGTGGGGTATCACACCACTGGTAAAAGAGAAGGTGACTTCCGCGGTGGAGTTGGCACTAGCCAGAGCAAAGCCTAGGGAGCTTATCTGCGCTACTGGTTCACTATTTATAGTAGCTGAAGTGATAGAGCATATGAAAGGGTTACTGCCAGAGAAATACCCAATCTCGGAAACCGTTTAATAGTTTAATAATTATAGGGGACAAACTCCGTGTCGCACCTTTACAATATAGGGTGGACACCCCGATAATATCGGGGCACCCCTACTGACTACTGTATCTTAGGCAAGGTGTGGAGAAAGAACCTCTGGGGGCAGCATTTCAGCGAGAATCCTTTGCAGAGCCATGGTATGGCTACATGTTCCCCAACCAGAGAAGAAATGGCAGGAACAGTGCCATTTCTTCTCTTTGTAGCTAAGGGTGTAGTTGTCATGCTCGCCTCGAAAACTTGCGGCAAGCTCGGTGAAGGTGATGCGGTCTTTCTCCTGGGCATAACGCTTAGCCTTCTCAATCTTACCAATTAAGCTTGATTGCATCAGCACCCCTTTTGAGATTTGCTTAAATTTTAACACTTTATATCTAGGGGGTCAATGAAGCTAACGGGAGCGTTTATTTATACTGATTGTCATTGCTATGAAAATAGGCTTTCATCCGTTCGCCCTGAGCCTGTCGAAGGGCTGTTCATGGTTCGACAAGCTCACCACGAACGCCCCAGCATACTTATTTTCATTCATCGTGGTGCCGATGTTAATTGGCATGAATGATTCTGAGTCCTTCGCTTGTCATCTCTGAACGAAGTGAAGAGTCTAGTAAGTGGCTCAGGATAGACTCAGCGAAGAATCTAGAGACCATTCACCCTGAGCGAGATTCTTCGGTCGCTCTGCTCTCTCAGAATGACAGGAAGCAAAGGGCTTAGGATAACAAATAAACACCCTCAAGCTAATCTAAGTTGCATTGGGAAACTCCTTTTAGTAAAATAAAGCAATTTCATAGAGGAAACCTTATGGATGTGGTGAGTAGTTCGGTTCTCGTTCTGAATCAAAATTATCAGCCAGTCAATATTTGCCGAGTTCGCCGAGCGGTAGTTTTGATCCTCCGAAGGAAGGCTGAGATATTAGAAGATAATGGCTTGGGCGTGATACATACTATTAATTTGTCCTTCCCTATTCCCTCAGTAATTCGCCTTGTTTATTTAGTTAAGCGTCCTCGCTTCCAAAGGAAGCTGACCCGTGTGGAAGTATTTAACCGTGATAAATATGTCTGTCAGTATTGCGGCAGAGAAAGCAAGGAGCTAACTCTAGACCATGTCATCCCCCGCTATCGCGGGGGTAAGCATGATTGGGAAAATGTCGTTAGCTGCTGCTTTGCTTGCAACCGTCGTAAAGCGGGGCGAACACCATCAGAAGCGGGGATGAGGTTGATTCGCCGCCCTCTTTCTCCCCCGCCAGCTAGTTTTTATATTCCCTATCACCATCTTCGCACCCATAGCGAATGGCATAAGTTCCTCATCCAGGCGGGTTAGCTTCAGAGGATTTCCTCTCCTCTTCTCTGGGGCGCTTCTTAACCCTAATATCAGTAAGAGGTAATTCTACTGTTGCCTGGCTTTCTAGCTGTACTGTTACCGTTTCTTTTAGTGGATTTGAACCGGTTACCCTTGCTTCCCCTAGGGGCGTAATTACCAACTGACCTATGGGAGGCAATTTGTCTTTCATAGCGCGGTATAGCTCGACCTCATAACCTAAGCAACAAAGCAAACGACCACAAACACCAGAGATTTTCGCTGGTTCAAGAGACAGACTCTGCTCCTTAGCTATCTTGATAGAGAGGGGGTTGAACTCGGTCAGAAAGGTGGCACAGCATAAGGGATAGCCACATCTACCTATCCCTCCTATAAGTTTGGTTTCATCCCTCGGTCCTACTTGGCGGAGCTCTACCCTGGTTTTAAGGGTAGCGGCTAGCTCACGAACCATCAGGCGGAAGTCAATCCTTCCCTCGGCGCTGAAAGAAATAGTCAGGTGGCTGCCCTCAAGGTTACTCTCCGCACCGAGAAGTTTAATTGGCAAATTGAACTTAGCGGCTAGTTCCTTACACTTAGAAAGAGCTTCTTGTTCTCTTTGCCGAACTTTCTCTATCTGCTGAAGGTCTTCAGGGCTTGCTTTACGGAGAACTGGTTTTAGTGGTTCGTTTAGCTCACTGGCAATTATCTGCTTTGGTGTAATGACTACCCTGCCTACTTTGAGACCGTGCTCAGTCTCGACCACTATCTGCTCATTTACTTCCAGATCGAATCCAGCAGAGTCAAAGTAATAGATTCTTCCGGCTCGCTGGAAGCGGACGCCAACAATATCCCTTTTTCCTGCCATTGGGAGTCTCCTTAATCTTTGGTTTTGGGCAATCTTATCTTTACAGCTCGCGTATGTCCATCAAACCCCTCAGCTTGGGCGATAGCAGCTGCTGCCCAACCTATTGCTTTCAGGGTTTTACTATCTATGGCAGCTATACTAGTGATTTTCAGGAAGTCATTTATAGTAAGGGGGGAACTGAAACGGGCAGTGCCTCCGGTGGGCATAATATGACTTGGTCCGGCAATATAGTCTCCAATGACTTCAGGGGAGCTTTCGCCGATGAAGATACCGCCGGCATTTCTGATTCTCTCTAGATAAGACCAGGCATCTTGCACCATTAGGGAAAGGTGTTCTGGGGCATAGTCATTAATTAGCTCCAGAGCTTGCTCCATACTGGTGACTACTATTATGCCACCTTTACTTTCTAGTGAGGTGGCAGCGATTTTCTGTCGCTCCAGCTTGGTTAACTGTAACTCTATCTCTCGATTAACCTTGTCGGCTAACTCTGGCGAAGTAGTAATCAAAATAGCTGAGGCGAGAGGGTCATGTTCAGCTTGAGCCAGAAGGTCAGCCGCGCAGATAGCCGGAGGGGCAGTTTCATCAGCCAGGATGATTGTCTCACTGGGTCCGTAGATTCCATCAATATCAACAATGCCATAGACCAATTTCTTCGCTAATTGCACAAAGATATTCCCCGGACCGCATATTTTGTCTACCTGAGGGATAGATTGGGTGCCGAAAGCCAAAGCAGCAATCGCTTGAGCACCACCAATGCTGAAAATGCGGTCAACCTGGGCAATATCGGCAGCGACTAACGTAGCTGGGGGAATTATCCCTCCTTTTCCTGGTGGGGTGACCAGAGTAACTTCCTTCACTCCAGCTACTTTAGCGGGAATAGCACTCATCAGCACTGTTGATGGATAGCAAGCTGTCCCCCCGGGGGCATAAAGACCTACTTTCTCTAGAGGACGAATAAGTTGCCCCAACCCGCCCTCACTAAAGTCAATCCAGCTTTGGTGCTTGTAGTTAACATGAAAAGAACGGATTCTCTGAGCAGCAAGGTTTAAAGCGGAGACAAGTTCCTGGCTCACCTTGGTATATGACTGGGAGATTTCCCCCCTTTTTATCTCTAAGCTGGTTAATTCCACCCCGTCAAGCCGCTTAGTGTAATCAAAGAGAGCCGCATCGCCCCTGGAGCGAACCTCATCCACAATCTGCTCCACCACTTGCTGTGGAGTTAGCTCTTCAGCGAAGGCTTCGGTTATTTTTTTCTTCAGCCCTAGCGGGATTTCCTGAAGTTCTAGGGGGAGGCGTTTTAATAAGGTAGACTTAGCAATTTCTAAATCACGGATTATCTTCAATACAAACTCCTTGGTAAACCCCCTCACCTAACCTCTCCCTCGAAGGGAGAGGAAATTAAGGTGAGGGTGGCAAGCTAAACAACCTC
>CAZUZX010000056.1:0-7235 GCA_964624525.1 uncultured Dehalococcoidia bacterium | reverse complement strand
CCGAGATATTATTTTGTTTGCTTTTAGGTCAGCATTTATAATTGATTAGGGTTATTTAGCAACCCCCCACCCTTCAAATTTTGTAGCGCCCCGATGGGTCGGGGCGCTACATTATCATACTCTGGGTTGTCCCTGACCCAGGGGAAGGCGTCTAGACTACCCCGCCTACCAACATTGCAAATATATTCGGTTGATAACCGTATAAGGGAAGGGGAAGAGATTTCTTAAAGGGGCTTCGCTCCTTTCATTCCCCCATTGCTAAACCGCTTTCCCCCGTCGTGCTTGACCGCGGAGATTTAATATGTTAGAAGTATACCACTAGTTGGGAGTCTGCCTATGAAGTTTTGTCAAAGGCTTCTAGCCTTTTTCCAGCCACTCAGGCATGCTTCTTTGAAAACTGTAGTTCTGGTAGTTCTGATTCTTATCTCCATAGCTTCAATGGCAGTAATTGGGGTGCGGGCATCTCAAATCTATAGTCTGGCTGCTGCTTCAAGAGATGGGTTAGATTTATCCGAAGTAAGCGTTAAAGTAACCGGGACAGGTGGGTCATTTTATGTGGCTAATTTCTTGCCTCTAGCGCAGGCTTTTGCGGGAGGTAACTTTAGTCTGGAAGGAGCAACATCTCTACCCCCTGGGACTACCTTTGTATCCATCTTTGGTAAGAGTATTAGTTTGCCCCCCTATCTAGGGGAGAGGGGATGGGCTTTCTCCCAGGTCTATAGTGATGAAAATACCTTTGCCACTCTTATGGAGGATGATAAGGAGAATGCGATTGCTATTGCTGCCATTGAGGTAGATAATCCCAACGAGTTCGTTTCTGAGGTTAGAACACAGTATTACGACCTGTTAACACTCTTTGGCTTTGATGTTGACACTTCCGATGGCACAATTACTGCCCAGCAAGAAGACTTAACAATTAAGGCACAGGTCTGGAACCCGCCGGGGTCCAACACGGCGTATATAGCGGTATTGAGCGCTTCTGGAGAGCCCTCTACTTCCTCCCAAGACTTTGATGCAATTGGGAGTTTATTACAAGGATAAGTTCTTGACACAAGAGAGCAAACTCAGCAATCTGAAATGAAAGTCGTCAGAATTCTTTTTACCCCTCCGCTGGCTTTCTTCCTGGTATTGAATTTATTCCTTATAGTCTATGTGGCTGACCTTAAGGCTACAATTATGAACCCAGCTTTTGTAGAAAAACAGGTAACGGAAAATTTCTACCCTGCTATAAGAGAGGAATTAGGAGACCGAATTAGCGAAGAACTCACCAACCAACTGGGGGAGGAGGAAGCCCAGAGGGTCTCTAATGCGATAAAGGATGCTATAACCCATGAGTGGGCGGAAATCACCACTCATAACATCATCACTGGCGTTTATGATTATCTAAACTCTCCAGAGAGTTCTACCCTTAACCTTGTTATACCCTTATCAGCAGAATTCAAAAGTGGGTTGAAGAATGCCATAGGGGAGTACTTTACTTCTGCGGCAACCGGATTAAGTGAAGAGCAGGTGAACGTGGGCTTGAGGGCTATTAACCAACAGGTGGATAATCTACCTGATGAATTCACCCTAACCATTGAGAACCTGGACCTATCTCCTGTCCAGCATGCGATCGCTATCTTTAATCATTTCTTTGCTATCCTGATAGCTCTAGCGGTGCTTCTGGCAGTGCTTCTGATCCTTCTCCATTTTAAGCTCAAGAGCGCCACCCGAGTTTTAGGCTTTTGCTCCTTCATTAGCGGAGCAATTAGCTTGGCGGTAGCTTTAGTGGTCACTCAGCTCCTCCCTGGGGTGATTGATCGGGGGGCTGACTTGCCTTCTTCCATAAACTTCGATATGGTGGCGAGCCTAATCAGGGATCTGTTGCATCCCGCAGTTATTTATTCCATTGTCCTTTTGGTTTTAGGCGTGGCTCTAATAGTGTTCTCCTTCCTTTGGAAGGAGAAAGCTAAGGTGGGCACCTCTTCTGAAACTGCCTAGAGAGGAACTCTTCTCCCCTCACGATACCACGATAGACAACAGCAGTTATTAGCGAGGAAACCTTCCACGTTACCCAGCAAAAAAGAGAGAAGCATTTTTCCAATCCTCCATAAAGGGGGTAAAAACAGACGGAGGGCAGATTATAACATAACATACTATATGCCCTCCCCACCCCTAAACGGGGAAAATGGAAAAACAGCTTGAAGTTCTACCTGTTAAAACCTTTGGTAGAGCCCAGGGGACAAGAAACAGAACTCTTAGCCTCGCCTTCAGCCTAGTCGCCTAATTCTTTGCCCCATGCATATCACACTTGGTAGTAGCAGGGTACCCTTGGCAATACACTGGAACAACAATACCGCTACCCGGATTGCCTGTAAGCAAAGGATTGAGCCAGACTTTAGGCTTTTCCCATCCTAAATACTTTCGTCCCACACGCAGGGCATGTGCCACTTATAGCAAGGCGCTTGTTCTTTAAGGTAACCTGCCTCGGGTTTCTGATCTCCACTCTTTTTCTACACTTCACACAGTAGGCTTGTGGCATCGATATACCTCCTTTTTAACGTTGCCTGTATTTCACCAGTGGCATTGTGCCTGGCTGGCTCGACTGTGTGAATAGTATGCATAGAACAAGCTAAATGTCAAGCTACCGGTAGCTATTGTGTGATATAATTCTTACAACTTGCTTCTGGATATGTTACAATTGCTTGGCACAAAATGAGCTACTCGTTGGGTGTGGATATTGGCTCTGTCAATGTCAAACTGGCACTCGTTGACAAGGATGGCGGAGCAGTCAAGTTTGACACTGAAAAAATAACCTCTAGTCCCAAGGTTGCAGTCACTTCACTTATTTCAAGGCTGAGCAGGGAGTTCCATCTAGAGGAGATCATCACCGCTGCTGTATCTGGCTCGGGCAAGACGGTGATACCAAAAGAGCTGAACTGGTCAGAATACAGCAGCTCACTATCAATTGCTTCAGGGCTCCTTAATTTCCATCCCGAGGCAAAAACCATTCTCCAAATTGGTGGTCAGAGTTCCTTTGTCATTATATTGGAGGATGGGCTGAGAAAGCCGTGGAAGGTAGCCTCAAATCCTCTTTGTGCCGCTGGCACGGGGAGGTTCCTTGAACAACAGGCATACAGACTTGGAATCAGCATGGATGATTTTGCTCGCCTTGCCTTCGAGTTTGAGGGTAATCCGCCAAGGATAGCTGCTAGGTGCAGTGTTTTTGCCAAGACTGACCTTATCCACCTGCAGCAGAAGGGAGTTCCGCTCGGGGCAATGCTCTACGCCCTCTGTGGTAGCATCGCTCGCATGGTCGCCTCTCTCCAGAAGGGAATTTTTGAGGAACCAATCTATTTTGTTGGCGGCGTGGCAGCTAATAATGCCATATTAAAGTCCCTTAACGAGGTGTTGTCGGCAAGAAATGGGCATCCAGTAGATGTTATTGTCCCCGAAAATTACTTTTACATCGAGGCTTTAGGTTCGGCTCTGCTTTCCAGAGAATCGGGAAGGAATTCAAGCGTAATTGACCTACCCGAAACAGAGGCGGAGCAACGCTATTTTGAAATGCCGAGACTTGAAAAAAGCAGCCAGCAGGATAGCTGCTGGATAGCTTCCAAAATAGACCAGCCGTTTACAGGTTATCTCGGAGTTGATGTCGGTTCTACCAGTACCAAGGCAGTCATAATTGATGAGTTCGGCAAAAGTATTGTGGCGAAGAATTACCTCATGACAGCGGGAAGGCCTGTTGATGCCGTGAAGGAGGTTTTTCGTAATCTGCTCCGAGATATCGGCGATAAAGCCAGGATAGCCGGAGTAGGTGTTACCGGTTCGGGAAGATATTTAGTGGGCAGCTTTATTGGCGCCGACCTGATAAAGAACGAGATTACTGCTCAGACGAGAGCGGCAGCAGAGATAGACCCTGAAGCAGACATTATTGAGGTAGGAGGGCAAGACTCCAAGCTTGTTATCAAGCGAAACGGCGTTGTCGTTGATTACCAGATGAATAAGGCATGCGCTGCTGGAACCGGAAGCTTCATCGATGAACTGGCGGAACAAATTGGTATTCATGTTCAAAATGGTGAATTCGCCAATCTGGCATTCGAGGCGCCCTATACTATCGATCTGGGAACAAGATGCGCTGCATTTATGGGACAGTCGGTGGCTTTAGCCCAGCAAGAAGGTGTGCCTCTAGAGGTGATAACAGCCAGTCTAGCGAATTCGATTGCCGGGAACTATCTCTCTAAGGTCGTGGAAACGAGAAAGCTGGGCGAAAAGGTAGTACTGACCGGAGCAGTATTTTATAACGATGCGGTTGTCTCCGCTTTTAGGCAGGCACTGCAAGGAAGAACCACCATCGTGCCAGAACACAAGGAAGTCAGCGGCGCTATCGGTGCCGCACTCCTGGCAAAGGAGGAGATGGGAGGCAAAAGCTCGAAGTTCAAAGGCTTTCAAAAGGTTGTTGACAGCAATTATACCCTTGCTACCTTTACCTGCAAGGTTTGCGACAACAACTGCACCATAAGTCGCCTGGAAATACCTAATGAACCACCGACATTTTATGGC
Source organism: uncultured Dehalococcoidia bacterium (assembly GCA_964624525.1). Lineage (GTDB taxonomy): Bacteria > Chloroflexota > Dehalococcoidia > UBA2247 > RBG-13-53-26 > CAZUZX01. The sequence goes on along the minus strand of CAZUZX010000056.1, from coordinate 2,690 downwards.
AGCCGGTGTGACCTTTTTGACAGCAGCATTAGCCGAGAGAGAATGGTAACTGCTTTCGATGAACGGGAGAAGCTATTATTTAGAGAATACCGGGAAGGGGAGGGCAAACCTTCGGTCGGCATTCCCAGAGCGCTCCTTGTATATGATTATGCCCCATTACTTATCGGCTTTCTTAATGCCCTTGGCGCAAAGGTTGTCCTTTCCAGCAAAACCACGAAGCAAATTATGGAGCAGGCAGTTGAGTTGAGCTATACTGACAGTTGTTTCCCCCTCAAGCTGCTACATGGGCATGCCGCAAGCCTCAATAGGGTTGACTACATTCTCTATCCCTGTGCCATCCGACTGGGCTTAAAAGAGGGGGATGAGAATCAAAAATACTCCTGCCCTCTAGTTCAGGCATCCCCCTTCATCATACGCCAGTCTCTCGATCTCGAACAGCAACTGCTAATACCCGTAATTGATCTCAGCCGAGGCGATGCCGATGCGATAAATAACCTCGCCGATGTTGCCGTGCAGATGGGGTTCACAAAAAGACAAGGAAGGATGGCAGCAATTGCCAGTCTCAAAGTGCAGCGGGAATTTGAAGCCGCACGAGTAGAATGGGGGAAGAAGTTACTACAGCAAATCCACCAAAATAATCAATTGGGCGTAGTGCTTTTCTCCCGTTCCTATATGTCACAGGATTCCGGAGCAAACCTTGGCATAGCTGAAAAGCTGGCCCAGCTTGGTGTCGTGCCTATCCCACTTGATTTTCTACCGCTTGATTCAATAAATGTTAGAGAATACTCAGATCGACCCTATTGGTTTTACGAGAGTAAACACATCGCTGGCGCAGCCATAACCTCACAGGACCCACTGCTATATGGGCTAATGCTGACAAACTTTGGCTGTGGTCCAAACTCTTTTATCCTCAATATTGTTCGAGATATCATGGGCAGCAAGCCACTCGGTCAGCTAGAAATCGATGAGCATGCCGCTGAGGCAGGCATTGTTACCCGCCTTGAAGCCTTCGTAGATACCATTAAGGGATTTGCCTATTCCTCCAAATCGTACTACTTTTCGACCCAGAAGAAGGATATCTACCGGGCAGCGCCGACAACCGTCAATACAAAGAGGATACTTCTAATACCGAGGATGGCTCCCCATGCTGAGATACTGGGTGCGGCAATGGAAGCCTTTGGGGTTAAAGCAGTTGTGCTTCCTGAGCCAGATGAAAGGAATCTTCTTTACAGCAATAAAGTAACCTCAGGCAGAGAATGTCTGCCATATCGGGTAACCTTGGGCGACTTTATGAGGTTTTTCTACGAAGGCAACAATGGTATTGATCCAAAGGATGTTGAGGGGTTTATGGCTAGCTCCTTTGGTCCTTGCCGCTTTGGGAAATACGCTGTAGAGCAAATTAGGATACTCAAGGAAATTGGCTTTAACTTTCCAATACGAACCACTGTGTCAAATAGTGCCTATCGTGATTTGAACCTTGGTCCAAAGTTTGAGCGCCTGGTTTGGAAGGGTATCGTCGCTACAGACTACCTGGAAAGGCTTGTTTGGCGCACCCGTCCTTATGAAAAGTCGTCAGGAGAGGTAGACAGCCTCTTCAACGAATATGTGGCTAGGCTTGCCGACCGTGTTCGCCGCCGAGAAGCTTTTGACGACATTTTGAGAGAGGCTACCGTTAAGTTCAAGTCGTTAATTGACCCCGACAGACCCCGAAGACCACTGGTGGGGATTAACGGCGAGATTTATTTGCGCTCTAATAGATTCAGTAATAGCGACTTAGTGAAAGAGTGCGAGAAGGCAGGACTTGAGGTCATTGTTTCGCCAATCGGAGAGTGGATTAAGTACATTACGCACCGGAATATTGAGGATGGTATTAGGGAAAGGAAGCTGAAAAAGATTGTTGCTGGTTATTTGCGGCAGCTTTGGCAAAAACGCGCCGAACACTCAGTAGCTGCCAATTTCAGGGAATTGATTACTGACGAAGAGCCGGTAACAAAAGAGATACTGTCATTCTCAAGTCAATATCTCTCCCCGAAATGTGGCAGTGAGGCAGTTATAAGCATCGGAGCCGGAATTGAGTGGATGGAGAGTCCTGAGTTTGCTGGGGTAATATCGGTAATGCCACATGGCTGTATGCCCGGAGGGATTGTAGCTGCCATGTCCGATAAGTTCAGTGCCATGTACGGGAAGCCCTGGATTAACCTCACCTATGACGGCTTCTTGGAGACCAATAACCTAGTAAAGATTAACAATTTTGCCGAAGTCCTCAGGTTCTGCAGTAAGGGAGACGGCAAGACCTTCTAGATGAGCCAGACCTCTTAAGGTAGCGAGCTTCGCCTGAACAGTGTGTCAGATTGTTAGTTTCCAGGAGCTTCTTCCTTTTTTACTTTGAACGCGACAATCTCTTTAGCATATTTAAGCGTCTTAAGAACTTTGTCTAGGTCATGGTCACGAATGACGGCGTCAATTTTGAATTCGGTTAGAATTCCTGGTTCCTTTCTTGCTTTGAACGCGACAATCTCTTTAGCACATTCAAGCGTCTTAAGAACTTTGTCTAGGTCATGGTCACGAATGAGAGCGTCAATTTTGATACGCAACTCGATCATAGTTCCTGCCCTACTGTGTGAATAGTATGCATAGAAGAAGCCAAATGTCAACCTAAAGGCGGCTCTATGTCATCTCCGAAAAGGCTG
>CAZUZX010000055.1:0-7526 GCA_964624525.1 uncultured Dehalococcoidia bacterium | reverse complement strand
AAGCTAGAAATAGAGCTGGCAGAGAAATAGGCAACCACGATTGACCCAGCCAGAATATCCGTGCCGCTTGCTGGAATACCGGTGGGGACCCGATTCGCCGATCAGCTCTGCTTAGGGGCTAACTTGTTTCAAGGAGGATTGTTCAGACTGGGTCTCCTTGCCCTTTTTTAATAACTTTCCTGGATACGATTAGCCAGCCATACCTCTACGATAATTGCTTGCCCATCCTCCCTCATCCTCACCACCCCATACCCTTTAAGCCGAGCAGAATTGTGATATTATCCTCGTGGCTTCGAGCCACCGATGGTAAGACCTCCTTTCTTCTTGTCCTGGAGTTCTTACCACCTTATCATTTTTCACACAAATCATCATAGAGCCGCCCTCCTACTCGACTCTGTTGAGCCAACTCTAGTGAGCTGAACATCTGCCTATAAGATAGGCTACTATCGCTGGTCCAGAGACTAGAGGTATGCTTGAAAACCTCTCAAGCTGATGATAAACTATTTTTAAGAGAAGTGCCTGATTTGAAAGGGAAATTGACTGAAGTCCTTGCCCCTTATAAAGGTGAGCGCGGGGCACTTATTCCCATATTACAAGAAGTCCAGGAGAGTTTGGGCTACCTTTCACCAGAGGCAATCTCTCACCTGGCTAAGTTTTTAAGGATTTCCGAGAGCGAGATCTTTGGGGTAGCCTCGTTTTATGCCCAATTCCGTTTCACTCGCCCTGGTGAGCACAGTATTAAGGTTTGCTTAGGAACTGCCTGCCATGTGCGGGGTGGGGAACGCATTCTAGAAACAGTGGAGAGGGAGCTAGGAATTAAGCCCGGAGGCACAACCAAGGATTACAAGTTCAGCCTAGAGCGGGTAGCTTGTTTTGGCTCCTGTGCCTTAGCACCGGTAGTGGTCATGGATAAAGAAGTCCACGGCAGAATGACCTCTGCAAAAGCCAAAGAAATACTGGCTCAATATTAATAACCGTGATGACTTTTAAAAAAATACGTAGTCGAGCTATAGCAGAATGGGAAGCCCTAGAACGTAGTGAGAAGCCACGTATTCTTATTGGCACTGCTACCTGTGGGCGGGCGGCAGGGGCTGAGGCTGTGCTTAAAGCTATTGAAGCAGAATTGGCACAGCGGAATATTAAGGCTATCATCATGGAGGTAGGTTGTATTGGTCTTTGCTATGCTGAACCTTTAGTTGATATTATTAAGCCAAACTATCCTCGCATCTGCTATGGCAATGTAACCCCTGAGATTATCCCCCGGCTTATCGAGGATTATTTTATTCACGATAACCCTTGCCCTGAATTAGCTTTAGGAACTATTGGAGAGGGGAGGATTGAGGGTATCCCACCACTCTTCAAGCTGCCAGTGCTCCAACCTCAGGTGCGGATAATACTGCGCCACTGTGGCTTTATCAACCCGCAGAATATCAACCATTATATCGCTCGCGGGGGTTATAGTGGTTTTACCAAAGCACTAGGGATGAAACCAGAGGAGATTATTGCAGAGGTCAAAAAATCGGGGCTGCGGGGTAGAGGAGGAGCTGGTTTTCCCACTGGGCTAAAATGGGAATTCTGCCGCAAATCAGCAGGCAAAGAGAAGTATATTATCTGTAACGCCGATGAAGGCGACCCTGGTGCTTTTATGAACCGCTCTTTACTTGAGGGTGATCCACACTCAGTTCTTGAGGGAATGCTTATTGGCGCCTATGTTATTGGGGCAAGCCAGGGTTATATCTACTGCCGAGCTGAATATCCCCTTGCCTTAAATAGACTCCGAGTAGCTATGAGGCAAATGGAGGAGTACGGTCTTCTGGGAGACAAAATTCTAGGCTCGGATTTTAGCTTCCACCTCAAGATAAAGGAGGGGGCAGGGGCTTTTGTCTGTGGAGAGGAAACAGCGCTGATGGCTTCCATTGAGGGCAAGAGGGGTATGCCGCGAAGTCGCCCTCCCTTTCCAGCTCAATCTGGCTTATGGGGTAAACCAACCAATATCAATAATGTGGAGACATGGGCAAGTGTAGCCGCTATTCTGCAGCACAGTGCAGAATGGTATGCTAGCTATGGAACAGAGGGAAGTAAAGGCACTAAAACTTTTTCTTTGGTGGGCAAGGTAGAGAGAACCGGGCTCATCGAAGTACCTTTTGGCATTACTCTGGGTGAGATTATTTATAATATCGGTGGCGGGATTCTGAAAGGCAAAAACTTTAAGGCAGTGCAAACTGGTGGACCCTCGGGGGGATGTCTCTCTTCAGCTTTCCTCAATTCCCCGGTTGATTATGAATCCCTTACTGGAGCTGGCTCTATCATGGGCTCGGGGGGCATGATAGTCTTAGATGAAGATAGTTGTGTCGTAGATATTGCTCGCTACTTCCTTTCCTTCACCCAGAAGGAGTCCTGCGGCAAATGCGTGCCCTGTCGGGTGGGCACCCGGCAAATGCTGGATATTTTGGAACGAATAACTCAGGGTCGGGGACAACCCGGGGATATCGAGCGGCTCCAAAAGCTGGCTGAAACAGTGAGAGATGGCTCGCTTTGTGCCTTGGGGGGCACCGCTCCTAATCCTGTACTTACCACTATTCGCTACTTCCGCGATGAATACGAGGCTCATATTGAACAGAAAAAATGTCCCGCTCTAGTATGCAAGGAACTAATCTCCTACCATATTCTGCCGGAAAAATGTCAAGCTTGTATGATTTGCCTCAGGAATTGCCCCGCAGGAGCAATTAGTGGTGGCAAAAGGGTAATCCACACTATTGACCAAGAAAAGTGCACCAAGTGTGGTACTTGTCTTGATGTTTGCCCATCACGGTTTTCAGCAGTAGTAAAGGTCTCCGAAGAAAGGGAACCCGTGCCAATAACTTGAAGATTTTAGAGAGGGAAGAAAATGGATACTATCACCTTAACCATCAATGACAAAGAGATTAGCACTCGCAAAGGGCAAACCGTGCTTGAGGCAGCCCAAGGGGCGGGGATATATATCCCTACCCTGTGCCATCACCCCAGTCTCCCCCCTTATGGAAGTTGTCGTATGTGCATCGTAGAGATAAAAGGCATGCGGGGTTTTCCTACCGCTTGCACTACTCCAGCCGCAGAGGGAATGGTGGCGCAGACTAATACACCTCAAATTCAACAGCTCCGGCGTAATATCCTGGAACTCCTCTTTAGTGAACATCCCCATGCTTGCTTTACCTGCGAGCGCAAGGAGCGCTGCCAGCCCTTAGATATCTGCCTCCGCAATGTAGCGGTAACCGAACGGTGCGTGACCTGCCCCAAGAATGGGCGCTGCGAGTTACAGAAAGTGGCTGATTATGTCGGATTTAGAGAGCTGACCCTTCCTTATACCTATAAAGCTCTCCCCATAGAGAGAGATAGCCCCTTCTTTGACCGGGATTATAATCTGTGCATTCTGTGTGGGCGCTGTGTTAGGGTTTGCCAAGAAATACGCGCTGTAGGAGCCATTGCCTTCACCTACCGCGGAAGTCAAGCCATGGTAGGCACTGCTTTTGACTATCCTCTTGAGAAAGCAGGCTGCCAATTCTGTGGTGCCTGTGTTGATGTTTGTCCTACTGGAGCCTTAATAGACCGAGCTACCAAGTGGGCTGGGCTACCAGACTACTCCGTAACTACTACCTGTCCTTATTGTGGGGTTGGCTGTCAATTGGATCTGGAGATCAGAAAGGGGAGAATAACCAACGCTATCCCCAAGGCTGATGGGACAGTCAATCGGGGGCAAGTCTGCGTCAAGGGGCGCTTCGGCATTGCTGAATTTGTCCATCATCCGGAGCGCCTTACCTCTCCTTTGGTGAGACGAAATGGAAAATTCGTGGAAGTAACCTGGATGGAAGCTTTGGATCTGGTAGCTACTAACCTGGCAAAGTATAAAGGAGACCAGTTTGGTTTTATCGCCTCGGCTAAGTGCACTAATGAAGAAAATTATGTGATGCAAAAATTCTGCCGCGCTGTTATGGACACTAACAATATCGATCACTGTGCTCGTCTCTGTCATGCCCCTAGTGTTGCTGGTCTAGCTCAGAGTTTCGGCAGTGGCGCTATGACCAATTCCATTGACGAAATAGGCAACGCTGCCTGCATTCTAGCTATTGGTAGTAATACTACTGCAGCCCATCCGGTTATCGGGCTAGAGGTAAAGAGGGCAGTGCGCCAGGGAGCAAAGCTTATTGTGGTTAACCCGAGGGAGATTGACCTTTGCCGCTATGCTGACCTCTGGCTACAACATCGCCCCGGGAGTGATGTAGCTTTACTTATGGGGATGATGCGGGTCATTGTTGACGAAGGACTTCTTGACCAAGCCTTTATAGAGGAGCGCTGTGAAAATTTTGACGCCTTTAGAGATTCATTGCAGAACTTTGATTTAGATTTCGTAGAAAGGGTTAGTGGTGTGCCTCAAAGCTTGATAATTGAGGCTGCCCGCCTATATGCCACCCATAAGCCAGCTTCGATTCTCTATGCCATGGGTATCACCCAGCATACTCATGGCACCGACAATGTGCTAGCTACTGCCAACTTAGCCATGCTCACCGGCAATATTGGTAAACCATCAACAGGAGTTAATCCGCTGCGAGGGCAAAACAACGTCCAGGGCGCCTGCGATATGGGTGCTCTACCCAATGTATATCCTGGCTACCAATCAGTGGCTGACGCGGCTATTAGGACTAAGTTTGAAAAAGCTTGGGAATCAACCTTGTCCCCCACCCCGGGATTAACCCTGACTGAAATGTTCCAGGCTGCCTACGAAGGAAAGATTAAAGCTCTTTATCTAGTAGGTGAAAATCCGGCTCTCAGCGACCCCGATATCAAGCATGTAGAAGAGGCATTAAGGCAGCTAGACTTCTTTGTAGTCCAGGATATCTTCCTTTCTGAGACGGCTCGCCTCGCTCAAGTGGTTTTACCTGCAGCTACTTTCGCTGAAAAGGACGGCACCTTCACCAATACCGAGCGGAGAGTGCAGCGAATACGGAAAGCCATCGAACCTGTCGGAGATTCTAAGCCCGATTGGTGGATTATATGCCAGATAGCTAAAAGGCTGGGAGCAAAGGGCTTCGACTTCGAGCACCCGGCGCAAATAATGGAAGAGGTGGCTCGTCTCACCCCTAGCTATGGTGGCATCTCCTATGAGCGATTGGAGAATGGTGGCTTACAATGGCCCTGCCCTAATGCCGAACACCCAGGAACACCCATTCTTCATACCCAAGCCTTTATCCGTGGTAAAGGCAGATTTATACCTCTGGAGTATAAGCCACCAGCAGAATTACCCGACGAAGAATATCCACTAATTCTCACCACTGAGCGTAGCCTTTACCAGTACCATACTGGCACTATGACTCGGAAAGTAAAAGGACTTAACATTCTCCGGGGTGAGGAGCTTATGGAGATAAACCCCGCCAATGCCTCAGAACTGGGAATCGCTGACGGAGAAACGGTAAAAGTAATTTCTCGCCGCGGGAAGGTAACCGCAAAAGCCAGAGTAAGTGAAGCTATACCCCCAGGAGTAGTATGCATGAGCTTCCACTTCGCTGAGAGTCCAACCAATGTGCTCACCAACCCCGCCGTTGACCCTCTCGCCAAGATACCTGAGCTAAAGGTCTGTGCCGTAAGGGTGGAAAAGGGTTGAGACAGTTTCTCCACGAATTGACATAGATGTATAAGATTTTGTTCCGAGAGGACTTGGTGCCTGGCATTCATCTCTTTAAGGTGGAAGCGCCAGCGGTAGCTAAAAAAGCCCAAGCCGGACAATTTGTTGTGGTTAGGGTTGATGAGAAGGGGGAGCGCATCCCCCTGAGTATTGCTGACTGGGATAGGGAAGAGGGAAGCATCACCGTGGTATTTAATGAAGTAGGCAGAACTACAGGTAAGCTGGCTGGGCTGGGAATTGGCGATTCCGTTACCAACTTGGTGGGACCTTTAGGCTTAGCAGCACATATTGATAAATTCGGCACAGTGGTCTGTGTGGCTACAGGGTATGGCATTGCTACTATAGTGCCTATTGCCCGGGCTTTGAAGGAAAGGGGGAATAGGCTCATCTCTATTATTTGGGCACGAAGCAAGGACTTGCTCTTTGGGGAAGAGCGCCTAGGCAACTTCAGCGACCGGTTGATTGTGACTACTGGCGATAGCGCATATGGTCGAGATGGCTTTATCCTTGAGCCATTAGAGGAGTTACTTCGGGGGGAGGAGAAGATTGACCGTGTCATTGCTATCGGCTCCACCTGCACGATGAAACTTTGTGCTGCTACTACCAAGCCCTTCGGAGTGAAGACCATTGTTAGTCTTAACCCGATAATGGTCGATGGCACGGGGATGTGTGGTGTCTGTCGGGTATCCATAGGTGGTGTGACTAAGTTTGCCTGTGTTGACGGACCTGAATTTGACGGGCACGAGGTTGATTGGGGTATGCTCATGGCACGACGTTGCACCTACTCTGGCGAACAATATTCCTCATTGCGATACCAGTGCCGCAATTGCGCCCAGTGGTGAATTAAAGGGTTAATACTTCATGCCAAAGCTTGACTTAAACCGTGTACCTATGCCCAAGCAAAAACCTGAAGTAAGGGCAAGGAATTTCAGCGAGGTTGCCCTCGGATATACCAAAGAGCTGGCAATGGCTGAGGCAAGCCGTTGCATCCAATGCCCTAAGCGTTCCTGTGTAGAGGGTTGTCCAGTGGGGGTGGATATCCCTGATTTCATCAAGGCAATCCGAGATGGTGACATGCTCCAGGCAGTAAGAATTCTTAAGAGCAAAAATAGCTTACCTGGCATTTGTGGGCGAGTTTGTCCCCAGGAGACTCAGTGTGAAGAGACTTGCTCCTTAGCTAAAAAGGGTGCCCCCATAGCTATCGGTCGTCTGGAGCGCTATGTGGCTGATTGGGAGCGTAATCAGGGGGCAACTAATAACACATTTAATCTTGGCATTAAGTCGAGTGATAAAAGGATAGCCGTAATAGGCTCAGGTCCAGCCGGACTTACCTGTGCTGCTGACCTAGCAAAGCTAGGTCAGCAGGTTACTATTTTTGAAGCCTTGCATGTTGCCGGTGGTGTGCTCGTGTACGGCATACCAGAGTTTAGGTTGCCTAAGGAAATTGTGCAGACTGAGGTCGATTATGTGAAGTCCTTAGGTGTAGAGATTAGACTTGACTCAGTGATTGGTAAGATAGCTACTGTAGACGAGTTATTTGAGGATGGTTACCAAGCCGTCTTCTTGGGCACAGGAGCAGGGCTGCCCATGTTCCTTAATGTGCCCGGGGAGAATTTCGGTGGCATTTATTCCGCTAATGAATTCCTTACTCGAATTAACTTAATGAAGGCATACCTCTTCCCTGAATATGATACCCCAATTCAAGTAGGAAGAAGAGTAGCGGTTATAGGTGGCGGCAATGTGGCTATGGACTCCGCTCGGTGTGCCCTCAGGCTTGGTGCCAAAGAGGTCTATATTGTATATCGGCGGTCAAGGGTAGAGATGCCAGCTCGGGCGGAAGAGGTGGAAAACGCCGAGGAGGAAGGCATTA
>CAZUZX010000054.1:3727-7551 GCA_964624525.1 uncultured Dehalococcoidia bacterium | reverse complement strand
AAAAGAGCGAAGAATTGACACACAGTAAGAAGTGTGTTAGTCTTTTAGAACAAAGGTTCTAAAGGATGCCAGTAAAGGGGCTATCTCAAAAGCAGCAAAGTATCCTCAATTTCATTGATCATTTCCTAGCCGAAAAGGGATACCCCCCCAGTGTGAGAGAGATAGCTCAAGGATGTCACATTAGCTCCACCTCAGTAGTAGAATACCATCTGAATATTTTACAGAAGGAAGGCTATCTTCGTCGTGATTCTGAAGTAGCCCGAGGAATTGAGTTACGCCGGCAAAAGTCTCTGGTTCAAGTACCTGTTATTGGCTATATAGCCGCCGGGGAACCTATTCCTATACCCAGCACTGAGACTTGGAGTAGCGTGGCTCCCGAAACGGTAGAGTTGCCCCAAGAATTAACCCGCGGCAGGGAAAAGGTCTACGCTCTCCGGGTCAGAGGCACCTCTATGGTGGATGCTTTAATTAACGACGGGGACTTAGTTCTAATGCAACAGGTGAGTACTGCCGACGACGGAGACACAGTAGTGGTATGGCTTAAGAATGAGAGGGAAGCTACCCTTAAAAAGATTTATCGAGAGAAGGGTCGCCTTCGTCTTCAGCCGGCCAACCCTCAGACGAAGTCTATATACGCTAACTCCGATAATGTGGAGGTCCAAGGGAAAGTTATCTGCGTCATTCGGCAACTAGATTGACCCGAAACTAGCGAGAGTGTTAAGATTTTCTTGAAAGTCGGATAACAGAGGATAAGGTGAGCTGGCACGAGTCCTGTGGCATTTTTGGAGTCTATGCACCAGGGGAAGATGTCGCCCGGCTTACCTTTTTTGCTTTATTTGCCCTTCAGCATCGGGGGCAAGAAAGTAGCGGTATTGCCACCACCGATGGTGGAAGTATCCGGCTGTACACCGGGATGGGGCTTGTATCTCATGTCTTTGATGAAACTGCCTTAAGCCCTCTGTCAGGAACTATTGCGATTGGACATAATCGTTACTCCACCACAGGGTCAAGCCGTCCCACCAATGCCCAGCCAATAGTAGTAGAAGATACTAACGAGAAGATAGCTTTGGGGCACAATGGGAATATTGTTAATGCTCAAGCTCTGCGTCAGGAGCTCAGTGAACAAGGCTATCGCTTTTTAACCTCCACCGATTCTGAAGTTATCGCTAACCTTATCCTTGCTTCATCGGGACAAACCTGGGCAGAAAAAATTAGCCATGCCATGCAACGACTGCAGGGGGCATATTCCTTAGTAATTCTCACCAATAACTCCTTAATAGGCGTTCGCGACCCATTCGGCGTGCGTCCCCTTTGTTTAGGAAAAATTGATAGTGGCTGGGTGCTCGCCTCCGAAAGTTGCGCCCTGGATCATATTGGTGCCAACTTCCTTCGGGAGGTCGAACCTGGAGAGATACTGATTATTGATTCCAAAGGTATCAACAGCCTCCAGGGAATAGTGCCGGAAAGAAATGCTTTGTGCGTTTTTGAGTATATCTACTTTGCCCGCCCTGACAGTGTAATCGGCGGTCGGCTGCTCTACCAGGCACGAGAAGCCATGGGCAGGAGGCTAGCTCAGGAATACCCGGTAACTGCGGACATGGTTCTCGCTGTTCCCGACTCAGCTACCATAGCCGGGATAAGCTATGCCCAAGAGTCAGGTATATCCTTTACTGAAGGTTTGCTCAAAAACCGCTATGTCGGGCGCACTTTTATCGAGCCCAACCAAAGGATTCGAGAGCTAGGTGTCCAACTTAAATTCAACCCCTTGCCAGAAATACTCATCGGAAAGCGATTGGTAATAGTTGACGATAGCATTGTGCGAGGTACCACCACCCCCCATGTAATCAGCTTGCTGAGAAAAGCCGGAGCAAAGGAGATACATATGCGTGTCTGTGCCCCTCCTATCCGTTACCCTTGCTTCTTTGGAGTGGATATGGCAACACGGTGGGAGCTTATTGCGGCTCGCAAGAGCGTCCCCGAGATTAGGAAATTCATCGGCGCTGATTCCTTAGGCTATCTTAGTTTAGAGGGGTTGATTGAGGCAGTGGGATTGCCTAAAGAGAGCCTTTGTCTTGCCTGCCTTACTGGAGAATATCCCATCCCGGTGCAGTTAGAGATGGATAAGCTAGCGCTAGAGGCATTACCCGCAGAGGCGCCAAGTCTTTCATAACACCACACAAAAAGGCTTATTTTATCCGCCAGGTGTGGGAAGCCAAATCCGGTTGATAAGGCTCTAACTTAGCTGAAGCACTGTTACATATAGTAAGGTTTAAAAGTGGGGAAAGCTAGACAAACTTACAGAGCTGCTGGGGTAGATATCGAGACAGCAAATAGAGCTAAAGAACTTATAACGAAACATGCCCACATCACCTTTCGCCCTGAAGTATTAAACAATATTGGCTTCTTCAGCGGATTATTTGAACTCAAAGGTTATCGTGAGCCGGTTCTTGTTTCCAGTACAGATGGGGTAGGGACTAAGCTAAAGATTGCCTCTGCCCTGAGAAAGTATGATACCGTGGGTATTGATCTAGTCAATCATTGTGCTAATGACATCTTCACCTGTGGGGCTGAGCCGCTCTTTTTCCTCGATTATATTGCTATGGGTAAGCTTATCCCAGAAAGAGTGGAAGGCATAGTCAAAGGAATAGCCACTGCTTGCCGAGCGGTAGGTTGTGCCCTTATTGGTGGTGAGACAGCTGAGATGCCTGGTGTTTACGCTGGGGAAGACTACGACCTAGTAGGTTTTATTGTGGGAGTGGTGGAAAGGAGCAACCTCCTCGACCAGAAATCAATTATGGTCGGGGATACTATCCTTGGACTGCCCTCCAGTGGTTTGCATACCAATGGCTATTCCTTAGTCCGAAAGTTATTTGGGGATGAACCTTCAGCCTTAAACGTTTTCTACCCTGAACTGAGACGAACCCTGGGTGAGGAGTTACTTGAGCCCCATCGCTGCTACTATTGGCAACTCAAGCCTGCCTTGCCCTTGGTTAAAGGTATAGCTCATATCACCGGAGGAGGGTTAATAGGTAATGTGCCTCGGGTGTTGCCTCCAGGCTTAGCCGCTTGTTTCCATACTAGCTCTTGGTCTACCCCCCCGATTTTTCACCTTATTCAACAAAAGGGCAAAATCGCCCTAACCGAGATGTATCGCGTGTTTAATATGGGATTAGGAATGGTGGTCATCTGCTCACCACAGAATGTAGATAAAATAGTTAAGTTGATACCAGAAGCACAGCTTGTTGGCGAAGTAATCGAGCAGAAGGGCAAAAAGAGGGTAGTTATAGCTTGAAATAGAACTTTTCATTAGCTAGAAAAGGGAGGTTCTATGGCAAAATTAACTTGTCCAAAGTGTGGCTTTGAGGGTGAAGCCGAGCAGTTCCCAAGTGCCGCGAAATTTCACCCCGGATGCTGGTTGTACCTACTTGGCATGTTGCCAGGGCTAGCGTGGACAATTTATTGGATGATACGCAAAGACCAGAGCCGCTGCCCTAAATGTAGAAAGGTCTTTTAGCATAGTTAAGGAGAAAGGTTTTAAAAACCTGTCCCTGTGTGATGTTTGTTTTAGCGAAGCAATCAGATATTTTAATGCATAATCTGGCTTTATAGGAGGAACTTATGCGTGCTATTGTAAGTGTTTGGGATAAAAGAGGATTGGTGGATTTTACCCGAGGATTATCAGAACTGGGGGTTGAAATCTATAGCACCGGTGGCACTAAGAAAGCCCTAGAAGAAGCTGGGATAGCAGTGCGTAGCATCTCCGACCTTACTCACTTCCCCGAAATCCTCGATGGACGGGTAAAGACGCTACATCCCGCAGTCCA
>CAZUZX010000054.1:0-3627 GCA_964624525.1 uncultured Dehalococcoidia bacterium | reverse complement strand
GCGATTGCTCAATATCTTCGCGGTGACGAAGAGCGTTTTCCCGCAGAGATGACCATTGCCTTGAGAAAACAGTCCAACTTGACCTATGGGGAAAATCCACACCAGCAGGCTGCTTTCTATATTGAAGAAAAGCCCAGAAGCTCTGGACCTAGCCTAGCTTCAGCCACCCAGCTTGGAGGTAAAGAGCTCTCCTACAATAATATCTTAGATCTGGATGCGGCGATGAATGCCGTCATAGATTTTCCTGATCCTACTATTGCCATTATCAAGCATAATAACCCTTGTGGACTTGCTAGCCACAATGACCTGGCAGAAGCCTATCGGCGGGCTCTGGCTGGAGACCCCGTAGCTGCCTTTGGAGGGATAGTAGCTTCCAATAGAACCATCAACTTAGCCACAGCTAAGGAGATTGATAAGACCCACTTTGATGCCATCATTGCACCTCAATATGAGGAAGAGGCACTTGCTCTGCTCAAGCGCAAGAAAGACATGAGGATTATTGCTCTGGGAGTTGAAAAACTCTCACCCGTAGTTGATGCGTTCTCCCTCGATATCCGCCGTGTTCGGGGCGGTCTTCTAGTACAGACTCCAGACTTTGTCTCCGAGAAAGAGTTTAACCCGCGAACCGTAACCAAGCGGGAACCAACAGCAAAGGAAAAGCAAGACCTGTGGTTTGCCTGGCGAGCCGTGAAGCTGATTAAGTCCAACGCCATTGTGATTGCCAAGGACAACGCTCTTCTGGGAATGGGAGCAGGACAACCGAGTCGGGTAGTCAGCGTGGAACTGGCATTAAAGAGAGCCGGGGAAAATGCCAAGGGTGCTGTTGTCGGTTCTGATGCCTTCTTCCCCTTTGCCGACGGGGTGGAGCTGGCTGCCAAGGGAGGGGTTACCGCCATAATTCAACCCGGCGGTTCAGTAAGAGACCAAGACGCCATTGACATGGCCAACAAGTATAACATCGCTATGGTCTTCACTGGGGTGAGGCACTTCAGGCACTGAGGGTGTTCACAGCCTGAGGAGGAAATGCTAAAATTTAATAAAAGGCATGATGACAATGATGAAAGCAAGTAACTCTGGAGATGACTGAAAATGAGGAAAGAAGAAATAAAGAAAGTAGTAAAAGATGGCTATGCCAAAATTGCGAAACAGGATAGTTCCTGTTGTGTTCCGGTGAATTCGTGCTGTGGAAGTACCGATTTAGCCCAGGATATTAGTAAGAAGATAGGATATACTGCAGAAGAACTTGAAGCAGTTCCTGAAGGTGCAAATTTAGGCCTTGGCTGTGGGAATCCTGTTGCTCTGGCGTCTTTAAGAGAAGGCGAAACAGTTCTTGATCTTGGTTCAGGTGCGGGATTCGATTGTTTTCTTGCGGCTAGCAAAGTTGGTAAGAACGGAAGAGTTATCGGTGTAGATATGACAACAGAGATGGTTGAAAAGGCAAGAGCGAACGCCAAGAAAGGCAACTACGGAAATGTAGAGTTCAGGCTTGGAGAGATTGAAAATCTACCCGTTGCGGATAACTCTGCTGATGTAGTCATCTCAAATTGTGTGATCAACCTTTCGCCTGACAAAAGAAAGGTCTTCATGGAATCGTTCCGGGTTCTAAAACCAGGTGGTAGGCTAATGATTTCAGATATAGTCTTGTTGAAGGAACTTCCGGATTTCATAAAGAACTCTATTGAGGCATATATTGGTTGTCTTTCTGGAGCAATGATGAGAGACGAATACATAGAAACGATAAAGGAGGCAGGATTTCAAGAGGTCAGGATAATTGATGAGATATCTTTCCCTATCGAGTGTATGGCTAATGATCCGACTGCAAAAGCGATCATCGAGAATTTGGAAATACCACCTGAAAAAGTAAAAAAGGTTGCGAGTTCGGTTATAAGCATAAAAGTTTATGGGGTCAAACCGAATGAAACAGCCTAGACGAAGCGGGCTTTGGGCAATTTCACTCAACACAGCAAAGTGGCTGAAGCTTTTAAATTGCTTCATAACTTCATTTGTACCGAAACCACTCTTGCAACATGGGAATCCGGGTCGAAAGGAGAGTTGAAAAATGCTCAAAGAGTTTAAAGAGTTTGCTCTACGGGGCAATGTGATTGATATGGCGGTTGGCATCATAATTGGTGCCGCTTTCGGCACCATCGTCAGCTCACTCGTCCGCGATATGATTATGCCGCCCATCGGCTTGCTATTGGGCAGGGTTGATTTCTCTAACCTTTTTCTAGTTCTGAGTGATGGTGAAACGGTCGCTGGACCGTATGCTTCCCTTGCTGATGCTCAGGCGGCTGGTGCGGTCACGGTCAACTACGGTATGTTCGTGAATACGATCATTAGCTTCATCATAGTCGCCTTTGCTGTTTTTCTTCTCGTCCGCTATATAAACAGGCTCAGGCGGCAAAAGGAAGTTCCGCCAGCCCTGCCAACGACTAAGGAGTGCCAATATTGTTTTTCTACCATTCCAATCAAAGCAATAGTTTGCCCGCACTGCACTTCTAAACTGAGTGTGGCGTAAGGCTGACATAGTTCTAGGTGCCGTAGAGTAATGAGGCACATTCCATGTCTATTAATTTTAATTGCTGTACTCTTCCTATTTAGTGGATGTGCCGAAAAGCAGGTGAGCTTCTTTTCCTTCGAACACGATATGGAAGGGTGGAACGTAAACGGGACGGATTTGGAGCTAGACGATAGCACCATATATTGGACCATTACCCGAAGTCAAGAGAGAGCAAAAGATGGAAACACTTCAGTGAAATTCGCTCTGGATAATCTCAATGACGCCGGGAAAATCTGGATGGAAAGACCATTTATAGTGGAATCCAACCATACTTATCGGGTAACTGTGGAATATGCCTTTGCCTCCGCTGATTTCGGTAATTTTAATCTTTTCAAGATTATAACCGGTGTCCAACAAAATCCGCCACAAACGGGAGACGATCTCGTTGATATTTATAATAATAACAAAGACCACACTGGCAACGGCGACAGCTCGGACTTGGGCTATAAATGGCTAAACAAGAAATACGAATTCACCACGCAATCAGGTGAAGATGGTAGGCTATATGTTGTTATCGGCATCTGGGGAACCTGGGAAACATATCGGACATATTATTTTGATAGTGTGCGCGTTACCCTGACTTAGAAATAAGATAAAGGGTTCTAACCCAACTATTATGAACAACTTTGTTTTTATCTATATAACGAACCCATCACAAGAGAAAGCCACCGAAATAGCCAAACATTTACTCGAAAAGAGGTTAATAGCTTGCGCCAATATATTTCCCATAAGCAGTTTATATTGGTGGGAAGACAAAATTGCCGATGAAAGTGAGTTTGTTCTAATTGCCAAAACAACAGACGAAAATTTTGAAAAGGTTAAAAGGGAAGTGGAGAAAATTCATCCTTATTCAATTCCTTGTATTGTAAAAATTCCGGTAAGCTCGAACGAAAAATATTTTGAGTGGTTAAAAGGCGAGATTAAGGAATAAAATTTAGCTCGCGGGAGGGCTTTTCACATAATCTCGTTTTACCCGACCCTTATTTTATTCAGGCAATCAACAACTATCAAAAGCGTTCACCATTTTTGCTGCTCTTTGTTTCGGAGGTATATTTGCATCGCTTGTC
>CAZUZX010000053.1:0-7683 GCA_964624525.1 uncultured Dehalococcoidia bacterium | reverse complement strand
GCTTTGAAACTAAAAGAGATAAACCCCCAGATGGATATCTACATTATCTATCGAGATATGAGAACTTATGGGTTTAAAGAAGATTATTACCGAGAAGCGGCGAACCGGGAGGTGAAGTTCATCCGCTATGAGCCGGATGACAAACCCCATGTGGAAGCTGTTGAAGAGGGAGGTCAGCGTACCTTAAGGGTTACCGTGACCGATCCTATTTTAGGTAAGAGGCTTTCTCTAGATACCGATTTACTCGCTTTAGCTGCTGCCGTTATTCCTTCAGCAACGAATAATGAAATATCCCGATTATTCAAGGTACCTTTGAACCCGGATGGGTTCTTCCTAGAAGCCCATGTAAAACTAAGACCCGTTGACTTCGCTGCAGATGGCGTTTTCCTTTGTGGGATAGCTCACTATCCCAAGCATATATCAGAGACGATTAGCCAAGCTTACGGAGCTGCTGGCCGGGCTGCAACTATTCTTTCAAAGGAGTCCGTGGTAAGCAGTGGATGTGTTGCCGAGATAGATAAGGATAAGTGCAAAGGATGCGGGTTATGCGTTCAGGCCTGCTATTTCGGTGCTATCTCTTATAATGAAGAGCTCGGGGTTTCAGAAGTCAATCCGGTTCTCTGTAAGGGCTGTGGAAATTGTGCTGTTGTCTGTCCCTCGGGGGCGTGCCAGGTAGCGGGCTTTAAAGATGAACAGATACTAGCCCAGGTGAAGGCCTGTGTTTAACTGGCTAATACCAGGCGAGAGGACTTGGAGATAATTGATGAATATTAGCAAAGGGCAAGCTTTCGAGCCTAAGATATTGGGGTTTCTCTGTAATTGGTGCAGTTATGCCGGGGCAGACTTGGCTGGGGTGAGTAGGTTTCAATATCCGCCTAACATCCGAGTAATAAGGGTGATGTGCTCCGCTAAGGTTAATCCCACATATGTAATGAAAGCGCTCCTTGATGGAGTTGATGGAGTGTTCATCGGTGGCTGCCACATTGGAGATTGCCACTATGCAATGGGGAATTACTACACTAGAAGAAGAGTAATAATGTTAAAGAAGGTTTTAGAAATCATGGGCATTGAGCCCGAAAGGTTAAGACTTGAGTGGGTTTCGGCTTCAGAAGGGATCATCTTTGCTGAAGTTATGAAGGATTTCACCCAGTTCATAAAGAACCTTGGCCCCAATCCTCTAAAGAGCCGGAGATGAAGAATTATAGCAAAGTGATCCAAGATATTGCTCGCGCCATGCTGCGGGCAGGTTTGGTGGACGAGGTAGTAGCTTTTGGCCGAGACTCGCCTGCATCGGATATCATTCCATTATTTATCACTGACGAGCGAGATGTTGAGAAGATTGTCACTGTCTCATACTATCCCTGTAGCTTAGCCCAGTTGGTGGCATTATATGGAGATAAGAATAAGAGGATTGGAATGATAGTTCGACCGTGCGACGCTCGGGCCATGGTGGAACTAGCCAAGAGACGACAGGTGAATCTGGACAACTTCTATATAATCGGTATCGAGTGCTACGGAGTTCTCAGAACTAGAAATAAAAACGAGGAAATCTATATATTTCCAAACGAGATGGAAATAGACGGAGAGCTGAAGACTTTAGATGAGGGAATCCTTTCTCCTAATTGTCGCCGGTGCGAATATCCTATCCCAACCATGGCAGACGTGAGCTGCCGTATTGAACCAAATGGAGAATCCTCCGTTACTGCGAATACAGAAAAGGGGAGGGCAGTCTTGGCAGCAGCTAACATCTCTAGCCAACAGTCTCCATCGGACAGAACGGCGATAAAGGAAAGGGCGGCCCGATGGCAAGAGAAGGACTTTGGTGAGCTCAAGAAAATGAATCGCGATGAGAGGCTTAAATATTGGCTCAATCAACTTGACAAGTGCATTAAATGTTACGGATGCAGAGATTCCTGCCCACTCTGTTACTGCGAAGTTTGTAATCTTTGCCCGGAAAAGCCACTTATACAAGGAGGTGAGATTCCGCCGGAGAGGCTCTTTCACATCACTAGACTCATGCATGTTGGGGATAGCTGCTGTAATTGCGGGCAGTGCGAGGCGGCTTGTCCCATGGGGATACCTCTTTCGCGGCTATACCACATGCTGTATAAAGAACTGAGCTCAATTTTTGGATACGAGTCCGGACTGGATGTAAACTCGTTGCCACCTATCTCCTCGATTAATGAGGAAGATTTGGTGAAAACAGGGGTTGACCTTGGTTAGGTTTGTACCTACTATTTGCCCCTATTGCGGTGTTGGATGTGGGCTTCTCCTTGTTGTTAAGGATGAAAGGGTGGTGGGGACAAGGCCCTGGCCGGAAAACGCTATGAGCGGGGGCTCACTTTGTATCAAGGGATGGAATGCCCACGAGTTTATCTATAACGAAGATAGGCTAAAAAGACCGTTAATAAGGAATGGGGATTCATTCCGGGAGATAGACTGGGAACAAGCCATAAAGTTTGTGGCTAAGAGACTGGGTGAAATTCGAGACAAGAACGGTCCTGATGCTTTGGCATTTGTTTCTTCGGCTAAGTGTACCAACGAGGAAAACTACTTGCTCCAGAGATTTGCCCGGGCGGTCATTGGCACAAATAACATTGATCACTGTGCTAGACTTTGTCATGCCTCCACTGTTGCCGGTCTTGCGGCTGCTTTTGGTAGCGGCGCCATGACTAATTCGGCACTCGACATTGAGGAAGCAAAATGCATCTTTATTATAGGTTCTGATACCATGTCCCAGCATCCGCTTATTGGGGCAAGGGTAATGGAAGCCAAAGGCAAGGGGGCACAAATTATCCTGGCAGACCCAAGGCGCATCCAAATCTCCAAGTTCGCCGACCTGCATTTGAAGCACAAACCAGGAAGCGATGTTGCTTTGATCAATGGAATGATGAAATGTATTCTCGAACACGGGCTTGAGAACAAGTCCTTTATCTCTAAAAGAACGGAAGATTTTGACAAACTAAAAAAGGTTTTAGATGCTCTTTCCTTAGATGAGGTTGAGAAAATAACTGGGGTAACCAGGGAAGAGATTGAGAAAGCAGCTTTGCTTTACGCTAAAGCTGAGGCGAGCTGCATCATCTACTCTATGGGTATAACCCAGCACACCACAGGAACTGATAATGTCCTGTCGGTAGCAAACCTAGCGATGCTCACAGGCAATATAGGTAGGCCCGGCACCGGGGTAAATCCTTTAAGAGGACAAAACAACGTTCAGGGTGCCTGTGACATGGGAGCTCTCCCCAACGTTCTCCCCGGATATCAAGCAGTAACTGATAGCAAAGTAAGAGGTGTGATAGCAAAAGCCTGGGGTGTAGCTGGACTCCCCTCCCGGGTTGGCTTAACGGTAACGGAGATGATGCCTGCTGCATTAGAAGGCAGAGTAAAGGCAATGTATATAATGGGCGAAAATCCGATGGTCTCGGAACCTGATATGAACCATGTAGAACAAGCTCTAAAAAGCCTTGATTTTCTCGTAGTCCAAGACATATTCCCAACAGAAACCACAAAGTTTGCCAATATCATTTTACCAGCAGCTTCTTGGGCTGAGAAAGAAGGAACAGTCACCGGAACGGACCGAAGAGTGCAACTTTTGAGAAAAGCAATAGAGCCTATCGGGGAGAGCAAGCCCGACTGGGAGATAATATGTGAGCTAGCCAGAGAAATGGGAGCCGGAAATAGCTTCTCGTTTTCATCGCCAGCGCAGATATTTGAAGAGATCAGAAAAGTAACTCCGTCCTACGCCGGAATGAGCTTTGCAAGGTTAAATCAACCTTCAGGGCTGCAATGGCCCTGCCCTACCGAAGATCACCCTGGAACCACTATCCTGCACACCGAACTATTCACACGAGGCAAAGGGAAATTTCACCCTGTAGTTTATAAAGAACCAGCGGAGAATCCAGATGACGAATTTCCCTTCATCCTTACCACTGGCAGAGTTATATCCCAGTGGCATACAAGGAGCATGACTGGGAGATCCCCAACACTCAACGCTGAGTTTCCGGAAGGATTTGTGGAGATAAATCCAGAGGATGCAGCAAAGTTAGGGATAAAGGATAAAGACCTAGTAGAGGTAAGTTCTAGGAGGGATAAAATACAAACCAGAGCTAGGGTTACTGATAAGGTTACGCCTGGGGTCGTATATATGCCTTTCCACTATGCTGAGGCGCCGGCAAACAAGCTTACTAATCCAGCTCTTGACCCTATAGCTAAAATCCCAGAGCTGAAGGTATGCGCCGTTGCCATAAAGGGAAGGCTTAAGCGCTTCTTCCTTGAAGGTCAAGGAGCTAAAAGACTGTCAAAGATAAGGGGGTGATTGTGTGTTAACTGCAGGCATAGATATGGGGGCGAAAAATACCAAGGTGGTCATTCTAAAGGATGACAAGGAGGTTTTGGCACGAAGTTCTGTCCTTACCGGGTTTGACCAAAAAGCCTCCGCCGAGCAAGCCCTACAAGAGGCAGTACAAAAGGCAGGGGTAAAAATAGCGGATATAAAGTATGTTACCGCCACCGGTGTGGGCAGAAAGGCGGCTCCCTATGTTACTGGGGAGGTTACCGAAATCAGCGCTAATGCCAAAGGAGGACACTTCCTCTTCCCTTCCGCAAGGGTGGTCATTGATGTCGGTGCCGAGGAAGGTCGAGCAGTGCGCTGCGATGCCCAGGGGCATGCTAAGGACTTTGCCATAAATGAGAAATGTGCTGCTGGTGCTGGTTCTTTTGTTGAGGCTATGTCCAGAGCTTTAGAGGTTCCCTTAGCGGAGTTTGCTGTGCTTTCCCTTAAATCCACCGCCAATATCCCCATGAATGCTCAATGCGTTATTTTTGCTGAATCTGAGGTGGTCTCATTAATCCATGCTAAGACAGCCCGCGCTGATATTTCCCGGGCGATACATAATGCTATCGCTGATAGAATCGCTTCCATGGTGCGCCGGGTAGGGGTGGAGAAGGATATAATCTTGATCGGCGGTGTTGCTAGGAATAAGGGTTTCGTCGATGCGTTGAACCGCAATCTGGGAGTTGAGGTGATAGTGCCCGAGGAACCAGAATATGTTAGTGCCTTGGGCGCTGCTCTTACCCATGACTAAATAAAGGGTAGAAGGGGGATAGAAAAATGGTAGAGGAAAAAAGGAAGGAATTCTGGAGATGGCCCGAGGGCAGGTGGACAGCACCCAACGTTGATTGGAAGGGCGGAAAGGTCGTAACTGCTGGTGTGGATGTGGGGTCGGTAAGTACTCAAGCAGTCATCATGGTTGATGGCAAGCTCTATGCCTACAGCAATATGAGGACTGGCTCCAGTAGCCCCGATAGTGCTAACAAAGCGATGAATTGGGCGTTAGAGGGTACTGGGATGACCCTCAAGGATGTCCATTATTGTGTAGGGACAGGCTACGGAAGGGTTAATGTCCCCATGGCTCAGAGGACGATAACTGAGATTGCCTGCCATGCACTGGGGGCACATTTCATTTACGGTCCTACAGTGAGAACAATTCTCGATGTGGGGGGGCAAGACGCTAAGGCAATTCGCTGTGATGAAAAGGGTAGGGTAGTAAATTTCTTGATGAATGATAAGTGTGCCGCAGGCACCGGGCGAGGGATGGAGGTATTCGCTGACTTACTATCTGTGCCCATTCAAGACATAGGTAAAAGGTCATTCCAAATTGAGGAGGAACCAGAGCCAGTAAATAGCACCTGCGTCGTTTTTGCTAAGTCCGAAGCTTTAGGGTTACTGCGCCAGGGATGGAGTACAGAAAAGGTTATTGCTGCCTATTGTCGAGCAATGGCAGAGCGGATAGTTGAATTGCTCATGCGCCTAGGGATTGAGAAGGAATTTGCTATCACCGGAGGGCAGGTTAAAAATATTGGTGTAGTGAAAAGAATAGAGCGGATACTTGGTTTCGAAGCTCTTAAGTGGGCAGAGATTGACCCTCAGATTGCTGGTGGAATTGGCGGGGCTCTCTTTGCCAAAGCAATAGTAGAAAAGTCTCGCAAAGGGTGAAAAATGATTGCTAACTATGGCTACAGAGATGGCTCAGGAACATATCTTATTAGTGTTGATACCGACAAATGTGATGGCTGCGGGAAGTGTGTGGAGGCTTGCCCTTACGCTGTCTTGGAAGTGGTGTCTAACCCTTACGATCCTATAGAGGGGGGCATGATAGTGGTGGTAACAGAAGCGCAGCGCAAGAAGATTAAATATACCTGTATGCCTTGTAAGCCAGCGAGTGGCAAGAGAGAGTTACCCTGTGTCCTGTCTTGCCCGACACAGGCTATTTCTCATTCATGGTAGCTCCTTTTAGGAGCTGGAGAGGGATATTAATACCTCCATTCCCATAAAAGACAGAGTACTTCATCCTCCAAGTAAAGTATGGCTACTATAGAACCCAGTGAACTAGACCAGCTCATAGATAAATACGTGGGAGAAGAAGGAGTATTAATTCAACTCCTATTAGATATCCAGCAAGAATACAACTGGATCTCTCTAGAGGCATCGAAGCGAATCAGCCAAAGACTTAATATCCCAGTGAGCCAAGTACATCGAATTGCCAGCTTTTATAAGGCGATGAGTCTGGTGCCAAGGGGGAAACACTTGGTAAGTATCTGCCTGGGAACTGCTTGCCATGTGCGGGGAGGGCAGAAGATTATGGAGAAAGTAGAGCAACTCTTAGGTATAAAAGCTGGTGAGACAACCTTAGACCGGAAATTCACCTTGGAAAGGGTTAATTGCCTCGGCTGTTGTGCTCTGGGACCAGTAATGGTGGTGGACAAAGATTATCATGGAAAGATGGCTGCAGCTAAAATTAAAGAGGTCTTAGAAAATTATGATTGAAGGAGGGGGATGTCCCCAATAAATTCGCCTGCCGAATTAGAGAGACTGAGGCAGGAGATATTATCGAAGAGAGACCCTAAAAAGCCTTGTATTGCTATATGTACTGGAACCGGTTGCCTTGCTCTCGGTTGCGGCAAAGTCGTGGCAGCCTTTAGACAGGAGATTCAAAGGCAAGGCTTAGAAGGTAAAGCAGATATTAAAGAGACAGGGTGCCCCGGCTTTTGTGAGAAGGGCACTATAGTTGTTATTTATCCCGAGGAGATTTGTTATCTCCAAGTGATGCCAGAAGATGTGGCTGAAATTGTATTGCAAACCATCATTGGAAAGAAAATAGTCGATCGATTGCTTTATAACGACCCCATCACTAATGAAAAGGCAATTCATGTTCAGGATATACCCTTTTATAAAAATCAACTACGACTTCTACTTGGCAATAATACTAGGATTGATCCCCAAAATATTGATGATTACCTTGCCCTTAGGGGCTATTCGGCTCTAGCCAAAGCTCTCTTCCAAATGACCCCGGAGCAGGTATTGGAGGATGTTAAAAGGGCTAATCTTCGCGGTAGAGGTGGAGGTGGATTCCCGGCGGGAAGAAAATGGGAGACTACCCGTAACGCTCCCGGGGAACCTAAATATGTAATCGTCAACTGTGATGAGGGAGACCCCGGGGCTTTTATGGATAGAGCTCTTATGGAGGGGAACCCCCATAGTGTGCTTGAGGGATTGATTATCGGGGCTTACGCTATTGGTTCCCATGAGGGGTTTATTTATGTACGCCAAGAATATCCCCTGGCAGTAGAAAATGTCAGCATTGCTATCAGTCAAGCCGAGGAATATGGTCTTTTAGGCAAAAA
>CAZUZX010000052.1:6287-7715 GCA_964624525.1 uncultured Dehalococcoidia bacterium | reverse complement strand
ATCTCAGGATGATTGGTCTCCATAAACTTGTGAAAAGCACTTTCGAAAGCGGCTATTTTAGCCATAGGCACATCATCTAAATAGCCATTGATGACGGCATAGAGGATAGGTACCTCCTGCACCAGAGCCATAGGCACATATTGAGGCTGCTTTAGGATTTCAGTGATCCTTTGCCCTCGCTCTAGTTGTGTCTTGGTTACTTTATCAAGGTCAGTGGTACCAAATTGAGCAAAGGCGGCTAGCTCTCGATATTGAGCTAGCTCCAGCCTTAACCTCCCGGCTACTTTCCTCATTGCCTTTGTTTGGGCATTCCCGCCCACCCTTGATACGGAAAGCCCGACATTTATGGCCGGACGGATGCCGGCATTGAAAAGGTCTGTCTCCAGATAAATCTGACCGTCAGTGATGGAAATAACATTGGTGGGGATATAGGCAGCTAAGTCACCTAGTTGAGTCTCGATAATGGGTAGAGCGGTAAGGGATCCGCCACCATGCTCAGGAGCAAGTTTTGCCGCTCGCTCCAAGAGGCGGCTATGAAGATAGAAAACATCCCCAGGATAGGCTTCACGCCCTGGGGGACGACGCAGCAGTAGTGAGATTTGACGATATGCCCAGGCATGTTTGTAAAGGTCATCATAAATGACGAGAGCATCCTTTCCCTGCTCCATAAACTCTTCTCCTATAGCACAAGCAGCGTAAGGACAAAGATACTGTAAAGGAGCTGGGTCAGAGGCAGTAGCGGAAACCACTATAGTGTGCTCCATAGCCCCGTAAGACTCCAGGGTAGCTACCGTCTGGGCTACCTTAGAGGTTTTCTGCCCAATAGCGGCATAAATACAGATTAAATTCCCACCCTTCTGACTGATGATGGTATCAACACAGATAGCCGATTTCCCGGTGGAGCGGTCACCGATAATCAGCTCACGCTGCCCTCGCCCGATGGGGATCATACTATCTATAGCCTTAATTCCGGTGTGTACCGGCACTCTTACTGGTTCACGCAGAACTACATTTGGAGCCACTCTCTCCAGAGGACGGGTCTTCTCCCACTTGACAGGACCCTTGCCGTCTAAGGGTTGCCCCAGAGGGTCAATTACCCGTCCAATGAGACCTTCGCCTACCGGCACCTGTAGGATACGTCCAGTGCAGCGGACTTCATCACCCTCCTTAATCTCAGAGCAATCGCCAAGGACAACTGCCCCCACACTATCCTCTTCCAGATTAAGAGCTATTCCCATAATACCCTTGGGAAATTGGAGTAGCTCGTTATACCTGACACCACCTAACCCGTGAATATGAGCCAGCCCATCGGCTACCTCAACCACCGTGCCCACATCTACCATAGTTACTGTAGTGCCAAATTGCTCAATTTGTTGTTTAATGATAGAGGCAATATCCTGAGCTCTGGTTACCATTTATCTCACCTCC
>CAZUZX010000052.1:0-6187 GCA_964624525.1 uncultured Dehalococcoidia bacterium | reverse complement strand
TTTCTTAATTCCTGAAGTCTGGTGCGGACACTACCATCAATAAGCTTATCCCCCACCTTAGCTACCACCCCCCCTATAATATTGGGGTCAACCTGGGCGGCAAGCACCAACTCTTTACCAGTTACTGCCGCTAGCCTTTTTTGAAGTCTTTCCCTTTCTTCATTACTGAGGAGGACAGCGGTAACAATCTCGGCAGTCTCCCTCCCATAATGAGCATTTACTAGACGATTATATTCGGTGACTAATTCTTCCACTATCCGCAAGCGATTTTTAGCCACCAGGAGGTAGACGAGGTTCATCGCTATGGGGCTTATGCTGACCAGTATATTCTGTAAAATCCTCTCCTTCTGGCTAAAGTGTAGTTTAGGATTTTCCAATAAAGCCACTAGCTGAGGGTCTTTCAAAGCATTAGCTATAGTGTCTAGGTCAGCCTGCCACTTCTCCAATTCTTTCCTTTCTAGGGCAATCTGAAATACTGCTTGCGCATGTCGCCTTGCTGAAGCGGCTCTAGCCATATCTTCCCCTTAATAACAGGAACAAGGGATGAACGAGAGCATTTAGCAACTCACATTGTCATTGCGACCCCGATTCATCAGGGGAATCAATCTCACAATTGTTCTTAAGATTGCAGAGCTTGTTCTGAGCATAAGCGAGGAATTTCGTCCCCCGAGTTTGCTTCGGCTACGCCTCGCAATGACATTAAACATCCTCGTTCTGTGTCCCCAGTTTCCTACTTCTTTGGTCTCGTGCCCTCCTCCAGTACCTCTTCAATTAGCCGCTGATGTGCTTTCTTATCCAGAGATTGATTAATTACCTTCTCAGCAGCCAGTATGGCTAAATCAACAAATTCCTGGCGTAGCTGGTCAAAGCCCTCTTGTCTCTCCCGCTCAATTTCTAGGCGAGCTTTAGCAATAAGGGACTCTGCTTGCTGTCTTGCTTCAGCTCGCGCCTCTTCCTTGAGACGCTCCCCTATTTGTGATGCCTGAGCCACAATGGCTTGTCCCTCCTTGCGACCAGCTTCTAACTGGGCTTTAATTGTCTCCGTAGCCCGAGCTGACTCTTGCTTGATACGCTCCGCTTGATCCATACTCTCCCTAATCTTAGCCGAGCGCTCATCAAGCATCCGGACAATAGGTCTATAGGCAACTATTATCAGAAGGGCAAGCAAAATGACAAAATTTATAATAAAAGCTATCAGGCTCGGTAGATTAATACCAAGTTTCTCCACTTTGATCTCCCTAGTTGATTCGGCAGGTAAACACTTTCACCGTCACCGCACTTTTCACAATACCCAAAGGTCTATGATGTAAGCCGGCCAAAGGTGCTTAGGCCACTGCTTTTATGAGAACTGCGGCAACGATTGCTGCGGCCACAATAATGGCACCGACTATACCTGCTGAAATTATAACTGCGATGAAAAGTGGTAAGCCATTATCTCCCATGGTCATCCTCTATCAGTCTCTTCATGCTACCATAGCCAGAATAATTGCGACGATTAAGGCATAAATCCCGATGGCTTCCGCGAAGGCGGTGACCAGGATCATATTAGTCATAATGGTACCTCTAGCCTCAGGATTGCGCCCTAGCGCCTGCATGGCTGAATACCCGATAATCCCGATTCCTAGCCCCGGACCTAGAAAACCTAATCCGGCTGCTAAGCCTACGGCAAGCATCTTCATTGCAGCTGGATCCATTCGTTTCCTCCTTTCTTTATTATAGTATCGACCAAGTTACTATTGCTCAAAACAAATGCCTTTTCCTGTAATCTACCCCCTATTCATAGCTTCATGTATGCTCCTCCTCGCCGTGAGGCGTCACAGCGATGATAGCAAAGACCAGGGTTAGCCCAGCAAAGATAAGAGCCTGAACAAAGCCAATAAGCAACTCCAGCCCATAGAAGGGAATAGCCACTATCCAGGGGACAAGGAAAACCACCACCAAAAGCAGTATCTCACCAGCGGTCATGTTGCCAAAGAGACGAAAGGTGAAGCTGATAATACGCACCCCGTGGCTGAGCAGCTCTAAAAAGCCGACAAATACCTCGATAATTCCGGTGACCAGCCCGCCAAAGGCATCGCGAACTTTGCCCCGGAATAACTGCCCCAGGCTTCGAAACAGTGAAGCGAAGTTGAAGAAGACCGTGGTCAGATAACGGGTTGTTCCCAGAGCCCGCATCCCCCAATACTCTACAAAGATAACCGCCATTAGGGCAAAGGCAAGGGGCATATTAAGGTCTGTATTGGCGCTACGAAAGAGGGGCCATTGATTTTTGACCGTGACTACTGACTCGCCGGCTGTAACCGAGGCGCCTACGGGCAGAAGAGCCTCTACTGCACCATTTATAGGAGCTTCTACCTCCTCGCCGGTGTCAAGGATGTAGATAACTTCTCCTTCTTCGACTCTAGCCCCCTCTTCAACTTTCACACTTGCCACCACGCCACTTGTAGAAGCAAGTACTTCCTCATGCTCAGTGCGTACTATGCCTGGCCCAAAGAAAGGCAAGAGAGCTAGATAAGCATTCATGATGACAAAGAGAAAGATGGTGGCTACTATTGGGAAGAAGCGGCGCCCATTCTCCTTCCCGGCGGCATCTTCCACAAAGTTCAAAAGGGTCTCTACAATGCCTTCTGCCAAACTCTGCAGTCTGCCCGGGATAATCTTCGCCTTGCGAGTGGCGACATAGAAAAAGCCGACTAATACAATAATGGTAAGCCAAGAGGCAATATAGGTATTATTGATATAGAACTCACCAAGGGGTCCTAGGGAGAAAAGGGGCTTGGTTACAGGTTCAGCGGGAAGTTCAACATGGGGGCTGGAAACGCTAAGAGAACGCAAGGCTTCTATCTGCACTAATTTGGATCCAATAGCGCCGGTGATGAAACTGACTAGGGTAAGTATGAGGACAATAATAATAGCAATAACTAATATCCGAGTAGAGCAACCAAGCTGGGACACTAATTACTCTCCCTGTCTTTGCCCTGTTGCTCTCTCATTAGTGGAGATATCATACGATAGGTTCCCCAAAAAGCCACCACCAGCCCGACGAAAAGACCAACCAGAGTGAATATTACCGAAGTCTCTAGCCACCTGTCAAGGTAAACCCCGCCTATTATCCCGCCAGCAATCGATATACCAATAAACCACCCTACGCCAATAAGCCTGCCTGCAATAACCCACTTACCCATTTATCTCTATATTATGTCATTATTTATCCCACTATACTAGGGCTTTTACCTTAGGTCAACTTTGCCTAGCAAGGAATGTCTAATGTTGATTCCCCGTTCGGTTTTAACTATCCTGGGAAGTCTCAAACACCACCAAATTCTTGTAGTTGCCTGATTCATCAGACTCACCTTAATTCGTAGCGCAGGTCTTTAGACCTGCTCAAGGGCAGACCTAAAGGTCTGCGCTACTCTATGTCATTGCGAGCGAAGCGTGGCAATCTCAGAGATTGCTTCGGGGTTCACACCCCTCGCAATGACAAATAAACAATCTCCCACCTTTGCACTTATGGAAAGGATGACTTACAATAAGGCTACATTTTGAAGGAAGATGACTGCTAGATTAGACAGTATAGCCCAACAGCGTCTCGATAAATTACGAAGGCTTCGCGCCCGAGACATCAACCCCTACCCCAATCGCTATCGTCGTACCCACACTACTCAAGAAGCGATAGCCTTATTTGAGCAAGGCGAAGTTGCCTTGGAGATGAGGCTTGCGGGTCGCATCGTAGCTATTCGAGATATGGGAAAGGCTACCTTTATTGACCTTCGTGATGGCTCAGGAAAAATCCAAACCTACTTTCGTAGCGATGAACTGGGAAAAGAAAAATATCAGCAAATCCAGGATTTCGACCTCGGGGATTTTATCGGTGTCACGGGGCAACTCTTCAAGACTAAAAGTGGCGAGATAACTCTAAAGGTGTCCGAACTTGTTCTACTGGCTAAGTCGCTCCAGCCTTTGCCGGAGAAATGGCATGGGCTGGTTGATGTCGAGAAGCGCTATCGCCAGCGCTACCTTGACCTTATCTCCAATCAATCTGCCAAGGATATATTCCTCGTGCGTAGCCGGGTTATCACCGCTATGCGGCGCTTTTTGGATAGCCGAGGTTTCATTGAAGTAGAAACTCCAGTGCTTCATCCTCTGGCGGGGGGAGCCCGGGCTCGCCCTTTCATCACCCATCATCAAGCTCTTGACCAAGACCTATACCTGCGCATTGCCACAGAACTTTACCTCAAGCGACTTATTGTCGGTGGCTTTGATAAGGTCTACGAGATAGGGCGTATCTTCCGCAACGAGGGCATTTCCACCAGGCATAACCCGGAGTTCACTATGCTGGAAAGCTACCAGGCTTATGCTGATTACCATGATATGATGAAACTGACGGAGGAAATGGTATCCCATGTAGCCCAGGAGGTTTTCCGCACCACTAAGGTTAGTTTTGGCGAGGATACTCTCGACTTCACCCCACCTTGGCAGCGCATCACACTGCGAGATGCTATTCTTCAAAGATGTGGCATTGATATTGAGGAATGTCTTGAAGAGGGTGCCCAAAAGCTGCGTGATGCCATGCAGTCAAAAGGGATGGAACTGGAGGAGACCCTCAGCCCTGCCTATCTTGTGGATAAACTGGTTTCCACCTTTGTCGAGCCGGGGCTTATTCAACCTACTTTTGTGCTGGACTATCCCGTGGAAACTACCCCGCTGGCGAAGAGAAAGCCCGATAATAAAAAATTGGTGGAGCGGTTTGAAGCTTTTGCTGGAGGTATGGAAATCGCGAACGCCTTCACCGAGCTTAATGACCCAGAAGAGCAGACGAACCGCTTTGTTACTCAGGAAGAATGGCGAACCCACTTTGGCGATGAAGAGGCAGAGCGCTACCAAGCCGATTTTATCCTTGCCTTAGAATATGGTATGCCCCCCACTGGTGGCTTAGGGGTGGGAATTGACCGCTTGGTCATGCTTCTCACCAATCAGCAGTCTATCCGAGAGGTAATCCTTTTCCCTCAGCTAAAGACAAAAGAGGTTTAATACATGATTAGTATTCAGCTTATTCGTCAACATCCCGAGTTAGTTCGAGAAGCCTTAGAGAAGCGTCATGATATTAGTGCACCACTTGATGAAATCCTCACCTTAGATGAGCAGCGCCGTAAGCTGTTACAACAGGTAGAAACGCTGAGAGCACAGCAGAAAATGGAAAGTAAAGAGATTGCTCGCCTCCCAGAATCAGAAAGGCAAAGTTTTAAAGATGTCGGAGCGAGATTCAGGCTT
Source organism: uncultured Dehalococcoidia bacterium (assembly GCA_964624525.1). GTDB lineage: Bacteria > Chloroflexota > Dehalococcoidia > UBA2247 > RBG-13-53-26 > CAZUZX01. The sequence goes on along the minus strand of CAZUZX010000052.1, from coordinate 916 downwards.
GTCGAGTTGCGGCAGATGAGGGATAAGATTGATTCCCTGCAAAGCAAGGTCAACGAAATAGAGGAGCAGCTACAAGACCTTCTCTTGCAAATACCTAATATCCCCCACCCCAGTATCCCTGTAGGCAAGGATGAAAGTGACAATCGAGAAGTGCGTACTTGGGGTGAACCTCGCCAGTTCGATTTTTCTCCTCTTCCTCACTGGGACCTAGGCGAAGCACTGGGTATCATTGACTTCTCTCGAGGGGTTAAACTCAGTGGTACTCGTTTCTATGTGCTCAAAGGAGCGGGGGCACTTCTTCAGCGGTCACTAATCACTTTTATGTTAGACCTTCATGTCCGGGAGCATGGCTATACTGAGATTTATCCTCCTTATATGGTCAAGCAGGACTGTATGGTAGGCTCAGCCAATCTACCTAAATTTGCTGATAACCTTTATCATGATGCGGAGGATGATTTCTGGTTCATCCCTACGGCTGAAGTACCGCTGACCAACCTTCACCGCGAAGAGATTCTTGAGCCCGGCACTCTGCCCCTTTACTATGTAGCTTATTCTGCCTGCTTTCGCCGTGAGAAGATGGCTGCCGGCAAAGATACGAGAGGGCTCAAGCGAGGACATCAATTTGATAAGGTGGAGCTTTACAAGTTCACTGAGCCCAACAAGTCTATCGAAGAGTTAGAAAAGATGGTGCGAGATGCCGAAGACGTCTGTCAAAGACTGGGCATCCCTTATCGAGTCGTAGAGCTTTGTACTGGTGCCCTTGGCTTTGCGGCACAAAAAACCTACGATATTGAAATGTGGGCTCCTGGTTGCCAGGAGTGGCTCGAGGTCAGTAGTTTGAGCGACTGTACTGATTTCCAAGCCCGAAGAGCTAACATCCGCTATCGACCTCACCCTGATGCCAAACCTCTGTTTG
>CAZUZX010000051.1:0-7773 GCA_964624525.1 uncultured Dehalococcoidia bacterium | reverse complement strand
TCGAACTTAAACCCTTTTTGGTTAAAGAGCCTCAAGCAAGCGTCCACGACCTCGGCATCGTAAAGGATACCCTTATTCCGGGAGATTTCCTCCAGGGCTTTATCTATACCTAGAGCTGGTCGGTAAGGTCGGTGAGAAGCCATAGCTTCAACTACATCAGCCACCCCCAAGATTCGGGCTTCCAGGGTGATGTTTTCCCCCGATAGACCTGAAGGATAGCCAGAGCCATCTATCCTTTCGTGGTGTTGAAGCACGATAGGGCAAACCGCCCAGGGGAACTCTATCGTCTTCAATATCTCACGACTGACCTGAGGATGAGTCTTGATTAGCTCCATTTCTATATCGTTCAATCTACCGGGCTTGCTAAGAATTTCAGCGGGCAAATACACCTTGCCAATATCGTGAAGAGTCCCAGCTACATGGATTGTCTCAATCTGCTCTTTTGACAAACCTATTTCTTCGGCTATAGCGCAGGCAAGTTTAGCCACCCGCCGTTGATGACCGGATGTGTAGGGGTCTCTCATTTCGGTTATCAAAGCTATAGCTTGTATGGTCCCATCTATGGTTCTTCGTAACTTGTTTAAACTCTGTTCCAGTGCCTCCTTAGCCTGCTTGCGCTCGGTAATATCTCTGGTAATAGCCACAAATCCTAGGGGTTTGCCAGACGCATCGGTGAGGAGAGCAGCACTTAGCTCGCCATCAAATTCTTGCCTATTCTTGGTCAATAAGGTGTATTCAAGGTTTTTCACAAAGCTTTTCTCTAGCGTTTGTTTGAGGTTCTCCATAGCCCTGGCGTGGTCTTTCTCGGCTATAAGGTCAAAGGCACTTCGACCGATGACTTCATCCTTCATATCAAAGCCATGCATGTGAAGGGTAGCTTCGTTCGTCTCTGTGATAGTCCCTTTGAGATCGGTGGTCGTAATTCCCTCACTTGCAGAATTAAATATGAGACGAAGTTTTTCCTCCGATTCCTGTAGCTGCTCCTGCATTCGCCTACGCTCGGTAATATCCCTGATGAGTGCAATAAAACCAATCGACTTGCCATAAGTATCCTTTAGCATACTACCGTTTACTTCAGCAAAGAACCCGGAACCGTCTTTTCTGAAGAGAGCGTATTCGATATCCTCAAGTTTTTCCTGCTCCATGGCTCTCCGCATATTCATTGTTGCCTTCTCATGTTGGTAAGGAGCGATAAATTCAAAGAGGTTTTTCCCCAGCACCTCTTCTTCGGAGCTGAACCCAAACATTTCCAGTATTTTCCTATTCACTCGGGTAATAATGCCGGTTAAATCAGTAACGGCAATTCCATCAGCCGCTGACTCAAACATGAGGTGTAGCCTTTCCGCTGACTCCTTCAGTTGCTCCTGCATTCGCTTGCGTTCGGTGATATCTCTCAGAACGGCAACAAAGCCAATCGGATTGCCAGAAGCATCCTTTAGCACACTACCGCCTGATTCACCGGGGAACTCAGAGCCATCTTTCTTGCGAAAAGTGTATTCGATATTCTCGATTGTTCCCTGCTCCAGAGTTTTCAGCATATTCGTTGCTGCTTTCTCATGGTCGCCGGGGGCAATAAACTCAAAGGCAGTTTTCCCCAGGACCTCTTCGCTGGAGATGAACCCAAACGTCTCCAGTGTTTTTCTATTCACTTGGAAAATAACACCATTCAAATCAGTGACGGCAATTCCGTCAGCCACTGATTCAAACACGAGACGTAGCCTTTCCGCCGACTCAGCCAGTTGCTCCTCCATTCGCTTGCGTTCGGTGATATCTACGGCTATCCCTCTTAACCCCACAATCTTATTTTCTCGAACAACAGGACTGGAATACACGATAACAGGGAAGGTGCTACCGTCTTTTCTCAGCGCCATGTATTCAGTTGGCCCCGACGTTGCTCCCCTCAGCACCTTTAGCATATTCTCTTTAACTCGGTCTCGATCCTCAGGAACAAAAACCTGAATGGCATTGATCCCCTTTTCCAGATCCTGCATGGTGTAGCCGGAAGATTCCAGTCCATAATGGTTGGCATAAGTGAAATAGCCCCTGTCATCAAGTTCAAAGACAATCTGGGGCAACAAATCGGCCAACTCTCTATATTTTTGCTCACTCTCTCTGAGTGCTTCCTCAGCCTGCTTGTGCGCTCTCCTTACCCTGGTTTCGCCCAACTCACGCCTAATAGCGGGCACAAGGCGCCTAAGATTGTTTTTCATAATGTAGTCATGGGCGCCGGCTTTCATGGCCTCAGTCGCAGTCTCCTCGCCGATCATGCCTGATACGATGATGAAGGGCAGGTCAAGCCCCTTTTCTTGCAATAACTTCAACGCGGCAAGGCTATTGAATTGTGGCATGACATGGTCAGAGAGAATGATATCCCAAATCTGTTTATCGAGTGCGGCAGCCATGGCTTCGGCTGTATCAACCTGTTCGTAGGTAACATCGTAGCCGTCACGCCGGAGTTCACGCAAAATCATCAAGGCGTCATCTGGCGAATCCTCGACAATCAAGACACGAAGCGGTGTGTTCACTTTCTTACCTCCTTGGGCTCGGCGGCGGTTCGTTCAAAATGACCCAGTAAAGCCCTAGTTGCCTCACTGCTTCAGCGAATTGGGTAAAGTCCACCGGTTTGCGAACATAACTATTGGCGCCAAATTTGTAGCCATTGATCAGGTCTTTTTCCTCTTTTGAGGAAGTGAGAATAACCACGGGAAGGAGCTTTGTCTGTTCGTTGGCGCGCAGTCTTCGCAATACTTCAATCCCATCTACCTTGGGTAGCTTCAAATCCAGCAGTATGACTGCTGGCATAAGGCTCGTGTCACGACCGGCGTAGATGCCGGTGCCAAAAAGATAATCCAGCGCTTCAACCCCATCGCGTGCCACTACTACTTTGTTCATAATCCTGCCCTTCTCGAGGGCGCGCAAGGTCAACTCTACGTCGTCGGGATTGTCTTCTACCAGTAGGATGTTTCCTTTCTCCATATCGTGCCTCCTTTGGTAGTCAGGCTAAAGTGTGAAGTAAAATGTGGCGCCTCGCTCCACTGCAGCTTCAGCCCAAACTCGACCGCCGTGGCGATTAACGATGCGCTGCACCGTAGCCAACCCAATGCCAGTGCCTGAATAGTCGGTACTCGTGTGCAGGCGTTGAAAAGGCTGAAACAGTTTGTTGGCATAAGCCATGTCAAAGCCGACACCATCATCACGCACGAAATAAACTGTTTTGCCACCCATCTCTGGCAAGGCTCCGAATTCTATGCGGGCGCGCGGATGCTTACTGGTAAACTTCCAGGCATTATCTAGCAGGTTCTCTAGGAGTACCTGGATAAGGCTGGCATCCCCATTGGTAACTAACTCCGGTGCGATAACAAATTCAACCTGGCGTTCAGGCTCCCTCTTCTGAAGCTCGTCGGCGATGGCGCGGGCTAGTGCTGTTAGGTTCACTATCTCTCGGCGCATTTCGCTGCGACTTAGTTGGGAGAGGGCCAGCAAATCATCGATGAGTTCTCCCATGCGCTGGACAGCAGAACACACCCGTTGCAGATAATCTTTGCCCTGTTCATCCAGCCTATCTTGGCAGTCTTCCAAAAGTGCGTGGCTGAAGCCATTAATACTCCGCAGCGGAGCACGCAGGTCGTGTGAGATGGAGTAGGCGAAGGCTTCCAGTTCCTTGTTCACCGCGGTGAGTTCAGCTGTCCGCTCTTCTACCAGTTCCTCAAGGTGCTCCCGGTATTTCCTTAATTCCTCTTCTGCCTGCATGCGCTCGGTGACATCGCGTACATTCATAACAAAGCCGCCGATTACCGGATTATCTAAAAAATTCGTACCTAGCCCCTCAAGAACACGCTCCGAGCCATCTTTATGCCGAACGCGGAACATGTCATAGATAGCAATATCTTTTGTTTGAATTGCTTCATTGAAATCATGAATAGCACGCGAAAGATCATCTGGCTGAATAAACTCGAAAGCACTCCTACCGATTAGTTCCTCTGGCTTATATCCGCTGAAACGCTCAATAGAGGGACTCACGTAAAGCATAGTTCCTATTTTGTCCACAACAAAGATTATGTCTAAAGAGTTTTCGGTGAGTGCCCGAAAATACTCTTCGCTACGGCGTAACCTCTCCTCTGCTTGCATGCGCTCGGTGATGTCTCTCATGGTTCCAATAAAGCCAATCGGATTACCATATGCATCCTTTAGCACACCACCGCCTACTTCAACGAGATACGCAGAGCCGTCTTTTTTGCGGAGAGCATATTCGATATTCTTGATTATCCCCTGCCCTAGAGCTTTCAGCATATCCGTCTCTATCTTCTTATAGTCGCCGGGGGCAAGAAATTCAAAGGCACTTTTCCCCACAAGCTCATCTCTGGAGCTGAACCCAGACATCTCCAGTACTCCTCTGTTCACTTCGGTGATAACACCTTTTAAATCAGCAACTACAATCCCGTCAGTCACCGACTCAAACATGAGACGTAGCCTTTCCTCCGATTCCTTCAGTTGCTCCTCCGCTCGCTTGCGCTCGGTGATGTCACGGTAGTTAGCAACAATACCGTTCACATTAGGATCATTGAGAAGATTATTTACGGTACATTCCATTACACGCCACGAGCCATCTTTATGCCGCAAATGGAGTACCAAGGACACAGGTTGTCTTGGATTTTTGATTAGAGTATCCAGGATGTAGATAGCATTTTCTACCTCGTCTGGGTGGAAGAACTCAAGCGCGCTTTTGCCAATTAATTCCTCAGGTTTGTAGCCGAGGAGCAGTTCCACAGAAGGGCTTTCATAGCGGATGTTTCCCTCACTATCCAGAATGGCGATGGCATCCAAAGAGTTCTCGATAAGCGCTCGAAAGCGCGCCTCCTGTCTTTTTAGTTCCTCTTCTGCCTGCTTGCGCTCGGCGATGTCACGGATGATGACCATATCAGCGGGCTGCCCCCTCCAGAGTGTTTTTGCATCTGTTAGCTCTACTGGTACACTCACCTTATCCTTTCGGAGCAAGATGGTCTCATACTGTGGTGGGACAGGCTTCCCGGCAAGTCTATCTCTGTGCCTTTGGGTCACCTTCTCAACTTCATCAGGGTGCAGTATGTCCTTTATAGTGCTCTCAAGCAGTTCGGAGATGCTGTAACCAGTTATCTCAGCCGCCCGCCTGTTTGCATAGACCAGGATTTCCTCACCCGCAGCTATCATAATAGCATCTTGGGCATTCTCGGCTAGAGCCATAAAGTTTTCCGCACTTTCAAGGGCAGTCTCTATAATTGTGGCATATTTCCTCTCAGCTTCTAATGCTTCCAGTTCAGCATATACTTGGCGCAACTCCACCAATTCACTTGTAATCTGTCTCTTTGTCTGGCTTTTGTCTATCATCATTTCATTATCCTAACACCGATATTGATGAACTTAGGTGCTGGCTGTTCAATTGCCTGAAGAACGGGATGCAATAATGGGATTATTGTTATGGGCTTCTCTCTCCATTTCTGATAGCCATTGGTCAATCACATCTTTTCTAAAGCGCCATCGGTTTCCCACTTTGCTTGCCGGGATTAGTCCCTGCCTGACCATGCGATAGATAGTCGATTTATGAATCCGCAGATACTTGGCAACCTCATCTATTGTCATCACCCGGGGTCTTCTCTCGTCCATCATGACTATTTCCCCCTCTTCTTTCTAAAATATAGTTGTAGTCAAAAAAGAGTATGGCTAACTTCGTTTACTGAATAATTCCTAATTTTATCTAATTCTGTCTAAAGCTATCTATCTTTTAGCACATTTTTTCAAAAATGTCAAGTGGGGCTACATGAAACTGTTTATTAACCCCTCACCCTTTATCCCTCTCCCTTACCAAGGGGAGAGGGAAGAAAATTTTCAAAGGGGCTTTGCCCCTTTCGACCCCGTTACTAATTCGTGTTATAACACTGACATCGCATCGGCTGTATTTCCGTTATAGCCTAAAATTAGTAGCCAAGAGCAGACTGCAAGCCGACGAAACATAGCAGAGGGACTATTCGGCTTTAGCAAGCTGTGGCTCTAGCTCTGCTTGAGGTTGTGAAGGCTGTGGCTCCATCTCTATGCTAGAGGTCTTGAAGCTCTTCACCGACGGCAACAGCAAGGCAAAGAGCACCACCACGAGCGCTCCGACGTAATATTGCCACTCAAGCCCTGGCTCATAAGCGTTCCTCCCAGAAGTCCCGTGAACTAGGGGAAGAACTAGGTAAACCAATGGCAGTACTAGCAGCCCCACAAGAGATGCCAGTAGGAAGCCTGCCAGTGCTCGCCGATATCGGGAAACTGAGGAACCCAGCCACCACTGCCACCAGTCAACCGTGGCTGGAGTGGGGGAATTTAGAGCTTGCTGAGCACGCTCAAATCCTGGGTCAAGATCAAGGGCTGAGTGTAACTCAACCTTAGCACGCTCCTGCTGCCCCTGACGGCAGAGGGCCACTGCCAGATTGTAGTGATAGAGGGCTTCCTCCGGCTGCTGTTCTGCAGCCTGAGCCAGTGTCTTCAATGCATCTTCATTCTGCTTGAGTGCAAGAAGCGACACACCGAGCCCGTTTAGAGCGGCTACATCGCTACCATTGATATCCAGAGCCCTCTGAAAGGAATAGTGGCACTGCTGGAATCGCCTGAGCCGATAGAGAGCTCCTCCACGGTTTCTCCAGTAGGTGGACTGTTCAATGCCCAGCCTCTGGGCGGCTTGTATCGCCTGGTCGTAGCTGGCAACTGCCTGCTTATATCTCTTCCGGTGTTCGAGGGTAATGCCGCGGTTGTTCAAGGTGTCTGGGTGGTTGGGGCGCAGCTTCAGGGAGCGGCTGTAGTCCTGCAGCGCCTCCTTATACCGCCCCAGGTGGTGCAGGGTAATGCCGCGGTTGTTCAAGGTGTCTGGGTGTTTGGGGCGTAGCTTCAGGGAGCAGTTGTAGTCCTGCAGCGCCTCCTCATACTGCCCCAGGTGGTATAGGGTAACGCCGCGGTTGTTCAAGGTGTCTGAGTCATTGGGGCACAACTCCAGGGAGCGGTTGTAGTCCTGTAGCGCCTCCTCATACCGCCCCAGGTGGTGCAGGGTAATGCCGCGGTTGTTCAAGGTGTCTGGGTGGTTGGGGCGCAGCTCCAGGGAGCGGTTGTAGTCCCGCAGTGCCTCCTGATACCGCCCCAGGTGGTGCAGGGTGATGCCGCGGTTGTTCAAGGTATCTGGGTCATCAGGGCACAGCTCGAGGGAACGGTTGCAGTCCCGCAGTGCCTCCTCATACCGCCCCAGGTGGTGCAGGGTAATGCCGCGGTTGTTCAAGGTATCTGGGTCATCGGGGCGTAGCTCCAGGGAACGGTTGTAGTCCCGCAGTGCCTCCTCATACCGCCCCAGGTGGTGCAGGGTAACGCCGCGGTTGTTCAAGGTGTCTAGGTCATCGGGGCGCAGCTCGAGGGAGCGGTTGTAGCTCCGCAGCGCCTCCTCATACCGCTCCAGGTGGTGCAGGGTAATGCCGCGGTTGTTCAAGATGTCTGGGTGGTTGGGGCGCAGCTCGAGGGAGCGGTTGTAGTTCCGCAGCGCCTCCTGATACTGCCCCAGGTGGTGCAGGGTAATGCCGCGGTTGTTCAAGGTATCTGGGTGGTTGGGGCGTAGCTCCAGGGAGCGGTTGTAGTCCCGCAGTGCCTCCTGATACCGCCCCAGGTGGTGCAGGGTAAAGCCGCGGTTGTTCAAGGTGTCTGGGTCATCGGGGCGCAGCTCCAGGGAGCGGTTGTAGTCCTGCAGCGCCTCCTGATACTGCTCCAGGTGGTGCAGGG
>CAZUZX010000050.1:0-8107 GCA_964624525.1 uncultured Dehalococcoidia bacterium | reverse complement strand
ATATTTTTAAGGTAATCAGTGTTGGGCTTTAGCCCCACATAGATAAAAATGCCCCTTGCTGCTAAGGTAAACCTTTCTCCTGTTTTCACCTGGCGAAGCTTAAGTTCCTTAACTTCTCTATCACCAGAAATTTCCTCTACCACCGTATGCCAGAGAAATTCGATTTTCGGGTTAGTAAAGGCTTTCTCCTGCAGGATTCTGCTCGCACGGAGCTGGTCACGGCGGTGGACAATAGTGACCTTGGACGCAAATTTGGAAAGAAAGAGGGCTTCCGTCAATGCGGCGTCTCCCCCACCAACAACTACCACCTCTTGATCCCTAAACAAAGCACCATCGCAGATAGCACAATAGGAGACACCCTTGCCCAAAAGTCTTTCCTCCCCCGGTACACCTAGCTTGCGGCGCTCTGAACCACCAGCAATGATTACCGTCTTCGCTTGGTAAACCTCCTGGCTAGTGTGTATTACCTTAACTGCTTTATCAAGCTCGACTGCCGTTACTTCCGCAGCTACAGTTTCCAACCCATATCCGGTCGCTTGTTGGTGCATTAGCTGCCCTAATTCAAAACCAGAGATGCCTTGGGGAAAGCCAGGAAAGTTCTCCACTAATTCGGCATTGGCTATTTGCCCGCCTATAATTCCCTTCTCGATAAGTAAGGCGCTGAGTCTAGCCCTAGAAGCATAAAGTCCTGCTGTTAGCCCAGCAGGACCTCCTCCAATGATAATCAGGTCATATTTCCTATTCATTCTCCATCTCTATCTCAGCTTGAATGACACTCTGGAGAAGATGGATATCAAAGTAGCCTGAAATCCTGAGCTTGCCATTAATCAGTAACAAAGGCAGGGATAGGTTATCAGCTTTTATTCTTTCCACAATTTCTGGGTGCGAATTACTAATGGAGGGTTCAGCTAGATCGAGATAATCTAACTGCACCTTCTCCCCATAAAGCTTCTTTAGAAGCTCGGTAATAGAGTCTACTGCCTCTGGTGAGGAAAAGTCTAAGCCACAGTGACCTTCGCATTTCGCTTCCTGGCTGTGGTCAAAGATAGTAACTCGAATCAAAGGCTGTGATGTCAGAGCTTCCTCCTCTTAGCTTTAAGCACCTATCCGAAAAACGGGGGTAGATTGGAGCATCCGCTCCAACTCCGCCTAGAGCACCCCGATAAATCGGGGCAGGCTACCCTTTTTGCTAACTTTTTAGACACTCTCTTAAGCAAGTGCTGTGTCAATAAATCGCTTTAATTCCGCCTTGCTTTTTAAGCCCACGATTTGCTTTAGTGGTTTACCGCCCTTGAAAATTAAAAGGGTGGGGATGCTATGAATACCATATCTAGGGGGAATCATAGGAACTTTATCCACATTGAGCTTGGCGAAGTTTAGCTTGCCACTATACTCCGTGGCTAGTTCCTCCAGTATCGGGGCAATAGTCTGACAAGGGGGGCACCAGGATGCCCAGAAGTCTACTAGCACCGGGATTTTCGATTCTCCCACAATCTTATCGAAGTTATTTTCATCCACCGCTATTGGTTTAGCCATAACTTCCTCCTCAAGCTTAACCACTTAGCTAGTTAATACTCTCTCCCAGAGGTCACAGCGACCTCCCCAGCGAGCCACTATCTTACCATTAAGGGATATCTGGGCAATCTCGCATAGGTTAGGGCAGGCTTGGCATTCAAAAGAGGAGGTGCGATAGTTGACTTCACTTACTCCGAAGCCGTGGAACTTCGTTCCATTGCTTTTTCCCATTATTTCCTCTTGAGCCAAGAGAGCTACCCCGATAGCCCCCATTACCTCGTGATGAGGAGGGACAATTACCTCAGTAGCCAGACTTTCCTTCAAAGCTCTCACCATGCCCTGGTTAAAGGCAACCCCCCCCTGAAACACCACTGGGGGCAGAATCTCCTTTCCCAAGCCAATGTTGTTCAGGTAATTACGCACCAAAGCCTGACATAAACCATAGAGGATATCCTCTACCGGATGCCCCGTCTGCTGCTTATGAATCATGTCGGACTCAGCGAAAACAGTACACCGCCCCGCAATACGCACCGGGTTTTTGCTCTGTAGTGCCTGCTGCCCGAAATCCTCAATGTTCATACCGAGGCGCAATGCCTGATGCTCAAGGAAGCTACCCGTGCCCGCAGCACAAACTGTATTCATACCAAAGTCGATCACTATTCCTTGCCGCAGAATGATAATCTTGCTATCTTGCCCACCAATCTCAATGATAGTTTGAGCTTCAGGGACATATTGTAGGGCAGCCACGGCTTGGCAGGTAATCTCGTTCTTCACTATATCAGCACCAACAATAACCCCCGCCAGATAGCGGGCACTACCGGTGGTACCTACACCTCGGACTACTACATCTTGAGTCAGTTCCTCCCTGATCTGTTTCAGCCCCTGCTGAATCATGGCAATGGGTTTGCCCTGAGTGCGCAAATAAAGGGAGCGAATAAGCTGGCTATTTTTATCCAGCACCGCAAACTTAGTGGTCACTGAGCCAACATCAATACCGAGATAAATGTCCATCATCTTACTACCTAACGGGCTATAAGGAGAGTTTTATTTGTCATTGCGACTCCGATTCATCGGGGGAAGCAATCCCGAGATTGCCACGCTTCGCTCGCAATGACAGAGCAGAATTGCTAAACATTCTCGCTATGTGGTCTATTACCCATTTTTTATTTGGTTTAGTATAAATCCGAGATTTAGTCTCTAGCAAGTCCTTCCTTAACCCCGAGTGTTTAGCAATCTCTCAGCCGCTTACTAAATCCCTCTCCCTTGACGGGAGAGGTTAGAGCCTGTCCTGAGCCTGTCGAAGGATGAGGGTGAATTCCCCCTCCCTCTGACTCCCTCCCGCCAGGGGAGGGAGTATTATTGCTAAGCAGTCCTTCCTTAACCCGGGCTAGTATCTCTGGGTTGGTGAGAAGGTCAATTGCAGTAAGGGCAAGAGCCTTTGCCCCATCCAATAATCCCTGGTGACCTGTCTCAGAGGCAGCCGCAGCGGCAAATTCTGGTGAGTGCTCTGAGACTTGGTGAGGAGCAATAGCCACCATGGGCTGAAGACTGGGCACTACTTGACTCACATTGCCCATATCAGTGCTGCCAAACCCTCGCAGAGGATCGGGAGGATAAACTTTTCGTCCCAATGATTCCATATTTTGGGCAAAAAGCTGCGCCAAGACCAAATTATTGCGCAGCAGAGCATAACTTACCTCACCCCATTTATATTCCAGGCGAGCCCCAGAAGCTAGAGAGGCAGCTATAAAGCAGTTTAAAACTTTTTCCTTTAGCTCCTTAAGGTATTCTTCATCCCCAGCCCGTACCAGAAAAATGGCTCTGCTGTAGGCAGGGACAATATTAGCTGCTTCACCGCCCGCAGTGATAATGCCGTGGATACGGCTCTTTTCCCTAATATGCTGTCTCAGTGAATTGATATTACTAAAAGCCAGGATGAGAGCCTCTAAGGCATTGATACCCTCATCAGGATATGCCGCAGCGTGAGCTGCCTTACCAAAGAATTCTACTTCTAAAGATGAGCAAGCCAGTGTTATTGGGGTAGCCACATTTTCCGTCCCTGGGTGCACCATCATTGCCACATCCACTTCGGCAAATCCGCCCCTTTCTACCATGGTTGCCTTACAACCATAAAGTTCCTCGCCGGGGGTACCGATAACTAGAACCCTTCCGCCCCGTTGATTGACTACGCTTTTAATAGCAATAGCTGCACCTACGGCGGCGGCAGCTATGATATTATGCCCACAGGCATGCCCTAGTTTAGGTAAGGCATCATATTCGGCAAGAAAGGCAATCGCCGGTTTTCCTTCACCGTAGCTGGCTTTAAAAGCAGTAGGTAGCTGACAGAAATCCCTCTCTACCGCAAACCCCATTCTTTGCAAATATTCCGTCAGCCATCCCGAAGCCTTCACCTCCTGAAGACCTATTTCCGGATGGGCATGGATTTTGAGGCTGAGGTCAATAAGCTCAGCGCGGTGAGCCTCTATCTCCTCAAGAACTTGATTTTTTAGCTCTTCCCTTTTTCCCAAAGCAATGTCATTATACTATAAAAAGGGAGCTAAATATTGACAAGAAATTATAAAAATCTTTCGGTTTTCCGCCCCGTGGGTTATAATGCTAAGAGAAGCAATGAAAGTGGTTTTTCTCCAAAATGTGCCCCCTGTAGGGAAGGTGGGGGAGGTAAAAGAAGTCGCTGATGGCTATGGGAGGAATTTCCTTCTCCCTAAAAAGCTCGCTATGCTAGCTACTCCCTCTGCCCTTAAAGTAGTAGAGTTACAGCTTCAAAAGAAAGTGAAACAACAACAACGCTTTGCGGCTAAAATCGGCGAAATAGCCCAGCAGCTAGAGGGACTCCTTATTACCTTTAAGGCGAAGGTTGTGGGTGAAAACCGCCTCTACGGTTCTATTAGAGATAGCGATATTGCTGCCGAGTTAAGCCAATCGACTGGATTTGACATTGACCGGGAGAAAGTAGAACTGGGGGAGCCTATTCGCCAGTTGGGAAACTACGAGGTTACCGTCAGGTTAAGTGAAGAGTTAGCTCCCAAGATAAAGGTCGTCGTTGAGGAGGAATAAGTGGCACAGAATGAAAAGTTGCCACCTCATAATGTTGAAGCTGAAGAAGCAGTAATTGGCTCCTTGCTTGTCGATCCGGAGGCAATTCTCAAAACTGTTATCTTCCTCAAGCCTGAGGACTTCTATCGGGAGAAAAACCAGTGGCTCTACGAAGCTTGCCTCTCCCTTTATGAGCGAAATGAAGCCATAAATCAAATTACGGTCGCCCAAGAACTCGCCAGACAAGGGAAGTTGGAAGAGGTTGGTGGTGTGGCTTATTTGAGTCATCTTGTTTCTGTACTCCCCACCTCAGTCCACGTCGAGCACTATGCTAAGATCGTGCACAACTTATCAGTGATGCGCCGACTTATCAGTTCTGCCGGACAAATTGCCGCTATTGGATATGAAGCCGAGCCTGATGTGGATGCTGTTCTCGATAAAGCAGAGGATATCTTATTCCGGCTACGCCGTGGCGAAAGACCCCGCGACTTTGTTCATATTCGGCAGGTTTTGGAGCAATACTTTGAAGAAAGCGGTCTGGCTGCCCCTCGGATAGAAGGGCATCCTCCTCATGTGCTAACCGGTTTTGGTGCTCTGGACGACCTCTTGGGTGGGTTACAGCGCTCTGATATGATTGTGTTAGCCGCCAGACCGAGTTTAGGGAAATCCAGTTTAGCCTTAAGCATTGCCCGGAATGCCGCGGTAGAACAGAGAGCTCGTGTCGCTATTTTTAGCCTGGAGATGGCTAAGGAGCAACTGGTGCAGCGCTTCCTTTCTAGCGAAGCAGAAGTAGATTCCAAGCGAGTTCGCTTAGGGCGCTATACTGGAGTAGAAGAAAGGCGGATCATGGATGCCGCCGGCATTTTCTCTGAATCACCAATCTATATCGACGATTCGCCCGCCCTCAGGGTAGTAGAGATGCGGAGCAAAGCACGTCGTCTGCATTATGAACGAGGTATTGACCTTATCGTTGTTGATTACTTACAACTAATCCGAGGTGATGGCAGAATAGAGAACAAAGTCCAGGAGATCAGCGAAATCTCCCGCTCTCTCAAAGAACTAGCTCGTGAGTTAGATGTTCCGGTTCTTGCTGTTTCACAATTGAGTCGAGCCGTGGAGTTACGCACTCCTCATATCCCTCAGCTTTCTGACCTGAGGGAGAGTGGCAGCATTGAGCAGGACGCTGATTTAGTTCTGTTTATCTACCGGGATGATGTCTACTATACTAAAGAGGAATGGGAGAGGCGCAACCCCGATAAGCCCTATCCCCAGGGGATTGCTAATATCATCGTCGCCAAACATCGTAACGGACCCACGGGACAGAGGAACTTGCGCTTTCGCCAAAATATTACTAAGTTTGAGAACTATGTTGCAGAGCAGGAAGTTGAGCAACCAACCCTTTCTCGGTTTTCCGAATAAGTCGCCTTTAACTCCACTCCCTGACCTTTTCTTTAGTGCGCTGCTCCCTCAAATTAGCAGCCTAGCGGAGCTAAAGTTAATCCTCCATATCTTCTGGTTGCTATACCAAAAGCGGGAGCCTCTCAAGTTTATTACCTATAAGGAGCTAGTGGCTGATAAGACCCTGATGGAGGGGATGGGGGGAGTTAGTGGCTCTACAGAGTTGCTGCGTGATGCCTTGGAGTCAGCAGTAAATCGCGGTGTCCTTCTACACCTAGCCTCGGACCGGGAGAGAGAATTACAAGACCTTTACTTCATTAACACCGAGTCCAACCGAAGGGTTGTGACTAAGCTACAAAGTGGTGAGCTTTCTTTAGCTGACGCATTGCTTCAGGAGAAGCCATACATGAAGGAAGAAAAACCCAATATCTTCGCTTTATATGAGCAAAATATTGGTTTACTGACCCCAATGATTGCCGAAGAGTTAAAAGAGGCCGAGAAGCTCTATCCTGCCTCGTGGATTGAGGAAGCTTTTAAGGAGGCTACTAGTCTAAACAAGCGCAGTTGGCGATACATTGCCCGCATCCTGGAGCGCTGGTCTTCAGAGGGTAAGGGGAGTGGAGAGTTTAGGAGAGATTTTAAAAAGAAGGGTGCCACCTTTAAAGAAAGGTACGGACACCTGGTCAGGCGCTGAGCCGGTAGAGGCAGAACCTCCCTCCTGTCCTCGGTGTAAGGGGGCGGGATTTGTCCATCCTTTGCTACCTTCCGGTCACCCCGATTATACTAAGCTGGTAGCCTGCCAGTGTATCCAAAAAGAACTGGATGAGAACCGCCTTGCCCGCCTCCAGCGTTATAGCAATCTTGGTTCCTTAACCCGTCTTACTTTTGATAATTTGATACCCCAGGGTCGAAGTGGTGACCCATCTAATCAGGAGAAATTTCTTCGTGCCTGTCAGGCAGCCAAGGACTTTGCCCAAAACCGGCAAGGGTGGTTGGTATTCATGGGACCAAGTGGCTGTGGCAAGACTCATCTCGCTGCCGCTATTGCCAATCAATGTCTTCAGCAAGGGTATCCCGTCTTTTTTATTAGTGTTCCTGACCTCCTTGACCATTTGCGCTCTACCTTCAGCCCAAGCAGTGATATTTCCTATGATGAGCTTTTTGAGCAGGTGCAGGGTGCCCCACTTCTTATCCTGGACGACCTCGGCACTCAAAGTAGCACCCCCTGGGCACAAGAGAAATTGTTTCAAATCATTAATCATCGCTTTAACACTCAATTACCGACAGTGATAACTCTAGCTGCCGGTATTTCTTTCGAGAAACTGGAAGAGCGATTGCGCACCCGCTTAAGTGACCCCAGCCTTTCCCAGATACACCTTTTAGAGGAGGACAAACCTTCTATAGGTGACCTAGGGCTGGAATTACCTCACAAAATGACCTTTGATACCTTTGATTACAAACGAGCCAATCTCCCCCAGGAGCAACGCCAGAACTTGGAGCAAGCTTTTCGTCATGCTCTTAGCTTTGCTGAATCACCAGAGGGCTGGTTGATATTTCTAGGCACTAATGGTTGTGGCAAGACCCATTTAGCTGCTGCTATTGCTAACTACTGCTTTCAAAGAGGCTTGTCAGTTCGCTTTATCTTTGTCCCCGACTTTCTCGATCACTTGCGTTCTACCTTCAGCCCTGAGAGTAAGGTCAGCTATGATGAATTCTTCGAAAGGGTGAAGAAAGCCCCCCTTCTTGTCCTTGATGATTTCGGGGAGCATAGCAGTACCCCTTGGGCTCAAGAAAAGCTTTACCAGCTCATCAATTATCGATATATGGACCGTCTGCCTACGGTGATTACTATACCTGGATCTCAGGAAGGTCTTGAGGAAAGGATCGAAATTCGCGTTTGCTCACGCATGGTGGATCCGCAAATCAGTCTGGTTTGGGAGATCACTGCCCCTGATTACAGAGCTGACCGCCAGACTACCACTAAGGCTAAGTTTACCCCCCGCCGCAGCCGAAGAAGTTAGCCACCTACTACATCAGCGATGAGAGGTGCTTGATTCGCTTCAACATGTTGGGGTGAGTGCTCAGTATCTCCATCATCTTGTCGGCAGAACCAAGGCGGATGGTCTTAGACCTTAGTGCT
>CAZUZX010000049.1:0-8113 GCA_964624525.1 uncultured Dehalococcoidia bacterium | reverse complement strand
CAAGGACTCGCCCAAGCCTACCTATTTTGCCCATCATATCAGGGGTAGCGATAACAACATCAAAATCCAACCACCCCCCTTCCACTTTCTTTACTAGCTCGTCACCACCGACATAATCCGCCCCAGCTTCTTCAGCAATTTTCACTGCCTCACCTTGGGTGAATACTAGAATGCGCATCTTCTTCCCTAAACCGTGAGGGAGTAAGACAATGCCTCGTAGCTGCTGCTCAGCGTCACGGGGATCAAGACCCATCTGAAGATGAAGTTCTACTGTCTCATCAAATTTAGCATAGCTGGTCTTCTTTGCTAGCTCAATTGCTTCTCGGGGAGGATATGCTTTGGTTTTCTCTACTTGCTTGGCAGCTTCTTGATGCTTCTTACCGCGTTGTGCCATATACTAGCCTGCTATTCGATCTCAATCCCCATGCTATGTGCTGTACCCTCAACAATGTGTATTGCTCTCTCAATGTCATTGGTGTTAAAGTCCTTCATCTTAAGCTGAGCAATCTCATGGAGCTTGCTACGGGGTAGCTTCCCGATACTTTGTCTTCCTGGGGAACCACTGCCTTGCTCTACCCCTAAAGCTTTCTTTAAAAGATCAGCAGCCGGTGGTGTCTTAGTGACAAAGGTAAAGGAGCGATCATCATAGATAGCAATCTCTACTGGGACAATGGAACCTTCTTGGGAGGCAGTGCGTCGATTATACTCCTGGCAGAAAGCCATTATATTAACCCCATATTGCCCCAAAGCTGGACCTATCGGAGGGGCGGGGGTAGCCTTACCAGCCGGGAGCTGTAATTTAACCACCGCTTTTATCTTCTTTGCCATCTCTACAACTTCTCTACTTGGAGGAGGTCAAGCTCTATGAGTGTTTCCCTCCCAAAGAAAGAAGCGAACACTTTTACTTTACCTTTCTCTGGGCTGATATCATCGATCATGCCAGTAAAATCGATGAATGGTCCGTCAATAATGCGCACACTATCTCCTTTGCTTAAGCCAACCTTAATCTGAGGCGCTCCAACCTCCGTCCTCTTCAGAATAGCCTCAACCTCGTTCTCGTCCAAAGGAGCGGGAATAAGCTTGCCCTGTTCATCTTGACTGCTTACAAAGCTAGTAACCCCCGGGGTATTGCGCACCACGTTCCAGCTCTGGTCGTTCATTTTCATCTGAACCAGAATGTAGGCTGGGAAGAGTTTCTTAGTCACAGCGCGTCGTCGCCCCTCTTTTATCTCGATTTCCTCTACAGTGGGTATTATCACCTGCAATATATCCCCTTCGGCATTCATAGATTTGATACGCTGCTCCAGGTTGGCTTTAACCTGATTCTCCCGCCCAGTATAGGTATGAATCATATACCACTTTTCCCCGTTTTTCTCCATTGCCTACCCTCCCCCCAAAAAGACCTCCCTTACTAAACGGCTAAAGCCATAATCTACTGCCCCAAGAATGAGACCCATTACAAGACAAACAACCAGCACCATAATCGTCAACCTCATCGCCTCTTGCCTTGTCGGCCAAGTTACCTTTCTCAACTCAGCTATAGTCTCGCCTAAAAATCTGAATTTACCCTTTTTGGTGGTGGTAGGGGTTTTCATCATAACTATTTAGTTTCCCTATGCAAGGTATGAAGGCGACAGCGAGGGCAATACTTCCTCAACTCTAATCGCTGTGGATCGTTTTTCTTATTCTTCGTAGTAGTATAATTTCTCTCCTTGCACTGCGTGCAGGCGAGATGAATGATAGCCCTAACCTCAGCCTTCTTCGCCACTTGGTTTCCTAGTCAAGAATCTTAGTAAATACCCCAGCACCCACAGTCTTGCCTCCCTCCCTAATAGCAAATCTAAGTCCTTCCTCCAAAGCTACAGGGTAGATTAATTTTAATGTTAATCTCACATCGTCACCAGGCATGACCATCTCCACCCCCGCTGGTAGCTCAATAGATCCAGTGACATCTGTGGTTCTGATGTAGAATTGGGGTTTATAGCCATTAAAGAAGGGGGTATGTCTCCCACCCTCTTCCTTGGTTAAGACATATACTTGAGCCTCAGCATGGGTATGCGGCTTAATAGAACCTGGCTTGGCTAGTATCATCCCTCTGGCTACCTGATCACGCTCTATCCCTCTCAATAGAACACCAACAGCATCCCCAGGCTCTACCGCATCCAGAGTTTTGTGGAACATCTCTAGGCTAACTGCCACTGTCTTTCTAGTTTCTTCTAACCCTATTATCTCAACCTCATCGCCTGGTTTGATCGTCCCGCGCTCTACTCTCCCTGTAGGCACAGTGCCTCGCCCCTTAATGCTAAAGACATCCTCAATAGGCATTAAGAAAGGCCTGTCTTTATCTCGCACTGGGAGGGGGATATATTCGTCTATTGTATCCAGTAGATTCCATATCTTACCACACCATTGGCACTCTCTTTTGCCACAACCACACCCCAAAGCCTTAAGAGCGCTCACTCGCACTATTGGCGTAGTCGCCCCAGGAAAGCCATACTTACTTAATAAGTCCCTCATCTCCGCTTCTATTAACTCCAATAGTTCTTCATCCGCTACCAGGTCTACCTTGTTTAAGGCAACCATAACTGAAGGCACCTCTACTTGGCGAGCCAGTAACAGATGCTCCCTAGTTTGGGGCATAGGACCATCATCGGCAGCCACCACCAACAATGCCCCATCCATTTGGGCTGCCCCGGTAATCATATTCTTGATATAGTCCGCATGACCAGGGCAGTCTACATGAGCATAATGGCGCTTTTCGGTCTCATACTCTATGTGAGCAATACAAATAGTTAATCCCCTTGCCTTCTCTTCCGGGGCTTTATCTATTTCATCAAAGGCAGTAAACTTAGTAGGACCTGCCTTAGAAAGAACCAAGGTCATCGCCGAAGTTAGCGTTGTCTTCCCGTGGTCGACATGCCCAATTGTTCCCACATTGATATGGGGCTTTACCCGCTCAAACCTTTTCTTTGCCATTTTTCAACCTCCTCCTTGTCTTATAAAAAATCTTCGCTTTTACAGAGCCCACAACCAGATTCGAACTGGTGACCTCACCCTTACCAAGGGCGTGCTCTACCGACTGAGCTATGTGGGCATAATGGAGGGGGCAGGATTCGAACCTGCGTAGCCATTTCAGGCGACAGATTTACAGTCTGTTGGTATTAACCACTCACCCACCCCTCCATCATAGCCCGAGAGGGGACTTGAACCCACTAACCTACCGATTACAAGTCGGTTGCGCTACCTTTGCGCTACTCGGGCAATTACAAGTCTACAATAATTCACCCCTCCTAGCAACTGAATTTGGAAATTTTATATGAAGGGAGCGAAAAATGCAAGACCTTTAGGGTAAGACAACAATTTGAGGCACAGTGGCTGAGGGATGCTGCCTCACCTCCACTGAGGTCGAGAAAACCTGCTGGATAATGTCTGAGGTTAACACCTGGCTGGGCGTCCCATCGGCGAAAAGTTGCCCTTCTTTTAGCAAGATGATCCTTTCAAAGTAAAGTGATGCTAAGTTGAGATCATGCATCGCCCCAATTACGGTAACCCCTTTTTCTCGATTTAAAGCCTTGACCAATCTCAGGATTTCCACTTGATGATTTATATCAAGGTGTGCTGTGGGTTCATCAAGGAGCAAAAGCCTGGGCTCTTGAGCCAAAGCCATAGCCAGAATCACCTTCTGCCGCTCCCCACCACTAAGCTCATTAAAAGTGCGAGCTTTAAATTTTTCTATCCCAGTAAGCTCCATGGCATGCTTTACCATCAAACAGTCTCTTTCAGTCTCAGCAGAGAATATCTTGACGAATGGGGTGCGTCCTAGCATTACTACCTCCTCGACTCTAAAAGCAAAGGGCATGTGGAACTGCTGAGGCACCATAGCTACCTTTCGGGCTATTTCCTTCCGAGATAACCTTATCAGGCTTCTTCCATCAAGCAGAACTTCACCCTTGTTTGGCATCAAGACTCCAGTGGCAAGCTTAAGAAGAGTAGTCTTACCTGAGCCATTAGGACCCAAAAAGGCTACCATCTCACCAGCCTCTATCTCTAGGCTAAACTGCTTTATAGCAAAACCATTAAGATAGGAAAAGGCAACATCGTGCAGGATAAGGCTAGCCACTAAAAAGCGTACTCCTTTCTATAGCGCCTGAGGAGGTAGATGAAAAGCGGTGCTCCAATAACAGCAGTGAGGATACCCAAACTAAGCTGCTGGGGGGAAACGATTGTCCGGGCGGCGAGATCAGTAAGCACTAGAAAAGAAGCCCCAGCTAAAACCGATGCTGGCAGAAGCAGGCGGTGATCTGGTCCTAGCACCAAGCGAGTAATATGAGGTATCACTAGCCCTACAAAACCAATCAGCCCACCTAGGCATACGGCACAGGCAGTGAGCATTGCACCTAGAGCTAAGATGAGAAGCTTATCCCGCTCCACATTGACTCCCACATAGGCTGCACCTTCCTCACCCAAAGAGAAGGCATTGAGATGAACGGCAAAGAGCCTGGATAGAGCAATGCCTGTTAAGATCAGGGGAGCGATAATTATTATTTGCTGCGAATTAGAGACCCTGACACCACCCATAAGGAAGCTGAAAACCTCGCTGAACCTTTGGTGGAGATCCCCACTTATACTCAGCAGAAACCAGCTAATGGCAGTGAGGAAAGCGCCTACCGCAAATCCGGCAAGAACCATGCTCACTACAGGTGTCTTGCCTCCCACCCGAGCTAAGTTATAAACCATAAATACTGCGCCTGAGGCACCAAAGAAGGCAGCGATGGAAGTAATCCCAAAGCCCAGAAAGGAGAGGCTAAGGGGCAAAAATATCATGGCTATGGTGACACCGAAGAATGCCCCAGCTGAAGTGCCAATTATATAGGGGTCTGCCAGGGGATTGCGCAAAAGACCTTGAAATAGGACCCCCGCAGCAGCCAATGCTGCCCCTATCAAAGCCCCTCCTACCACCCTAGGAAACCTGAACTGAAAGACGATGTCTTCTTGAATAGGTTGCCAAGAGGCATCAAAATGCAACATAGGTAACTTGTTAAGGCTCATTTTCACAATGCTTAGGAAAGGGACAGGCTCTGACCCCAGAGAAAGGGAAAGGAGCACCGCACCAGCGAGCACTGCCACTAAGAAGGCAGAGACGAGCAATATTTTACCTCTGCTCCTCATTCAAAAAGCTCAGGATGGATAATCTTTGCTAGTGTCTCCAAGCCATCTACAAGCCCAGGACCGGGACGGCTAATTCTATCAATCTCCTCTTCACTCAGCCTATAAACCCTTCCTTCCTCTACTGCTTTTACTTTTTCCCAACCTGGGCGCTCAGCAGGAAGCACAGCCTGTGGAAAATTAAGCGCATCAGGTGGTGCATCAGCAAGAATAATCAGCTCTGGGTCACTTCCAATCACATATTCAGGGTCTATTTTAGGATTGGCAGAGGGAACCGCATTGCCTATATCCTCACCGCCAGCCAGGCAGATAAGGCTGCTAATAAAGGAGCCCTCCCCTGCGGTCCAGAGTCCGGATTCGTCATACCACACTTCGTAGAAAATCCTTGGCTTCTCACTTACTATAGCCTTAGTTCCGATAGCCAACATTCGCTCCCTCATCTCTTTAGCTATCCCCGCTGCTTCATCCTCCTTACCTATTACCTTCCCTATAAGCACAATATCGCGAAGAACATCGCCGAGCGTTTCAGGGGCAAAGGCAATGACTGGAATCCCAGTCTCAGCAATGGCTTCGGCATATTCAGGGAGGGTATAGCCGAAGACAAAGATAGCCTCGGGTTGTAGAGCAAAGACAGCCTCTGGATTAGGCTCAATACCATATTGGGGATAATATGAAAAAGCCTTTATTTCTCCACTCTTTACCCTATTCTTTATGTTGGTGACAAGTTCATCAGGGGTCTTAATCCAATAGAGCCAGGCATCAGATATTCCAACCAATCTTTCATCCTCTCCAAGCAGGAATAGGACCTCATCAGCAGCCGGATGCATGGAGACAATCTTCGTGGGGATATGCTCAATCTTTACTTCCCTTCCGAGGTCATCGGTTACAGCACCAGGCACCTCTCCTAAAACCGAGTCCGGAGTGAATGCCAGGACGGGTGCCATCACGTCTATTGCCTTTGCCTGTGCCAAAGTGGTGCCGCTAAGTGACTCTCCCAGCCCTGGTTGCTCACTTAGGCGATAACCCAGATATCCTGTGGCTGCGGCAAGAGCCAAAACTAAAATTAATAAGACCGTAGCAAGCTTTTTCACTAAACCTCCTTCATAATGCAAAAATAAAAATCCCCTTGCTCCCGAGAACAAGGGGATTTATAACGCTCTGGTCATATTTCTGACCCCCTTTCTCCGCGGAGGTGACCCGTTTTTAGAGGCTGGCGTTCTGACTATCACAGTAGGCGGGACTGTGCCGGAATTTCACCGACTTGCTTTCCAATTAAGCTCAAGCTCGCGCTTGAGCACCCCTGTATCCCTAATATTTAATTGTGCCTTATTATACCACCGGCATTGTTGAAAGGCAACTTTGTTTTTTACCTCAGACTCTGGTATACTTAAACCAGTAAAATATTGAGCTAACCGCAGGGGAGCTCAAAGGGGCTGAGAGTCTCCCAACCTTGGGAGTAACCCTTCGAACCTGATCTCGGTAATGCGAGCGTAGGGAAGCGGTTAATTAGACCAAGAACCCTAGGCTCTTGGTCTTTTGATTTTTGGAGGGTGGATGACACAGCTTGAGTTAGCCAGGAAGGGCACTATATCGCTACAGATGAAGCAGGTGGCTGAAAAGGAAGGGCTGGACGCTGAGCTTATCCGTCAGGGTGTTGCCCAAGGAACGATAGTCATCCCAGCGAACATCAGACATAGTAATCTCAACCCTTGTGGTATTGGCAAGGGACTATGTACCAAGGTAAACGCCAACATCGGCACCTCCCCCGATTACGGTAACATAGATACTGAGCTGGAGAAACTACAAACCGCTATCGAGTATAAGGCAGACACGGTGATGGATCTAAGTAGCGGGGGTGATATCGCTGCTATCCGTCGGGCTATTATTGCTTCCTGTCCCCTCCCACTGGGCACTGTGCCTATCTATCAAGCTGGGATTGAAGCCATCGAGAGACAAGGGGCGATAGTTAAGATGACTGCCGATGATCTCTTTGCCACTATTGAGCAGCAAGCAAAAGATGGCGTTGACTTCATGACTGTGCACTGCGGTGTGACCCAGAGAGCTATCGCTCAATTAAAAAGCCAAGGGAGGTTGACCAATGTAGTCTCCCGCGGAGGGGCTTTTCTGATTGGTTGGATATTGTATCAGGAGCAAGAAAACCCCCTTTATGAGCAATATGACCGCTTACTCGAAATAGCCCGCCACTATGATATAACCCTAAGCTTGGGAGACGGGATGCGTCCCGGTAGCTTGGCTGATGCCACCGACCGCCCCCAGATAGAAGAACTCCTCACCCTAGCAGAGCTAGTGGAGCGTGCCCGGGCAGCTGGTGTACAGGTGATGGTAGAGGGACCAGGACATGTCCCCTTAGATCAAATCGTGACTAATGTGCAGTTAGAGAAGCAACTCTGTCAGGGGGCACCCTTTTATGTCCTCGGACCTCTGGTAACTGATATCGCTGCTGGCTATGACCATATCGCTGGAGCTATCGGCGGTGCTATAGCTGCTGTTGCTGGCGCTGATTTTCTGTGCTATGTCACCCCTTCAGAGCATCTCTCTCTTCCCAATGTCGATGATGTAAAGGAAGGAGTGATTGCCGCCCGAATTGCCGCTCATGCGGCGGATATTGTCAAAGGAGTAAAAGATGCCGCCAATTGGGATAAAAGGATGTCCACAGCTCGAAATAATCTCAATTGGGAAGAACAAACTAGGCTCTCCCTCAACCCAACTAAAGCCCGTCAGGTGCACGCACGCTTCCCTACTAAGGGGGCTACCTGCAGTATGTGCGGTGCCTATTGCGCTATGGCACTGGTGGAGAAGTATTTGGGTATCTCAGCAGTTAAATGCTGACCTTCAAGAAAGATGAACGCTGAGATTATCTCTATCGGTACTGAACTCCTCCTAGGGGAGATAACTGATACCAACACCTCTTACCTAGCAAGTCAAT
>CAZUZX010000048.1:6642-8381 GCA_964624525.1 uncultured Dehalococcoidia bacterium | reverse complement strand
ACCGCCTCAAGATGAGAAGGGAATAGTATGCAAACTATGTATTAATGAATGCCATATCCCTTTAGATGGAGTAAGCTACTGCGGACTGCGCACTAATAAAGAAGGTAAGTTAAGGGGAGTGACTGCAGATAAAGCCAACCTCAGTTGGTATTATGACCCATTGCCGACAAATTGCGTTGCTGATTGGGTTTGTCCCGGGGGTACAGGAGCCGGATACCCGGATTTTGCCTATCGCCCTGGACCCGAATATGGATATAAAAACCTGGCTGTCTTTTATCAGGCTTGCTCCTTCGATTGTTTGTTCTGCCAGAACTGGCATTACCGTTATGCCGCCAAACCATTAGCCCGGGTCAGTACCGCAACATTAGTTGGGGAAGTTGACCGGCATACTTCTTGCATTTGCTACTTTGGGGGAGACCCCACGCCCCAGTTACCTCATGCTATTCGAGTCTCCCGCCTAGCTTTAGAAAGAAATAGAGGAAGGATTCTCCGTATTTGTTGGGAAACCAATGGCTCCATGCATCCCGCTCTACTAAGGCAAATGGCTGACCTCTCCCTAAACTCTGGTGGTTGTATCAAGTTTGACCTCAAAGCCTGGAGTGAGGAACTGCATATTGCCCTCTGCGGTACAAGTAACAAAAGGACTTTAGATAATTTTCAACTCCTCGCCGAGTATATCTCAAGGAGACCTTACCCTCCTTTCTTGATAGCCAGTACATTACTTATCCCAGGCTATATAGACAAAGAGGAGGTATCGAAAATTGCCTCCTTTATTGCTTCTCTTAATCCAAATATTCCCTATGCTCTTCTTGCCTTCCATCCCCAATTTATGATGGATGACTTGCCAACTACTTCGAGGCGCCATGCTCAAGAGTGCCTAGAAACGGCAAAAGAGCAAGGATTGAGGAAAGTAAGGCTAGGGAATCTCCACTTGCTAAGGAATGAATGTTATACTTTAGGATGAACCTTGAGGTATAATGGAAACATCCCTTGTGGTGCAACGGCGAAAGGCAAGGGGGATAGCCCTTCAGACATTATTCGAGGTTAATTGTACTGGGCATGATCCCAAAGAGACTCTAGAGCGATTACTGGAAAGCTCCTCTTTGCCGGAAGAAGTGGCTAACTTTACTAGCGAGTTAGCTTTGAAGGTGCTAGAAAATAAAGGGCGCATTGATGATATAATTCAAAAGTTCGCTCCGGCTTGGCCATTAGAACAAATAGCCATGGTCGATAAAAATATCTTGCGGTTGGGGATATACGAGATTTTATTTAATGCCGTTCCAGTAAAGGTGGCGATTAATGAAGCAGTAGAGTTAGCCAAGACTTTTGGGAGTGATAGTTCTCCAAAGTTTGTCAATGGCGTTTTAGGCTCAGTTTACAAGGAGCTCAAAAATAAAGAAAACTCGACAGAAAGAGGGGTGATATAGTGGCGACAGTTTTTGAACGAGTAAAAGCAATCATCGTAGACCAACTAGGGGTCAAGGAGGAGGAGGTGATGCCTTCCGCCTCTTTTGTTGAAGATTTACATGCTGATTCACTTGATTTAGTGGAATTAATAATGGCATTAGAGGAGGAGTTCAGCAACCCGATCAAGAAGGTAGAAATACCAGACGAAGATGCAAAGAGGATAATTACCGTGCAGGATGCTGTTGATTACATTAAGGGACTGGGAATAGGGGATAAGTAAAGGATAAAAGATAGCATTGAGGGAAACATAGTTCAGATGAAATCGGTGGGCA
>CAZUZX010000048.1:0-6542 GCA_964624525.1 uncultured Dehalococcoidia bacterium | reverse complement strand
GAAATTCGTTTATTAGGTAAATTAGCCAAAGAGAAAGGTATTGTCCAAGATATCCTGCTTCGTCTCTCTCCGGGTATCGACCCCCACACTCATAAGTATGTTACTACCGGTGTTCTGGATAGTAAGTTTGGCTTCCCTGTACTCACTGGGCAAGCTGAAGAGGCGCTCGCTCAAGTCATGGCTATCCCAAGCCTTAATCTCATGGGGTTACACTTTCATCTCGGCTCTTCTATCTTTGAGGTAAGACCATATCAGGAAGCTATCGAGGTTGTTCTCCACTTTGCCGCTGCCATGAAGGAGAAATACGACTTTGAGTTAAAGGAATTCAGTCCCGGGGGTGGATTTGCTATTCAGTATGTCCTCGATACTCCGCCACCTTCCACTACTGACTACGCTGAGGCTATAACTACAGTACTCCTTGGCCAATGTAAAAAACTGGAAATAGCTATACCACGCCTCATTATAGAGCCAGGAAGGGCAATTGTGGGGCAGGCAGGGGTAGCACTTTATACAGTAGGGGCAAGAAAGGAAATTCCCAAGGTACGCAACTATATTTTCGTAGATGGTGGTATTGGAGATAATATTCGCCCTGCTCTTTATGGCTCACGGTATGAAGCCTTAGTAGCTGATAAAGCCAGGGAGGAAGAAACCGAGTTAGTAACGATTGCGGGCAGATTCTGCGAGTCGAGTGATATCCTGATTAAAGATATTTATCTTCCTAAGGTAGAGGAAGGCAATATCCTGGCTGTACCAGCTTGCGGTGCCTATTGTCTCCCTATGGCAAGCAACTATAACGCTTTTCTTAAACCGGCTGTTGTTTTAGTTAATAAAGGGCAGGCACGTCTTATTCGAAGGCGAGAAACCTATCAAGATCTGTTAAGATGCGACCTGTTTTGAAAGTGGGCTAAAAGTATACCGTGTGGCAAGTAATAGGACAGCCTAAAGCGATTGCACTATTAGAGCATAGCATGAAAAGAGGGCAACTTTCCCATGCTTACCTTTTTATAGGACCACCTCACGTAGGCAAAATGACCTTGGCTCTTAACTTAGCCCAGGCAGTAAACTGCCAGGCAAAAAGCGTCCCCTGTGCCGAGTGCACCTCTTGCCGCCGAATTGCTGCTGGCAAGCATGTTGATGTTCAAATTATAGATTTAATCTCCCCAGAGAAGGGAGAAATAAGCATTGACCACATTAGGGAGATGCAGCTTGCCGCTAACTTGCCTCCTTACGAAGGTAAGTGCAAAGTGTTTATTATCAATAAAGCTGAACTGCTCTCTCAGGAAGCTTCGAACTGCTTGCTCAAAACTTTGGAGGAGCCCTTACCACAGGTGCTTTTCATCCTGCTTACCTCTAGAGAGAAGCTTCTTTTGCCTACCATTGTCTCTCGTTGTCAGCGGGTGGAGCTACCTCCTCTCTCTTTCACCCGAACAAAAGAGGTATTAAGCAAGCACCATGGGATAGCGGAGCAAAAATTAGAACTTCTCGCCCGATTGTCTAGGGGTTGTCTCGGCTGGATACTCCTTGCGATACAAGATGAAAGGTTATTAGAGGAACGCTCCCACAGACTAACCACCTTAGTTAATCTTGGCTACGCTAGCCGCAAGCAGCGTCTGATGTTCGCTACCGAATTAGCCACCCAGTTTAGTAAGAATCGGGAACAGCTAGAAGAAACCCTTGCCCTGTGGCTTAGTTGGTGGCGTGACTTGCTTCTAGTCAAAGGAGGGAACGATGGTTTCATTACTAACATTGACCGGAAATCATCGCTTCTTCAGCAAGTGGAAGGCTACACCATGGAGCAAATCAAAAATTTCACCCATCACCTTCAGATAGTAGCCAGGCAACTGGAGCAAAACGCCAGTCCTCGCCTGGTATTAGAAGTGCTTATGCTAAATATGCCTTGAAACCCAAATCAAGCAGAAGGGTTGGTTTAAGGGCTTGAAGCGCAGTCAGAATACCGAAAAGCTTATTAAAACTGGTCTCCGCCACATAAAAGGGTATGCTTCTATTTTACCCTTAGAAGTTTTAAGTGAGCACACCGGGGTTCCTACTGAAGGGATGGTGAAGCTTGATGGGAATGAGAACCCTTATGGCTGTTCCCCT
The DNA here is from genome assembly GCA_964624525.1 of uncultured Dehalococcoidia bacterium. Classification (GTDB taxonomy): domain Bacteria; phylum Chloroflexota; class Dehalococcoidia; order UBA2247; family RBG-13-53-26; genus CAZUZX01. The sequence continues at coordinate 4,442 of CAZUZX010000048.1, read as the reverse complement.
AGAGTGCGGAATGCTCTCTCTTCCTACCCTCACTATCATATCTATCCTGACCCTGAACAGCGGGAGCTAAGGAGGGCTCTGGAAAAGTATGTCGGAGTTCCTACAGACCATATTGTTGTCGGCAGTGGTAGTGATGAACTCATTGATCTAATCCTGCGTCTCTTTATTGAGCCGGGGGAAGAGGTTATCAATTGCATACCTACCTTTGGTATGTATCCTTTTAGCACCGAAGTCTGTGGTGGCAGAGTGAACAATGTGCCTCGGGATAAGAACTTTGCTGTTGATGTGATTGCAGCGAAGAAGGCTATAAACGAGCGTACCAAAGTCATGTTCATCGCCTCTCCTAATAATCCTACCGGGAATGCCACCTCACAGCGAGATATTCTCGAGCTAGTGAAAACCGGGATGGTAGTGGTAATTGATGAAGCCTATTACGAGTTTAGTAAGGAAACAATGCTCCCCTTGGTAATGGAGTATGACAATCTAATTGTGTTGCGCACCTTCAGCAAATGGGCAGGAATAGCCGGTCTAAGGGTGGGTTACGGTGTCTTTCCAGCAAATATCGCCGCATACCTTATACAGATTAAGCCCCCCTATAATGTCAATATAGCCGCTCAAATTGCTGCTCTAGAATCACTTAAAGACCTCGACTACCTGGGAAAAACTGTTGCAGCCATTATTAAGGAACGAGAGCGCTTGTTCACCAAGTTAACTGAGATAAAGTTTCTTAAACCTTTACCTTCAAAAGCTAATTTTATTCTTTGCCGTGTTCTAAACGGTGAAGCACTAAGGATTCACCGTGAACTTCAACAAAAAGGCATCTTCATTCGCTACTTTGATACGCCTTTGCTCAAGGACTACCTTCGCATCAGTGTCGGCAAACCAGAGCATACCGATGCCCTGATTGAAGCTTTAAAGGAAATTTGCTAAAGTTGCCTATATGCCTTGGGTACCAAAGGAAAAGGAGCTTATGATGTCCAAGAGAACAGTCACTATCAAACGCGAAACCGCAGAGACCAATATTAGATTGGAGCTAAATATTGATGGTCAAGGCGATTTCGAGATAACTACTGGCATCAGGATATTTGACCATCTTCTAGCGCAACTGGCGCGACACGGAGTCTTCGACCTTAAAGTTTCCGCTACTGGAGCTGACTTACATCACCTAGTAGAGGATGTTGCCCTTTGCCTCGGTCGAGCCTTTAACCAAGCACTGGGGGAAAAGCGGGGCATTAGCCGAATGGCTCACGCTGTAGTGCCGATGGATGATGCTCTAGCCCTGGTGGCAGTAGATATTAGTGGAAGAGGGTATGCCAGAGTAGAGGCAGATTTCGAGGAGAAAAATATCGCTGAGTTACCAGCTAACTTGGTGCGCCATTTTCTGGAGACCTTCGCCTCTGAAGCCCGACTCAACCTTCACGCCAAGCTTATCAGAGGTAGCAACGACCATCACAAGGCGGAGGCGCTCTTTAAGGCGCTAGCTCGGGCACTGGATGGTGCCACTCAAATTGACGAGCGAATCAAAGGTAAGGTGCCAAGCACTAAAGAGGTGATTGAGGGTTAGGAGAGATTGTTGAGCAACCCCCATTTGTCATTGCGAGCGAAGTGTGGCAATCTCATTGGGATTGCTAAACGACCTTGTTAGAACTACTTTGTTCCATTTCAAAGCGGAAGTTTTCGATTACTGGGTTAGCCAGTAGCTGGCGACACATTTCTTGTACTTGCTCCTTAGCTTTGGCTAAGTTGTTTTCCTCCATTTGTATCTCCATATACTTCCCCACCCGCACGCTCGTTATATTTCCAAAACTAAGGTCATGCAATGCCCCCTTAATAGTAAGTCCCTGGGGATCATTAACTGTAGGCTTAAGAGTAATATAAATTTTGGCTAGATACATCTGGCAACCCCCCATTTATGAAGTCCTTTAGTGACTCTGTATGTCATTCTGACCCCGATTTATCGGGGGAAGAATTTCGAGACCCTTCGCTACCGCTCAGGGTGACAACTAAACAATCTCTATTTATCTAAAGCCCTGCCGGTTAATCTTCGATATACCTCCTGGTACCTGGCTGACGTCTTAGAGATGAGGTCAGGAGGGAGCATTGGTGCTGGAGGTTCCTTATTCCACCCCGAGGCTATCAGCCAATCCCGAACCATTTGCTTGTCAAAGCTAGATTGAGGGTGACCGACTCGGTAACGATCAGCATCCCAAAATCGGCTGGAGTCCGGGGTAAGAAGTTCATCAATCAAAATAAGCTGGTGGTCAATAAGCCCAAACTCTATCTTGGTATCAGCAATAATGATACCCCGATTTCGAGCATATTCTTCAGCAAAACGATAAATAGCCAAAGTCTTTTCCCTTAATTCTTCAGCTAGAGCCTCCCCTACTAGCTGTGCCAGATCACCCCTACTCAGGGGCTGGTCATGACCGCTCTCTGCCTTAGTGGTTGGGGTGAATATTAGCTGTGGCAATTGCTGGCTTTCCTTTAATCCTGGAGGTGAGGGGGTGCCATGGATAGCGCCACTTTGAGTATACTCTATCCAGGCTGAGCCAGAGAGGTAACCCCGCACCACACACTCAACAGGAATACGCTTCGCCTTTTTAACAATCATAGAGCGCCCGACAAGAAGGGAAGGAGAGGAATAATCAGCACTGGGAGAGCAATAGGCATCGAGCTGACGATTGTCCTTAATTACCTCTATGAGGTGATTGGGGACAAGATGAGCCGTCTTCTCAAACCAAAAAGCAGAAAGCTGGTTAAGCACCTTTCCCTTGTCGGGAATGCCGCAAGGGAGGACTACATCGAAGGCAGAGATGCGGTCGGTTGATACCATAAGGAGCCTTTCACCCAAGTCATAGCTATCCCGTACCTTTCCACGGCGGAATAAAGGACAAGTTAAGTTCGTTTCCAACAGGACAGACATCTATATACCACACTTGCACAACAGGTGAATTCTGGCTGCCTGATTGCAAAAGCTTAGCACAACGCGGTATCCTAGACAACTGCTTATATAAAAAGGTTGGCGGGTACTCTCAGCAGTACCCGCCGCTACTCACTTAATCACACTAGGCTTTACTGAGCCTAATTTATCAATTGTTGGCATCCCCAAACTTCTCTCCAAATCTGCTTGGCTACGCTTAACTTCAGATATGGATAGCCTTGGTCTTGGTCTAATCTTAAACCTGGGTAAAAAGGGTGTCAACGAGCCAGTCTATCAATCTCACCAAATAGATAGCGACTACTATCCCCTTAGCCTGTCAGTATCTTCTCCGTTAGAACCTTGTCTACAGCCTCTTTCACCTCTTCCTTTTTGCAATGCACTCGCCACAAGCCCTCAGGAAGGTTGAAGATTCCCCACTGCCTATGAATCCCCTTGCCGACTATCACCACAAAATCGCCAGTCTTTTTGTCCTCGCAAATGTTAATCAGCCCCTTATTCTTAAGACCCCTCATAGCTGACATCAATCCGCTCAACTTCATTTTCTCGATTTCCATATGCTTTCACCCCCTTGATGATTTGTTGTATTCTAGTCCTGCTGTTTGGATGCTGATTGCCAGGAGAAACTATGACATAACCTGGCTCATCTGCGGGTCCATTAGAAGCATATCTCTATTGCTGGGGGGCATCAATAGGTTAAGGGACTATTGGATATAGTCTGCATGACCGATAGCTCAGCTTGACATATTTTGGGTCAGAGTGTTAAGCAAAATACCTTTGACACACATAATGCCTATAGCTATAATTTGAGTCTACTGGGGAATCGTCTAGCGGTAGGACAGCGGACTCTGGATCCGTTAGGCTAGGTTCGAATCCTAGTTCCCCAGCCATTTTGGCGCATTCGTCTAGGTGGTTTAGGACACCTCCCTCTCAAGGAGGAGATCACCGGTTCGAATCCGGTATGCGCTACCATAACCCTTTGGCAAGCCTCATTTGTCCACGTGATTGATACACACATACACTACACTGCCGCCACCCTCCTGCGGACGAAATAGGCAAGGATAGCTGCCGCGAGGGTTGCTGCAATGCGAATGTAGATGCTGGGGAAGACGGGCCAGACTTTAGGCTTTTCCGATCCTAATTCACTACAAAAAACATCGTTCTTGACAAGAACTTATTTTTGTGGTAAATAGGAAGTAGAAATAAGTAGAAAAAGGCAGAAATAAATATAAAAAACTAGAAACAAACAGAAAAAAGGCGAAAAAGGTAAACCCGCCAAAAGGCGGGGGCGCAAAGCTACAAGTCTAAAGCCGATGTGGCAATGATAGTTGGGCTGCCGTCTTAGAGAAGAGGATCGGTAATTACTCTTTGGCGTCAGTCAAAGAGTAATTTTTATTTGGAGGAATTCGAAGGGGAAATCAGTTGGTTGCCAGCCCAGTCAGGCAGGTTTGCGTGAACCAAAAACCAAATTGGTTAGCAAGGCACAATCAAGCTTAAAGTAGAG
>CAZUZX010000047.1:6559-8440 GCA_964624525.1 uncultured Dehalococcoidia bacterium | reverse complement strand
TGCCTCGCAACCGCTAGCGCTCCTCGCAAAGACACTGCGTTTTTCAGTGGTCTCTCTAAATCAGTGTCTCGGCTTGGGTAAGGTGATTGCTGGTCTCCGCAAATACAATGGCTGAAGGGTAGCCGGAGCATCGAAATCCCCTCTCTCTAGTCGTTGCCAGCCCAACTCAGCAAGATAACTCGCCCGACGTAGCCTAGTCACTGCTTTAGGGATTACCACTTGCCCGGCTAAAAAACTCTTGAGCTGGGTTTCCATCTCGGGAGAAAGTTCACCACAGAATAGGGTTCTGGTATTTATCTGAGAACATAAGACTTCGATAGTAGTAATATGCTCTTTTACAAGTTGACACCACTCACCATCTTTTAGCTGATATAATGCCGCCGCAACTTCCCCTCGACCAGCATTTTGTATCGGGCAAAGTGGTAACCCAGTAGAAGCATAAGGTGAGGCTTCCACCTCTAGGGTGCTTACACCCACCAAGGGAACACCAAGAGAAAAAGCCAGCCCCTTGGCAGTGCTCATTCCCACTCGTATCCCGTTAAAGCTCCCTGGTCCTTTAGCTACCACGATGCCATCAATAGAATTAAGGCTTGCCTTAGCCTGCTGCAGCAAGTGAACAAGGTTAGGTAACAACTCCACCGTATGTTGCTGCCCACAGCGCCAGGTCAGCTCAGCAATTACCTCACCCTTTTGTGACAAGGCGATACTAGCAATCTCTGTAGAGGTGTCTATAGCTAACTGCATAGCTTAATAGCTAAGGCTATATAGCGTTCGCCTTTGGGTTCAAAGTCAAGGCGACGCTCGGTGGGGGAAAGAAAGCTCAACTTAATAAGCAGGTGCTCCGGAGGCAGGGCAGCTAACCCTTTCTCCGCCCATTCTACGACGCACACCCCATTACCATAAAAGTAATCGTCTAACCCCAAATCAAGAACCTCCTCCATCCTGTCAAGGCGATAAAGGTCGACATGGTATAAAGGAAGCCTGCCCTGATACTCTTTCACTACCACAAAGGATGGACTGGAGGCATATCCCTCAATGTCTAACCCCCAGGCAATACCCTGAGTAAGGCAGGTCTTCCCCGCCCCCAGAGTCCCCACCAAAAGGAAAATATCACCCGCCTGAGCCAGCGTGCCAAGCTTTTTCCCTAGATGCTGGGTTTCTTCCGGGCTGCGACTAATAATTTTGGGAAATAAAATGTTCCCACCCCTTGTCATTGGCTTGAAAAGGTTTGCCCTCTTTGTCAATTAAGGTTATCCCCCTTGATTCTTCTACTATTTCACCAATTACAGTTACCGGATAATCAGTGGCTCTTTTAACCCTATTGATGACCTTTTTAGGGGCAGTAAATAGGAGCTCATAGTCCTCACCCCCAGCAAGAGCCAAGTTAAGTGAATCCTTTGGAAAAGTAGCTCTTACTGTAGGGTGAATAGGAAGCTGGTCTATTTTTATGATCGCCCCCACCTTACTTGCCTTGCAGATATGCTGAAGATCAGACATTAAGCCATCACTAATGTCTATCGCTGCCCGCACCCCTTTTCTCACCAAAAGCTGTCCCTCACTAACCCGTGGTTCAGGCTGAAGATGAGCCTTGCGGAGAAAAGCCACTGTCTCTGGGTCAAATTGGAGGTGGTAGGCTAATATCCTCAGTCCCGCTGCCGAGGAACCGAGATAACCAGTGACCGCTATCAAGTCACCCGGCAATGCCGCTGACCTGGTAAGAATGCCCTCAGTTTGTGCTTTCCCTATCACAGTAATAGTGATGACCACCAAGGGGGCGCTACTAATATTTCCCCCCACTATAGCTATCTGGAATTGTCTAGCTATCTCGGCTATTCCCTGATAAAGCTGGGTTACCTCATCCAGCTCTGTATCTCCAGGGAG
>CAZUZX010000047.1:0-6459 GCA_964624525.1 uncultured Dehalococcoidia bacterium | reverse complement strand
AATCATGATTGGTCCGCCATAGGCAAAATAGATACCACCGATTTTAACCCTGAGGCGGCAGCAGCTTCCCATTGGACAACAAGACAACTAAGTCCGGAGGATATTGATTATTTGGGTAATTTACCCGTAATTCTAGTTCGAAACGATTTTACCCTAGCCCATGGTAGTCCGAGAGAGCCCATCTGGGAATATATCCTCTTCACTGAAAGTGCCAAGGCTAACTTCGCTTACTTCGACACCAGGTTCTGCATCGTCGGTCATTCCCATGTCCCGTTAATTTTTGAGCTTGACCAAAATGATTTCTGCCGACTCCGTCAACTTCCCAGCGAGCTACTCCTTAGGCAAGAGAAAAACCGTCTTATCATCAACTGTGGTGGAGTAGGGCAACCGCGGGATGGTGACCCACGTGCCAGCTATGCCATCTTTGATAATAGCGAGGGGATTATTTACCATTACCGTATTGAGTATGATATTTCCCTTACTCAGGGGAAGATGACCAAAGCAGGCTTACCTCCTCGCTTGGCAGCCCGCCTAAGCTACGGGTGGTGATTTACCTATGCGGGCACCTTTTCTTTCAAACCTCGACTTTTTGCACCCTGCAATTTAAAGCCCTCAGTGCCCAGCCCCCGGTGACTTCGTCCCAGTACTCTGGCACATCACTGATAACCACGTTGATATTCGAGCGCCATAATCCATAAAGCGATGGTTCTTCCCCTAGTTCCTCAGGAAACCACCAGCCGTGCTCAGCATGAACTACGCCAGGAGTAATCCCCTCGAAGTATTGGCATTTTTGGCTCACTTTTCCAGTAGGTGTCTCAATCCATACCCAATCGCCGTCAGCAATGCCTAATTGGGAGGCTGTCTTAGGATTAATTTGCACTATAGGGTCGGGGTGCCTGCGGCGCAGCTGCGTAACCTGGCGCTGTTGCGAATGATAGTACTGTAAAATCCTCCCACCAGTAATCAAAATAAGGGGATACTCCTCTCCCGGCTGTGGTGGCTCCTTATACCGAGGTAGGGGGTCGTACCCTAGCTTTTCCATTATTGTGGAGTATAGTTCCACCTTCCCTGTAGGTGTGGCAAATCCTGTCTTTTCATACTTTTTGTATTCAGTGGGGAGGGAATCAAATCCGCCCTTTGTTTTCATAAAATCCTTCAGGTTATAACCTAAAGGAGCAAGACGATAGTCCACAACCTCCTCCAGACTGTTCCAAAGCCAATACCTTTCTTGTCCTAGCCGTAGTCCCAGCCCCCGCCAAAAATCGTACTCCGTTCTGCGGTCATATTCACCCTCCTTTACGGGTGGAAGTACTGCCTCGCCCACATCCAGCATCGGGGCAAGGTCAAGCCCAGTCGAGATTACTGGTCTCTCTAACCATGAGGCAGCAGGAAGCACGTAGTCAGCCAATTGGCAGGTAGGGGTCATAAACAAATCCATGACCACATAAAGGTCAAGATTCTTTAGCGCTTGGTACACCAGCTTAGTGTTGGGGAAACTAAGCACAGGGTTTTGAGCTACGGTTATCATGCCCCTGACAGGGTAAGGCTGCCCAGTAAGCATGGCACGAAACACTGTGGGCGGATGAGCGATGCAACTGTACTGGGAGGGGATAGCCTGACCCCATACCCTCTTTAGAGCTTGCTGGATTAACTCATACGTAGACCAAGAAAAAAGTCTAAACTGCTCTACCCCCAGCATTTTGCCCTTCTGCTCATCCGACAGCTTATCAGCAAGTTCCATATCCAATAAGGGCACTGTGTAAGGATATAGTCCGCGAAGTGGCTCGCCACCCCGGACATCCAGGTTACCAACTATCGCGGGTAAGAGCATTCTAGCATGCATCGCTTGAAAGGAATTTGGAATGTGCTCCAAGCCCATGCTATGGTAAATCATGCCTGGTCTATTCGTGGCATATAATCGGGCTGCTTCCCGAATTGCTGCCGCATCTACCCAGGTGACCTCTGCTACCCTTTCCACAGGATAGCCCTGAACTCGCTCAGCAAGCTTATCGAATCCGTAGCACCATTTCGCGACGAATTCTCTATCGTAGAGCCCCTCATTGATAATGACGTTCATCATGCCCAACAGCAAGGCAGCATCAGTACCTGGTTTAGGCTGGAGCCAAAGGTCAGCACTTGCTGCTACATCGGTGCGTCTTGGATCCACAACTATTATCTTGGTTCCCCTCCTCTTTGCCTCAAGCAAGGCATACCAAAAGCGTCGGTTAGCGATGGAAGGGTTCGCACCTAACAGGAGAGCACATCGAGTTATACCCAAGCGCACTCCAGTGAAAGGTACCGGCCAGCCGAAAACGATTTCGCCCACCACCATACTGGGGCAAAAACAGACCGGACCGTGGCTAATCCAGTTTGGAGTACCGAAGAGGTTCTGGAACCGAGCTCTAAACTCTTCTTGAAGGGTGAGTTCACCACCAGAGTTGATAGCCACAGCTTCGGAACCGTAATTTCCCCGTATCTCCTCGAGTTTCTGCGCTATCTCATCCAGCGCTCGTTCCCAGGAAATCTTCTGCCACTGATTTTCTCCTCTTTCGCCAGCTCTTTTCAAAGGGTAGTTAAGTCGCCCGGGATGGTAGAACCACTCTGTAACTGCATTCGCTCTGGGGCACGCTCTGACTACAGTAGCGAATCTTTTCGCGATAGGATTATCCTCATCCTCCACATACCCTATAAGCCGCCCATCAGCAATCTTCACCGATATTCGGCAATGATGGGGGCAAAAACCACACATGTTTTTTTTGACTACGGTGGCTTTACTCATCTATCCTCTTAGCTTAAAACGCTGTTTTACATCCTCCGCAACTATGCGGGCACTTTGGGCACAGGAAGGAAGCCCAGTCCACCCCGGCGGCTTCACTCCATCGCCCACATTATACAGATTCTCTATCGGGGTCTTCTGAGGCAAGTCACAGCCTGGCATGGTGCGAAACCCGGGCCAGTCCCCATAAAAACAGCTCGCCATTAATATTTCACCACACCTATCAAATTCGGGGAAATTATCCTTCAAATCCTGGATATTCAATTCTATTTCCTCTTCAAAGTTATAAGGTGGTAGCACAGATTTCGGCGTACCGTAAGAGATTAGCAGGTGTTTCCCTCGGGGGGCTAACTCAGGGCAGACCAGAGTAGGGCAAATAACAAGATTGACCCTCCGAGCTTGGGGTAGAATCAGCGTAGGATACTCCACAAGAGGTCTATCGCTAGCCGTTTGAATAAAGATAACCGGGACTGGTCTAAGGGTTTCTCTTAGCTGTTTCAGGTACCCCTTGTCGAAGTTCTCCTTCCCTGCCAGCTCTACGGTGTCCTTAGGACCCGTATTGCTAATCACCACTTTGGCGGTTATTTCAACCTCGTCTTTATCCTTTTGGATTATCACTCTTCTTGCCACCCCGTCTGCCACTAGAATTTGCTTCGCCTGGCAGCAAGTCCATATTTGAGCATTATTTGCTCGAACCACTTTTGCCAGCGATTCCATCATGCTTAAATTACCTCTAGGTGCAATCCCACCCTCTGGCGATCGGGGTGCTTTGAGGTATCGAAAGAATTCCCCGGCTGGCAATTCATGGTCATCTACACCTAGCATGGCGGTGCTGAGCCCCCAAAATATCCTCAATATCCTCTCATCCTGTGTGTATTGAAGAAGCCAGTCATGGAGGGAAAATCTGTCTGAGGGCTCCTGCCAGGCTAGCCCTCGCCTGAGGGCATTCATCACCTTTTCCGATTTCTTTTCATTTCCACTGGCAATAGAAATAAGAGTCCTTAATTGCCCCTTTTGGGGAAGCTCATAGTCCTTCCCCCCAATCCGACAATAGGCTGAGGGTATTAGGCGAGGCTCAAACTCAGCGCCAACTTCTCTAAAAATCTGCTCGACCACCCCACCCATCTCTACCACTGTTGCCCCGGTGGGAAGCTTAAAACCTTTATATTCTATAGTGGAAAACCTGCCCCCTAACTGGGGCAGCCGTTCCACTACCAGGGTTTTATAGCTTCCTTGAGACAATAACGCTGCGGCGCACATCCCGCCTATCCCCGAGCCTATAACCACTACATCATAATTTTCTCGTCTCATTTTTGTTACTTTTCCAACCAGGTTTCCAAGATTCTACTTTTTGGCTGGTATCGAGTCAAAAGCTCTGGGGAATGCTCTTGTTCAGATAGGCGACGCTTTAATGTGCTTTTTCCGCATTATGTTCGAGACAAGCCTAGCAGTTTCCTGTGTCGTTGCAAGCGGGGCGAAGCAATCCCAAAAAGGAAAACCAAATAGGAGATTGCTTCCCCCGATGAATCGGGGTCGCAATGACGAGAAGGAGACTATCTGTCACTAACGTACTGGACGAGTACAACTAGTTTACTTTCAAGTCCCAAAAATGCTACTATAGGACTAGGAGATAGCTTAAAGCAAAGCCAATGAAGGAGCAAAGGCAAAATTTGAACTTAGAGGAGGCAGCCTTCTCCTTTCTTACTAGGCTGCCACCAGAAGAGAGAAAAGACAAGCAACAAGAGGTAAATAGATTTATCCTATGGTATGGGAAGGAACGCCCCCTCAGTCAAATTACTGCTCTTGAGGTAGCCAATTACGCAGAGTGGGTAGGAGCATCTACCGTCGATGCGACGAAGAAGCTTGAGCCAGTAAAAGCTTTCCTTGTTTATGCCAAGAAGGGGGGACTTATTGAAACCAACCTCGCTTCACACCTCAGGGTGAGACAGACTTCACCAAAAACCCCCTTGACGGCTAGGCGGCGCTCGAAGAAGCAAGTAGCTCTAACACTAGAAGATTATGCCCAGTTGAAGTCACAGCTTGCCGCCCTAGAAGAGGAGCGCCTTCATATTGCGGAGGAACTCCGCCAAGCTGCTGCAGACAAGGATTTCCGTGAAAACGCCCCCTTAGAGGCAGCGAGAGAACACCGAGACCAAGTAGAAGCACGGATCAAGGAGTTACAAGCTGCTGTCAGCACAGCAGTGGTGGTCAAGGAAAAGGCTGCCGATGATTTAAAGGCAATGCTGGGAAGCACTGTTATCCTGCACAACATTAGCTCAGGGGAAAAGCTGAACTATACTTTGGTCACCACAAATGAGGCTAATCCGGCAAAGAACAAAATATCAATCGCTTCACCTCTAGGCAAAGCCTTATTAAACAAACAGCAGGGTGATATAGTGAAGGTTACTGCCCCGATGGGGGAGCTATCTTATCAAATTGAGAGGATTAAACACTAAGGCAAATGGCCGCCTTTAATCCCATTTCCTCACATCTACTATAGTCTTACGCTCTGGAGGGATAGTTCCCTGAGGCACAAATTCTACCCTATCCAGCCTAACTCGAGATACTTTCATAAACTCTTCTTTTAAGGACTCTGCTAGCTCCTCTCGATTAACGGTGTCATCTTTAAGCTCAATTTTGAAAGCTATATGATCCCTCTGTGCGGGGCGACTAACCTCCGCCTGAAAAGCTGAAACTACAGCAAAGGCAGAGATAGTCCTTTCCACCTGGTGAGGCAAGATAAGAACGCCCCTCACTTTTGCTATCTCACCAATTCTTCCTATAACCCCAGCCAGCCTGCCAGAGGTTCTCCCGCAGGGACAAAGCTCTTCAAGATAATAGGAGAGGTCACTCAGACCAAAACGGATTAAGGGTAATGCTTTAGAGAAGGTGGTCACGACTACTTCACCCGTCTCGCCAGGTCCAAGCTGTTTCCCTGTCTCGGTATCGACTATCTCGATTACCTTATCCAGTGGAGTATGGAACCCAGACTTCTCACTGCAATTATACCCTACCGTCCCGGCTTCGATTGCGCCATAAAAATCTGCAATAGAAAGCGAATAATCCCTTTCCAACCTGATTCTTTCCGACAAAGGAAGCACCTCAGCGGCGCTTATCACCTCCCTTAGTTTGAAGTCACGGCGAAAATTAAAACCCTGTTCTTCAGCCCTTTTGATAATATTGATAAGGAAGCTTATACTACCAATATAGCTGTTAATCCCCATCTGCCGCATAGTTTCAATCTGAACATCAGTGCTACCTGGTCCTGCTGGCACAGGCAAGGCTCCAAGTTGGGCTACAGCCTCCTCTAATGCCCGGGCAAAACCGAAAGTCGCCGTAAAGGTAATGAGCACGACATTCCCTTTCCTTATCCCCATGGCGTAGAGTTCGGCGGCTGCCGACTTGATGCGCTCCTCCTCAAACAATAAAGGGAAATAGAAGGGACCGGGGTGTACCAGGGTCATCTTAATCGCTTCCTTAGGAACACCAAGAAGACCACCAAAGGGAGGATTTTCCTTCTCTAACCGGAGAAGGTCCCCTTTTCTGGTAATGGGAAGCTTCTCCAAATCCTTGATACTGCGGATTGTTGAGGGCTCAACGCCAGCCTGATCGAACTTTTTCTTCATCGCCGGGGCATTCTTGTAGGCGTATGAAACTGTCTCCCTCAGTCTCCCTTCAAAATA
>CAZUZX010000046.1:4791-8561 GCA_964624525.1 uncultured Dehalococcoidia bacterium | reverse complement strand
GGAATGAGGTATGAATATACTTATTGACTTGGAAGTGGCTTCCCCTAGTTTGAATTCTGGTTGTGAGGTTTTGCCCAAGGGAAAGGATTGACGAAATATATATTTATTACCGGTGGGGTGGTTAGCTCAGTAGGGAAGGGGATTACCGCCGCTTCTATCGGCAGGATACTCAAGAGTCGCCATCTCTCCGTCTCCATCCAGAAGTTAGATCCTTACCTTAATGTTGACCCAGGGACAATGTCTCCTTATCAACATGGTGAGGTTTTTGTTACTCAAGACGGTGCTGAAACTGACCTTGACCTAGGGCACTATGAGCGTTTTATTGATGCTGAGCTTACTACTGTCTCCAGTGTGACTACGGGGCAGATTTATAGCTCGGTCATTGCCAAGGAAAGGCGGGGTGATTTTCTTGGTGGTACCATCCAGGTGGTGCCCCATGTAACCAATGAAATAAAGAGGCGGATTCAGGAGGTAGGTCAACTGAGCGGGGCTTCGGTAGTGATTGTAGAGGTTGGTGGTACGGTGGGTGATATTGAAGGGCTTCCTTTCCTTGAAGCTATCCGCCAAATGCGCAGTGAGGTTGGGCGGGATAATGTGCTCTATGTCCATGTGACTCTTCTGCCTCACCTCTCCTCCACGGGGGAATTAAAGACCAAGCCTACCCAGCATAGTGTTAATGAGTTACGTCGCATTGGTATTCAACCTGATATTGTGGTTTGCCGTAGTGACTATCCTATCTCTGAAGGGGCGAAGGAGAAAATCTCCCTCTTTTGTAATGTAGAGAAGAGGGCAGTGATACCTTTGCTTACCGTATCCACTATCTATGAGGTGCCTCTTGTTCTTGAGGAGGCTGGCTTGGGTGACCTGACGGTAGAAATGCTGAGATTGCCTTCTGGAGAGAAGAATTTAAGTGAATGGCGTGCCTTGGTGGAGCGAATGAAGGCTCCTAAAGAGCCTCTCCCTATTGCCCTGGTGGGCAAATATGTGGAATTGCGAGATGCCTATATTTCAGTTCGTGAAGCCCTTTGCCATGCTGCTACTTGGTATGATCGCGAGGTAAGCCTCCTTTGGGTCCACTCGGAAGAGCTGGAAAAGGATGAGGAGAATATTGACAAGTTACTCCAAAGTGCCCAAGGTATTGTAGTGCCCGGTGGTTTTGGCTTTCGAGGCATTGAGGGGATGGTTAAGGCGGTAAGATATGCTCGAGAGCGCGAGGTGCCTTACTTGGGCTTGTGTCTCGGGATGCAGGTTATGGTGGTAGATTATGCCCGGTATGTGTTTGACTCCAATGAGCCTAACTCTACTGAGTTTTATCCTCAAACCCCCTATCCAGTCATCGATCTCCTGCCGGAACAACGAGAGGTGAGGGAGAAGGGGGGGACTATGAGGTTGGGCACTTATCCCTGTCACTTGGTTGAAGGCACTCGGGCAGCTGAGGCTTATAAGCAGAAGGTGGTTTACGAACGCCATCGCCATCGCTTTGAATTTAATAATGATTTCCGCTATACTCTAGAAAAAGCCGGGCTAATTGCTAGTGGGCTCTCCCCGAATAATGAACTAGTGGAAATAGTCGAGCTTAAGAATCATCCCTGGATGGTAGGAGTCCAATTTCATCCCGAATTTAAATCGCGCCCAAATCGACCCCATCCTCTTTTTAGCGAATTCATTCGGATGGCAAAACAAACCTTGCGAGAAGGGGCTCAGCCTCTCTTGCCCCTACATTAGGAGTAAAAGGGGAATTTAATGCGTCTTTTTCTTGATACTGCTGACATTGAGCAAATCCGTCAAGCGATGAAATTGGGGGTAATAAGCGGGGTAACTACTAACCCCAGTTTGCTCTCTAAGGTAGGATGGACTGACTATAAATCGGCTATCGTGGAGATATGTTCTCTAGTTAATGGTCCTGTTTCTGCTGAGGTGCTGAGTCAAGAACCAGAATCTATGATTGAAGAGGCAAGAGAGATTTCTTCCTGGTCACCACATGTAGTGGTCAAGATTCCTAGCACTGTCTCAGGTCTAGAGGCGGTTCCTGCTCTCTCCAGAGAGAAGATAAAGGTGAATTTTACCCTGTGCTTCTCCCTCAATCAGGCTCTTTTAGGAGCCCTGGCCGGGGCTACCTATGTTAGCCCCTTCGTGGGCAGGCTGGATGATATTGGACATGACGGAATGGCATTGGTGGCAGACATTGTCCAGCTCTTTGACCGTTATAATTTGCCTACTCAAGTAATCGCGGCTAGTATTCGTCACCCCTTACACTGTATTACTGCTGCCAAGGCAGGAGCGCATATCGCTACCATTCCTTATAGTGTTTTGATGCAGATGATCCAACATCCTCTTACCACTATTGGGGTGGCTCACTTCCTCGAAGATTGGCAAAGAGTTTCAAGCAAAGGTTAAGGAGAGAGAAGTGGATTTTGCCGAATTGGACACCAAGAAACGGGAGGAGCTAATGGAGATGGCGAAAGAGCGGGGCATCTCCGGCTATAGCACGCTTAAAAAGCAAGAGCTTATTGTTCGCCTTCTTCAGACTGAGGCGGAAAAGGAAGGATATAGCCTAGCTAGTGGCATGCTGGAGGTTACCTCTGAGGGCTATGGTTTTCTGAGGCAGGACAGCCTATTGCCAGGAGCGAGTGATATTTACGTTTCCTTATCCCAGATTCGTCGCTTTGGCTTACGCACCGGAGATGTGGTGGTTGGTCAGGCTAGACCTCCTAAAGAGGGGGAGAGGTATCAAAGCTTACTAAAGGTGGAGATGGTTAATGGACTAGATCCTGAGGTAGCCAGGAATCGTCCTACCTTCGAGTCTTTAACCCCCATCTTCCCTAATAAGCAACTCAATCTGGAGACTACCCCCAGTAACCTTTCTACACGGTTGATAAATCTTATCACTCCAATTGGTAGGGGGCAGCGAGGGCTTATCGTTTCTCCCCCAAAGGCAGGGAAGACAGTGCTCCTCAAGCAAATTGCTAATGCCATTACCGCTAACTATAGTGATGTCCATGTAATGGTTTGTCTTATTGGTGAGCGACCGGAGGAAGTTACCGATATGAAGCGCTCTATTGAGGGAGAAGTGATTAGTGCTACCTTTGATGAGATGGTAGAGAGCCAAACTCATGTTGCTGAGCTAGCCCTAGAGCGAGCCAAGCGCTTGGTCGAAGTAAAAAGGGATGTAGTTATACTCCTTGATGGTATCACTCGTTTGACCCGAGCTTACAATTTAGCCTTGCCACCAAGTGGGCGAACCCTCTCTGGGGGTATTGATCCGGTGGCTTTATATCAGCCCAAGCGCTTCTTTGGAGCAGCGAGGAATGTGGAGGAGGGTGGCAGCTTGACTATTATTGCTACCTGTCTTGTTGATACTGGTAGTCGCATGGATGAGGTAATTTATGAGGAGTTTAAGGGCACGGGTAATATGGAGCTGCATCTTGACCGCAGGTTGTCAGAGAAGCGAATCTTCCCGGCGATTGACATTCAGCGTAGTAGCACACGGCGCGAGGAATTGTTATTAGACAGCTCTACCTTAAAGCTAGTATGGCTGTTAAGACGCATGGTATCCATGATTTCAACCAATTCCTCTCACTCTACCGAATCTACGGAGCTAGTTTTAGAGCGTTTAGCCAAGACTCGAAATAATGCGGAATTTTTAGCTACCTTGAGTAAGGAAATCTAAGCCCTTAAATTTCAGCACTGCCGGGTTTAATCAAGGGGGCTTTGGCGGCACATAAGGGGCAATTTTCCGGCGTATAGGTAGGAATAAGCGCTTGGTAGCA
>CAZUZX010000046.1:0-4691 GCA_964624525.1 uncultured Dehalococcoidia bacterium | reverse complement strand
CAGACCTTTAGGTCTACTTTAGGCGGGTCTAGAGACCCGCACTACATTTTTAAACAGCCTACTAAACACTTTTGTTATTTCAGAGTTGCCATGAGTAGCTAGGTGATAATCCCCATTTTGACAGTGGCCAATAACAAAGCCATGTCTTAGCCACAATGTAGTCTCTGGGTACCGTCCATCCCCTGCGAGAGTCAATACTGCTAGCGCGGTTGTCACCTAGAACAAAATAGTGGTCTGGGGGGACTAGTACCGAACAATTATCTGAGTAAGGGATTTGGAAATGAGGTTTCTCTTCTAACTCCTTCTTCTCGCCATTTTTTATGATATAGATTTTGCCTCCGTTAATCTCTACTCTTTCCCCGGGCAAGCCAATCACCCGTTTGATATAGAGCTCGCCACGGTTTTGAGGATGAATGAATTCAGTGTGGAATATGATGACATCGCCCCGTTTTGGACTGCTGAAGTGGTAGGTTAATTTATTCGCTAATATGTATTGCCCATCATGAAAGCTTGGCTCCATGCTTTGTTGCTTCACTACAAAGCTCTGAAGGGTAGCTCGCACCCCGGCAAAAATGATGAGGGCGATCAGAATGGTTATTAGTACTTCGCCCCATGGAGTTTTAAGAAACTTCACTTTAGTCTTTTGACCTCAAATTGATTATAATCTATTTACATTCTATTATTCTAATTGTTCATTCAACCAAAGAAAAATCGTTTACTACCAATCTTCCCTCCCCTGGCGGGAGGGAATTAAAAGGAGGGGGATTCACCCTCACCTAACCTCTCCCTTCGAGGGAGAGGAATTTAGCAGGTGGGAGTAGAAGGTTGCTAAATGACCTCTAAAAGGTGGTTGCAGGTTGACATAGGCGATGCTACAATGCCAGTAAAGCTATGAAAGCGTAACCATGGAATATATGCAGCAGGCTCTTTCTTTAGCCAAGCTCGCCTTGGGGCATACTAGTCCTAACCCGGCAGTAGGGGCGGTAATTGTTAAGGAGGGGGTAATTGTGGGTGAGGGATATACTCAGCCACCGGGTTTAGACCATGCCGAGGTAGTGGCTTTACGCCAAGCCGGGGAGAAAGCCGCGGGAGGGACAATGTATGTTACCTTAGAGCCTTGCTGCCATTATGGTCGCACCCCTCCTTGCACCCAAGCCATTCTTTCTGCTGGTATTACTGAGGTTCACCTCGCCACTCTTGACCCTAATCCGCTAGTTTCTGGTCGGGGAAAGGCAGAACTGGAAGCCTCGGGGGTAAAAACCTTCCTCGGTGAATATGAAGAGGAGGCGGTGGAGATTAACGAAGCATATATTAAATTTATCACCAAGAGCTTGCCCTTTGTCATAGCTAAATTTGCCATGAGTCTGGATGGAAAGATGGCGACTAAAACCGGCGACTCTAAATGGATCAGCAGTGAAGAGTCAAGGAGATATGTTCACTGTCTACGTTACATAGCGGATGCTATTATGGTAGGGGTGAACACGGTTATTACTGATGACCCGCAACTTACTGCTAGAGTTGGCAGGAAAGGGGGAAGAATAGAGAAGCAACTGTTACGGGTTGTAGTAGATAGCAAAGGTCGCATCCCCCTAACGGCGCAGATATTCCAGATGCCGGGCAAGACCTTGGTGGCAGTAACCGAGGAAATAAAACCAGCTAGAGTAAAAGCCCTTACCAAGGCTGGTGCCGAGGTGTTACTCCTGGCATCAAGAGAGGGGCGGGTAGACCTGAAGGCATTATTGACTGCTTTGGGGAAGAGGGGGATTACCAGCCTCCTAGTTGAGGGTGGGGCAACCCTCTTTAGTTCCCTTTTCGAGCAAGGTCTGGTGGACAAGTTGCTTGTCTTTATGGCTCCGATTATTATTGGAGGAGAGGAGGCAAAAAGTCCTATTTGGGGTAGAGGCGTAGATAGAGTAGCTCAGGCAATGACTTTGGACCGGGTCAAGGTAGAAAGGTTCGGTCAGGATATATTAATTAGTGGGTATGTGAGGAAAAGCTAATGTTTACGGGCATCATTGAGGAGGTGGGTGTAGTAAAGTCAGCACGTCTGGGTCAGCTTACTATTTCCGCTACCAAGGTACTTGAAGGGACAGAGCTCGGCGATAGCTTGGCTGTTAATGGAGCTTGTCTGACAGTCAGCGAACTTAATGCTAACTCCTTCTCTATCGATATTATGCCTGAGACCTTGCGGCGCACCAATTTGGGACTATTACGTCCCGGCTCTCGGGTTAACCTAGAACGACCCCTAGCCTTAGGCGGGCGTTTGGGGGGACACCTAGTGCAGGGGCATGTAGATGCTACCGGCAAGGTTGCTTCTCTCCTGCCTGAATCTGGGGCTATTATTGTCCGATATACTGCCCCAGCAGAGGTAATGCGCTATGTGGTCGAAAAGGGTTTCATTGCTGTCGATGGAGTAAGCCTTACGGTTATTAGCTGTGACACAACTTCCTTCAATGTTTCCCTAGTGACCTATACTCTGGAACACACCACCCTAGGTAGTAAACGCCCTGGGGATTTGGTCAATCTGGAGGTGGATATCATAGCTAAATATGTGGAGCAACTTAAAGAGGGACGTAGTGCTGGCATTACCTTTGACTTCCTGGCTGAGCACGGTTTCTTAAAGTAGGGGGTTTAAGATGGCATTAGCTACCATTTCGGAGGCGATTGAAGATATTAAAGCAGGCAAGACGGTCATCATTGTGGATGACGAAAGTCGGGAGAATGAGGGCGACTTAGCTATGGCAGCGGAGAGAGTGGCTCCCGAAGCTATCAACTTTATGGCTACTAAAGCTAGAGGACTGATTTGCATGCCTATTATTGGCGAGAGACTTGATGAATTGAGAATCCCGATGATGGTTCAGGACAATACCTCCCGGTTTTCTACTGCCTTTACGGTATCTATAGAAGCAAAGCATGGGGTAACCACTGGTATCTCTGCCAATGACCGAGCTAGGACTATAAAAGCAGTGCTTGACCCAGCGACCAAGCCGGAGGACATAGTCCGCCCCGGACATGTGTTTCCCATAAGAGCTAGGGAAGGTGGTGTCTTGGTGCGTGCCGGGCATACCGAAGCCATTATTGATCTTGCCAGGTTAGCTGGTCTTTACCCGGCGGGGGTCATCTGTGAGATTATGAATGAGGATGGCACTATGGCACGCCTCCCCCAGTTAGAGGTTATGGCGGCTAAGTATCACCTCAAAATAGTAAGTGTGGCTGACCTTATTACCTATCGCCGTCGCCACGAGAAGCTGGTGCATCAGGTAGCTCAAGCCAAGTTGCCAACAAAGTATGGTGAATTTACGGCTATTGCTTATAGAAGCACTATTGACCCTGATGAGCATGTAGCTTTGATTATGGGTGATATCTCTGGTGATGAGCCGGTGCTAGTGCGAGTGCATAGCGAGTGTCTCACCGGTGATGTCCTTGGTAGTCTCCGCTGTGATTGTGGTCAGCAGATTGCTATGGCGATGCAAAGTATTGCTGCTGAGAGAAGGGGGGTGTTCCTCTACATGCGGCAAGAGGGTCGGGGCATCGGGCTTCATAATAAGCTGCGCGCTTATGCTCTCCAAGACCAAGGGATGGATACTGTGGAAGCTAATAAAGCCTTGGGCTTTGGCGTTGATCTGCGTGACTATGGTATCGGAGCTCAGATTCTGGCTGACCTCGGTTTGCGCCACATTCGCTTGCTTACTAATAACCCGAAGAAAGTGGTTGGGTTAGAGGGATATGGTCTTAAGGTAGTGGAGACGGTGCCTATCATCGCTCCGGCAACCCCACATAATGTTTCTTATCTTAAAACCAAGGAAAAGAAGCTAGGACATCGTCTGGAGACAGAATAGGGGGGACACTGTTTAACAAGACTCTCCTGTCATTCTGAGCGAAGCGAAGAATCTAGACCCTTCGCTATCGCTCAGGGTGACAGAATAGATAACCTAAAATAGGAGGAAATGATGCATAAGCAATATAAAGGTCTATTGCTAGGGGAAGGGTTAAAGTTTATGCTGGTGGTCTCTCGTTTTAATGAATTTATCTCAGTGAGGCTACTTGAAGGAGCGCAGGATGCTTTGCTCCGCCATGGGGTTAAGGAAGAGGATATCGAAATAGCTTGGACACCGGGCGCTTTTGAAATGCCCCTCATCGCCAAAAAGATGGCACAGTCGAAGAAGTACCATGCGGTTATTTGTCTCGGGGCGGTTATTCGGGGGGGAACCCCTCATTTTGACTATATTGCTGCTGAAGTGAGCAAAGGTATTGCTAAAATAGCCCTGGACACAGGTGTTCCTGTCCTCTTCGGGGTAATTACTGCTGATACTCTCGAGCAGGCTATTGAGCGAGCTGGGACCAAGGAAGGTAACCTCGGCTTTAAAGCTGCCATGAGTGCTATTGAGATGGCAAACCTTGTCAAGGACATCGGAAGTCACTGATAGGCAATTTCTAAGGGGGGTGTCTGCCTACCCAACCACCTTGTATACCTTATCTCCGCGCCTAACCCGATCAGGAACCTTAACTCCTACGGCATCCCCTGGCTTACCCTCTTTGACATCAACATTGTTGATTTGCATGGAAGTAACCACAATCTCAAGGTCAGTAGTGTGTCCCTTAATGTGGACTTTATCCCCTAACTTAAGGTCGCCAATCAATTGGATGCCTGCCACTACTGGTCGAGCAAAGAAATCGGAAACCATGCCAAT
>CAZUZX010000045.1:0-8676 GCA_964624525.1 uncultured Dehalococcoidia bacterium | reverse complement strand
CAGAAATTAATGAAAAGATTCGCAAGGGTCAGTCTGTGGTGGTTACTGCCGAAGAAGTGATTCACATTGTCAACCAGAAAGGGCTGGAAAAGGCAGCCCGAGAGGTAGATGTGGTAACTACTGGTACCTTTGGACCGATGTGTTCCTCTGGCGCCTATCTCAATCTGGGGCACTCCAAACCACGGATAAAAGTCGGCGGAGGGAGTATTTATCTTAATGATGTGCCTGCCTACGCTGGGCTTGCTGCAGTAGACATCTTTATTGGTGCCACTGCTCTCCCCGACAATGATCCCCGAAATAAAATTTATCCTGGCGAATTTAACTACGGTGGGGGACACGTAATTGAAGAGTTGGTAGCCAGAAAAGATATAAAGCTTATAGCCACCGCTTACGGGACGGATTGTTACCCAAGAAAAAGAATTGAGACTTTAATTAACCTAAAGGACATTAACGAGGCGATACTGTTCAACATCAGGAATGCCTATCAGAACTATAATGTAGGAGTAAATCTCTCTGAGAAGACGATTTATACCTATATGGGGGTGCTTAAGCCGAAGCTGGGAAATGCTCATTACTCCTCAGCCGGTCAGCTCTCCCCCCTGCTCAATGACCCTTACTACAAAACCATTGGCATAGGGACCAAAATCTTCCTTGGAGGAGGGGTGGGGTACGTTGCCTGGCATGGCACTCAGCACAACCCCAATGTTCCCCGCGGAGATAATGGAGTACCAAGGCGCGGTGCAGGAACACTGGCGGTGATTGGCGACTTAAAGCAGATGAAACCAGAGTGGCTACGGGGGGTAAGCTTACTTGGTTATGGATGTAGCCTGATGGTAGGGATTGGTGTGCCCATACCTATACTTTCCGAGGAAATCCTTCGCTATACAGCAGTAAAGGATGAGGAGATTTTCGCCCCAGTAGTGGACTATGCTGAGGCTTACCCGCAGAGAAAGCCCGATATCCTGAGCGAAGTCAGCTATGCTCAACTCAAGAGTGGAAAGGTCACTGTTCAAGGTAAGGAAGTACCCACTGCCTCCCTCTCTAGCTATGCAAAGGCAGTCGAAATTGCGCAGACCCTGAAAGAGCGGATAAAGAGGGGTGAATTCCTGCTCACTGAGCCGGTGGCACCGTTACCTGGAGTGGAATCAGGGATAACCTTTAAGCCGCTGGAGGAGCGCCTTGCCTAAGGAGGATAAAAATGGCTATTTCTAAAAGGGTTGTTTTGCACTTTCCGCGTCCCTTGGTAGATCAACCAATAATCTATCGACTCGTTAAGGATTATAACCTAGTGTTCAATATCCTGAAAGCGTCCGTTACCCCGAAAGAGGAGGGTCTGTTGGTCTTAGAGCTAAGCGGAGAGCTAGAGGACTATGAGAAGGGTGTTCGATATTTAACAGAAGTCGGAGTGGAGATTCAGCCCCTTAGTCGGGACGTTTATCGTGACGAGGTGCGGTGCACCCATTGTGGTGCTTGCATTACTATTTGTCCCACCTATGCTTTTACGATTGAACCTTCCACCAGGAGGGTGAATTTCCTCGATGATAAGTGCATTGCCTGCGGGCTCTGTATAAAAGCTTGCCCCCCTCGGGCGATGGAGATGCGTCTTTAGTTGATGTATCAGCCAAGGTTCTACCGACATTGGATTAAGGATAAGGATTTAGTTTCCTTCAATGTGGTGGTGAAGGAAACTGATTTATATGTGCGGGCAAGACGTAACCTGAAAAAGAAGACGCTGAAAGCAGTCTTGAGATATCGCACCTTATTGGAGAAATATATTGAGCACCACCCTGATTTTCTTACTGCTCTTACGCCTATTCCTGTGGAGCAAGATGCCCCGCAAATGGTGAAAACAATGGCAGAGGCAGCCAAGGGGGTAGGCGTTGGTCCGATGGCCTCAGTAGCCGGAGTTATCGCCGAATATGTGGGAAAAGAGTTACTCCCTTTCTCTCCAGAGGTAATTGTAGAAAACGGGGGAGATATATTTCTCAAGACCTTAAAGAGGAGACTAATAGGGGTCTATGCTGGGGATTCCCCTTTTACGGGGAGAATCGCCTTAGAAATTCAGCCTGAGGAAACACCGCTAGGAGTTTGCACCTCTTCAGGAACAGTAGGGCATTCCCTCAGCTTTGGCAGGGCTGATGCCTGCGTTGTGCTCTCCTTTTCCACCGCTCTAGCTGATGCTGCGGCTACTGCTATAGGCAATCTTATTACTGGTGTGGATGACATCCCCCGCGGGATCGAGTTTGCCAAATGTATTGAGGGATTGAAGGGGGTGGTGGTTATCAAAGGTGACCAGATTGGGGTGTGGGGTGAGGTGAAAATTCTTCCCCTCATTGGAGATATTCAGTAGATATTCCGATAGTTAATACTTTATAATGACCAAAGAAGCCTCCACTTACAAGAAGAGAGGGATGAAATTAGCGATTGCTGGGAAGGGAGGGGTGGGCAAGACCACCCTAGCCAGCTTACTGGCTAGCGTTTATGCTGTTGAAGGTAAGAAGGTTATTGCTATTGATGCTAATCCTGACCCTAATCTGGCTCTGGCCCTAGGTATTTCGGCTGAAGAGGCTCAGAAAATTACCCCCATTGCAGAACTGGGTGAGTTGATTGAGGAGCGCACTGGGGCAAAACCAGGCAGTGTTGGTGCCTTCTTTAAGCTGAACCCCAAGGTTGATGATATTCCACAGCGCTTCTCGATAACCAAGGACAATGTTAAGCTTTTGGTTATGGGCACAGTGAAGAAAGGTGGAGAAGGATGCATGTGTCCCGAAAGCACTCTACTCAAGAGTCTCCTCGCCCATTTGCTATTGGGGAAAGATGAGGTGGTTGTTATGGATATGGATGCTGGATTGGAGCATTTGGGAAGAGGCACTGCTAGGGGAGTGGATGCCTTCATTATAGTAATGGAGCCGGGAAAGAGGAGTCTTCAAACAGCGAGAGAAATCACTAGGTTAGCTAAGGATTTGGGAATTGAAAGATACTATGTTGTTGGCTCCAAGACCCAAAATAAGGCTGATCGACAGTTTATTATGGATAGCTTGCCTGGGTTTGAAGTCTTAGGCTTTATTAGCTACAATCCCAAAATCATGGAGGCGGATCGGCGCGGGTGGAGCATCTTTGAAGCTGTGCCTGAAGCCGTGGAAGAAGTAAGAGGAATAAAGAAAAGGCTAGAGCTGTCCTTTCAAAAAGAAAAATCTATAGCTTAGAGGAGGTGAGTTGGACAAAAAGACTATCATAGACATCGAGGTCAAACGCAAAAGAGTTCTCGTTAGAGTTGACTTCAATGTGCCTCTAGATCCCAAAGATGGGACTATTACTGATGATACCCGTATTCGGGCAGTGCTGCCCACTATCAAATACCTGCTAGATAATAGGGCTAAGGTCATCCTCTGCTCCCATCTGGGGCGACCCGAAGGCAAGGTGGTCGAAAAGCTTTGCCTTACTCCTGTTGGTCAGCGACTCTCTCAGCTTCTAGGTCAGGCAGTGAAGATGACTAAGGATTGTATCGGACCGGAAGTAGAACAGGCGGTTGCCGCTCTAAAAGAAGGTGAAGTTTTGCTTCTGGAGAATCTCCGTTTCCACCTTGAAGAGGAGAAAAATGACCCGGCTTTTGCCAAGGCTCTGGCTCGACTGGCGGACGTCTTTGTCAATGACGCCTTTGGCACGGCGCACCGAGCTCATGCCTCTAATGTAGGTATCGCTCAATATCTTCCTGCAGTAGCCGGCTTCCTGATTGAGAAAGAACTGGAGATGATGGACCGAGCACTGAATAATCCAGCTCGTCCCTTGGCGGTTCTTATCGGTGGAGCAAAGGTGAGTGATAAGATAGGAGTGTTAGAGAATGTTCTGGGTAAGGTTGATTCCCTATTAATTGCCGGAGGCATGGGTTCCACTTTCCTCAAGTCCTTGAAATATAATATGGGGCAATCTACGGTAGAAGAGGACAAGATTGGGCTTGCCCATCAGCTAATGGATAAAGCGGAGCGAAAAGGCGTTCACCTTCTCCTCCCTACCGATGTGGTAGTGGCTGAGAAGTTTAAAGCAGAAGCTAAGTCTAAAGTCGTTCCCATAGCTAATGTTCCCTCGGGCTGGTATGTCATGGACGTTGGACCAAAGACGATCGAACTATTTGAAGCCAAGTTGCGCAAGTCCAAGACGATTATCTGGAATGGTCCGGTAGGTGTATTTGAATTCCCCAAATTCCGTAAGGGCACTGCGACTATAGCTAAAGTGCTGGCAAGCCTGGATGCCACCACAATTATCGGGGGAGGTTCCACGGCTGAAGCAGTAGAAGAGATGGGTTTAGTGCATAAGATGACTCATGTATCTACTGGTGGAGGCGCTTCCCTCAGGTTCCTTGAGGGAAAACCTTTACCTGGGATAGCAGCACTGCTAGATAAACAATGATTAGCTTAGAGCAGATAGGGGGAGTTGCCATCCCTTCTTCCTCGAAGATAGTTTTTTTGGTCATCGATGGTTTGGGCGGCTTACCCCACCCTGAAACAGGGAAAACAGAGCTGGAGACTGCCCAAACTCCTAACCTCGATAACCTTGCCCGAGAAGGCATTTGCGGGCTTACTGAGCCAGTTAGTCCGGGAATTACTCCTGGCAGTGCCCCGGCTCATTTGGCTCTTTTTGGGTATGACCCCTTTAGGTTTGCCATTGGGCGAGGTGTCCTGGAAGCATTAGGTATAGACTTTCCTCTCCAGAAAGGAGATGTAGTAGCACGAGGGAACTTCTGCACCGTCAATGATAAAGGCATAGTGGTAGATCGAAGAGCTGGTCGCATCTCCACCGAAAAATGTGCGGCATTATGCCAGCAACTAGGCACGATTAAATTAGGTGAGGTGGAATTGCTTGTCTCTCCGGTTAAGGAACATCGTTTTATAGTAGTCCTTCGAGGTAGTAATCTCCACGCTGAGCTAAGCGACTCCGATCCACATCAAATAGGCATGGCGCCAAAGCAAATCATGGCGCTCTCACCAAAAGCAAATAAAACTGCTGCCTTGGCTAATGAGTTTGTTACCAAAGCAAGGCTGACCTTGGCAAGTTCCCATCCCGCCAATATGGTATTATTGCGTGGCTTCTCTCAACGTCCTCATTTCCCCCTTATGAGTGAAGTCTACAAATTGAAGCCGGCGGCTATAGTTGCCTATCCAATGTATCGGGGGCTAGCTAAATTGGTAGGGATGGAGGTTTTAGATACTGGAGTTTCTATAGAAGAAGAATTCACTACTTTAAGCCAGCGTTATACTGAGCATGACTTCTTCTTCCTTCACGTAAAGCAGGCTGACACTGCCGGTGAGGATGGCGATTTCGGGAGGAAGACAAAAATTATAGAAGAAGTTGATACTGCTTCACCTCAATTATTAAAACTCAACCCAGAAGTCATTATAGTTACCGGTGACCATTCTACCCCGGCTTTGTTGAAAGGTCATAGCTGGCACCCTGTTCCTTTTCTACTCCGTTCTCCATGGTGTCGCCCCGACAATGTAACTGAATTCTCCGAAAGAGCTTGTGCTAAAGGCTCATTGGGCAGATTTCCTGCCCTCGATATAATGCCCTTAGCTATGGCTCATGCTCTGAAGCTAACGAAATTGGGTGCTTGAGAGCGAGCATTTCCCTGATCTTTTAGACTCATGTTTCCAACAAGATGATGGGGAAAATTCAAAGCCCGTTGGATAGAACGAAGCTAAATGGGAAATAACCGCATTGCGGTTATGCACAAGTTAGATGAAATCATGCTTTGGAGAGTGATATTATGAATGGAATTAACGTTGTGCAAACCATAGCAATAATTGTAACAATCATTGCTTTCATAATTACACAGTATTTCAATTGGAAATCCACTAATGCAATATCGTTTAATAGGATGGGTGATGCATATGATAAGATTGTAACATATCGGTTAGAGCATCCAGAAGTATTGATGATAGCAAGACGATGGGAAAATGGCGATTTAGAAAAACTTGAGACAAATGCAGAGATTGCTAAATATTATAGTTATGGAGAACTATGCATTGGCTTTTGTGATATTTGTTTATACCACTTAAACTCTAAATTAATATCTAAAAAGGATTTTGATAACTATTATTCAGGTTTAATGAACTTAGTAGCTAAAGAAAATCAGAACTACTTCGAAGAGATTGTTAAAAATCCATATTGTTCAAGAGCATTTCGAGAATGGTTTGCACGATGGAATCAAAAAGCCTGACATCAGGTAACGCAGCATATACGCTTGAGACTTCGTCCTCGCCCTACGGGACATCCGCCTTCGGCGAACGTCGTACATGCTGGGAACGTTATACAAAACCCGTCGATAAAGCGATTAATGATGAACGAGGAATAGGAATTATGATATATGCGTCTATTAATAGTTGCTGGTAATTAGAAGATGCCATCTAAAACGGCGCATTGATGAGCTGATAGCCCAGCTTTGGCGACTGACTAAAACCGGGCTAAAAGATATAAATGATTTATTGAGGCATTCGCACTTGTAAAGGAGGTGAGCCGTGAAAAGGCAAAATTTGCTTAGTTACACTGTATTTTTCGAACCGGCCCCGGAAGGAGGATACATAGTAACTGTTCCAGCACTTCCCGGCTGTGTTACTGAAGGAGACACCTTGGAGGAAGCAAGAGAGATGGCTATCGACGCCATCAAGTGTTATTGCGAAAGTCTCCTCAAGGACAGTGAATCCCTGCCAGTAGATGTGGAGTTGCCTGAACCAGTAAAAGAGAAGCTTCAAGTAGCGCTTGGGGAATAAATGACTAATGGTATTCCCGTTATCAAGCCTGAAGCTCTCGTAAGAGCTCTCGCAAGGGGTGGGTTTTACATTCATCACCAGACCGGCAGCCATATAGCCATGAGGCATAGGGAAGACGGAACCAAGAGGGTGACTATCCCGCGACATAACAAAGATCTTAAAAGGGGAACTTTGGCAAATATCTTAAAGCAAGCAGGACTGACAATTGAGGAGTTCAAAGGACTTCTCTAAAGTCTTAGGGGGTTAACTATGCGTTTACCGATAATCGCTGGCAACTGGAAGATGAATACCACTATCGAGCAAGCCATCGAGCTGGTGCAAGAGATGCGGGGTAAGCTGGACAAAATAGAAGGGGTGGAGAAAGTCCTGTGTCCCCCTTTTGTCTCTCTCGGTGCTGCCGATGAACTTTTAGTTGGCTCCTCCATCAAGCTAGGAGCTCAGAATATGCATTTTGAGGAGAAGGGAGCCTATACCGGTGAGGTCTCACCAATTATGCTGGCAAAACTATGCGAATATGTCATCCTGGGTCACTCTGAGAGGCGACAGTATTTTGGGGAGACGGATGAAATAGTGAATAAGAAGGTTAAAACAGCCCTGAAATCTGATCTTAAGCCTATCCTATGTGTTGGTGAGCGGCTGGAGGAGAATGAGGCAGGTAAGACAGAAGAAAGAGTGACACAGCAAGTCAGAATAGCTTTAGCCGGGATTGCTTCTCCACAGGGGCTGGTTATTGCCTATGAGCCAGTCTGGGCTATTGGCACCGGTAAAGCAGCTACTGGAGGGCAAGCCAATCAAACTATCGGGCTAATCCGTCATATTATGGCTCAGTTATACGGGAAAGATTTTGCCCAAGCTATGCGTATTCAATATGGGGGGAGTGTCACCAGCGCTAATATTGCTGAGTTCGTCTCTCAGCCAGAGATTGACGGTGCTTTAGTGGGTGGAGCTAGTCTGAAGGCAGCAGAATTCGTAAGCATTGTAGAGCAGACAGCAAGGGCGAAGAAAGGGTGAAGTCCCTCATTGCCATTGTTGGTCCTACTGGAGTGGGGAAGAGCAAGCTTGCCCTCAGCCTTGCTCAGAGCTTCAATGGTGAGATTGTCAATGCCGACAGCCGTCAGGTTTATTGCTATATGGATATCGGCACGGCTAAGCCTAGCCTTGAGGAGCGTGCTTCTGTCCCTCACCATCTTATTGACATCGTTGACCCTGACGAAACCTTCAGCCTTGCCCTTTATCAATCACTAGCCTATAAAGCCATAAAGGATATTCAACAACAAGGCAAGATACCGCTATTAGTGGGAGGGAGTGGTCTTTATGTTTGGTCAGTGCTTGAAGGCTGGCAAATCCCCCGAGTCCCTCCTAATTCTGAATTCAGACGCTGCTTAGAGGAAAGGGCCGCAAAGGAGGGAGTTGACTCATTGTATCGACAACTGGCGAAGATTGACCCAGAGGCGGCAAGAGAAATAGATCCCCGCAATGTGCGTCGGGTGATTAGAGCCCTTGAGGTATATGAAGCAACGGGTGTCCCTTTCTCTCGTTGGCGACGAAAGGAACCACCACCTTTCAATACCCTTGTCGTAGGATTGACCACGAGTAGAGAAAAATTATATAAGAAGATCGATTATCAAGTTGACGATATGATAAAGCAAGGCTTAGTAGAGGAGGTAAAAGGTCTAGTCAATAGGGGCTATGGATTTGATCTCCCCGCTATGGCTGGATTAAGCTACAAGCAAATAGGTAGATTCTTTCGTGGTGAAGTAGACCTACCTACTGCGATTCAGCAAATCAAGTTTGAAACCCATCGCTTTGCGCGTCACCAGTATGCTTGGTTCCGCCTTAACGACCAGCGGATCTGCTGGTTTGATATAGAGCAAGAGAGTAATGAAATCGTTTCACACCTCGTAGAAAAGAG
>CAZUZX010000044.1:0-8952 GCA_964624525.1 uncultured Dehalococcoidia bacterium | reverse complement strand
CGGCATCAGCCATGCAGGCAGCAACCGCTGTTTGGGCTTGATGGAGCTCGGTATTGGCTGCTTCCACGGTGCCGGTGCCGATGAACTTAGTGACCGCAAGCACGGCAACAGCGGCAATAACACCCAGGATAGCTACCACTACCAAGAGCTCAATCAGGGTAAAACCAGCCTCTCCCTTGTGCTTCCCAGCTAGGACTTTCATTTACTCACCTCCTTTCCTTGAGATTTTTAATCTTTTGCGTCTCACACTTCTATTTTACCTTTCGGACTTGTGGCTTTGCGCCTCCGCCTCGCGGCGGGTTTGCCTTTTTCGCCTTTCCTCTTATTACTGCTTTCACCTGTCCCTGACGCTTCACAGCTACGGCTTTCATTTCTCACCTCCCTTCCTTGAGATTTCTAGACTTTTGTGCCTCAGACTTTTTAATTTCCCTTTCACTTACCTCCTCTCCGGCGGCTTCCTACCCTCTCCCCCGAAGGAGAGGGTAGGCTTGGGGGGTGACGCCGGTTAAAAATTTTGCCCTCTGGCTGAGCGACGCCAGAGGGCAATTTATCCTCTTAAGGCGGCAACTCAACCATCCACTTCGGACTTGTGGCTTTGCGCCCCCACCTCGCGGCGGGTTTGCCTTTTTCGCCTTTTCTCTATTTATTTCTACTTTTCGCTATTTACTTCTGCTTCCTTCTATTTATTTCTGTATTCTATTTAGCATAAAAGTAAGTTTTTGTCAACCCCCCTCTAACTCCCTCCCGCTGGGGGAGGGAGAACTTTTAAAGAAATTTACCTCTTATTAAAGATAGTATCTACCGGGCGTTCTGTCTATCGCTGAAATGACGATTTTCGTTAGTCAAAATGATGATTTTTTCTAGCTTCGGTGTCACCAAGGCTACAGAGGGCTACCCTTTCCGGTGGCGGGCAGCATAGGCGATGGCTTGGGCACGGTTTTCTAGGTGGAGCTTGTCCAAAATGCGGGCGAGATGGGTTCTCACTGTGCTCTCACCTATGAACAGTCGCTCAGCCACCTCAGCATTGGTCAAGCCCTCACCGAGTAATTGCAACACTTCCCTTTCCCGGGGAGTTAGCTCAGGCTGAGCGGTCTGGTGTAGGAATTCGGCAACCAGTTTGGCAGCGATAGCCGGGGAAAGCATCACCTCACCAGCGGCGGTCCTCCTCACCGCATCCACTATCTCAGTAACGGAGGCAGATTTCAACAGGTAGCCCTGTGCCCCGCACTTGATTGACTGGAGCAGGTTCTCCTCCTCTTCGGAGACGGTGAGGATGAGTATTCTGGCTTCGGGGTTCTTCTCCTTTATCACTGCCATAGCTTCAAGACCAGTGCAGCAGGGCATGAAGATATCAATGAGGGTGACATCTGGCTTTAGTTCCAGGGCTTTACTGATGGCTTCTAAGCCGTCTCTGGCTTGACCAATAACTTCGATATCGGGCTCAGCCTGCAATATGTTGACCAGCCCGGCGCGGACTACAGGATGGTCGTCAGCAACCAGCACCTTTATCACTGCATCCATAACCTGCCTCGATGAGGAAGTGGCAGCTCCAGCTTAACCTCAGTGCCCTTCCCAAGCGAGCTCAAAACCTCGAGGCGACCACCAATGGCTTCAGCCCTTTCCTGCATTACCGCCAGACCATGACCTTTAGCCTCTTGCCCCTCATGGTAATTGGCATCAAAGCCACAGCCATCGTCGGCGATACTTAGCTCGAGGTGATTGTCAGCTGAGCTGAGCTTAACCTGGACATTATGAGCCCCAGAGTGCTTCCTGATGTTGGTCAAGGCTTCCTGGCAAATGCGCAGTAGTTCAAACTCAGCCGATGGTCCTATGCCAAGCTCAGTGGTAGGCACATCAAGCTGAAAGTTGATATTGGCATCCCCTTTCAGGCGCTCAAGGTATTTTTGAAGGTGGTGGAGGAGGTTGCCATCAGCGGCGTAGTTGTGGAGCAATTCCAGGGATTCTCTGACGTCCTGATAAGCCTGTTCAGCGAGCTTATGCAGTTGTGTCACCTCATCCAGGCTCATGCCCATCCTGGCGAGGTGGTGACCCAGGAGCTGAGCTTGCCAGCGCAGGGCAGAAAGGGTCTGGGCAATGCCATCATGGATTTCGCCAGCCAATCTTTGCCGCTCCCGAAGTATATCCTGCGCCTGCTGGCGTTGCCTCAGGTTAACATTGGTCAAGTAAGGGAGGGCAGCAGTCAGGCAAGCGGCTACCAGATAAAAAAGGAAGTAGCTTAGCCCATCAAGGGAAAAGGAGATGGGATAAAACGGGTTATATAGGTGGCTACTGACAACATAAGCTATTGATAGCCCGGCTATACTGGTGGTCACCTTAGTGTCCAGAAATATCGCTGCTGTCAGCAGCGGAGCCAGGGTATAAAGGAGGAAGGGGCTGTAAAGACCACCGCTTGACACTATCAAGAAGATGCAAATGGCGATGTCTATGCCGAGGCTGGCAAAGCAGAGGACGCCCCCTTGATACCAGCGAGGGGGCTGCCAAACTTTAACTAAGCTGTAGATGCCGACGGAAGCGGCAAGAATGAGCGGGGGGATTACAAGAGGAAAAGTCGAGGGAAGGAGAAGCATCAGGGCAGTAGCTATGGCAAAAGCTAAAAGGCGGTAAGCAGCCGGGGCAATCCAGATATAAGCTTGCCATCTGCTCCCTGGCTGGTTTTGCCCTTTCCCGAGCCCAGTTCCCACCTTTCCCCTCTCCATATAATAAAAAATTGCCCTCTGGCTGAGCAACGCCAGAGGGCAATTTATCCTCTTAAGGCGGCAACTCAACCATCCACTTCGGACTTGTGGCTTTGCGCCCCCACCTCGCGGCGGGTTTGCCTTTTTCGCCTTTTCTCTATTTATTTCTACTTTTCGCTATTTACTTCTGCTTTTTTCTATTTATTTCTGCTTTCTATTTAGCACAAAAATAAGTTTTTGTCAAGAGGCGTGCACTCGTTCATATGATTAGTGACACCTCACCTTTTTTGTCATTGCGAGGAGCAATAGCGACGAAGCAATCTCCGGGTGACATCCCTTGCTCCACTCAGAACAGACTCCGCAACCGTAATGAGATTGCCACGCCTTCGGCTCGCAATGACAGGGAGGGTTATTACTCAATATCGCAAGCATATATATAAAGTGTCACCCATCTATCTGAACGAGATCAGGCAATATTTTTTAAACTACCCCTACGGCTCCAGGGCTGGGACGGAGAATACTTTTATCCTTTGCCTCTCGGCAAGACGCTCACCTTCCTTAGTCAAGCCAGGCACGGCGATGAGTACTTTGTCGGCAATAGTGCAATCATAAGCCTTGTCATCAAAATCAAATACCTTATCCAGCCCAATAGGCTTATCGGCTACCTCAACGCCAACAGCAATTCGATGTACCATAACGCCATCATCCCTGGTAGCGAGCAGGTCAAAGGTGTGCTCCGCACCTGACCTCCCCCGCACTACGGCATATTGCTCCACCTTATAACCGCGGCGCCCGAGATGATCAACTAGCCCTGACTTAGAGCGAAACTGAAACTGCTCCTCCACCCCAGCTTCCGACACAGGTGGTTTCGTCGCTAAGATACTGTTCAAGTCCCAACTCTGAATCACCTTTATCCTCTGCTGTTGCGCCAAGTTCTGAGCTTCCTTTTGCAATGTCGGCACCACCACGAGTATTTTATCATGAATACCACAATCATAGGCTTTGTCATCAAAATCAAATACCTTATCCAGCCCTACTTCTCGGCTGGCATTCTCGATGCCAACGGCAATGCGGTGCACTATCACACCATCATCTCTAGTCGCCAGCAGGTCAAAAGTGTGCTTCGCACCCGATTTTCCCTCTACCTCAATCTTTTCGTTGACCTGATAGCCTCGCTCACGGAGAAATATTACCAGTTGAGGCTTGTGCCTGAGCTCAAACTCCAGCCAACTCCGCGTCTCTGGCCTATCCGGAAGGAAATACTTATAGGCTTCTGCCTCCAGAACCTTATCCTCAGCACTCACCGAGGAACATGCAAGGCAACGCCATCTGATAGCCGGGTGAGGAAATACCTCCTGACAATCACGACATTTACGCAGCACCCCTAAGCTACGGTAATCGTGCTCCAGGCTGTGAAGTTCCTGGAGGCACTTGGGGCACACCAGCCGCCCCCCCACAGTGAACTCTTCTTCAATGCCCACATATTTACATGGCACATGCTCCACCACTCTGCCACGAACGACATTTCCTGAGCTACAGGATGGGCAGTAATAGCTGGGGGATAAATTCAATGAACAGCAGTGCGGGCAACGAAGGAATCTGTCGGCAAATTTCCTTTCCAGTACCCTTTGCTTCACCAGAGATTCCAGCAAGCTGAGCAATTCTCCATCCCCGATATCAACAAGCCGACTTGCCTCTGGAAAGAAAAAGCCTAGTTCCCTGTCTGGAGCAATTTGCGGCTTTATCTCGGACAAAACCCCGTCGAGCAGTGCCTCAAGGAGCTTAACTGACCTTTCATCCTGCCATAAAGCTACACCTTCTTCCATTTTCTCCTCTTTTTAATTCTTTATCCCGCTTTTTCCGCACTTTGTCAATACCAGAGGGAGAGGTCTTACACTGGTATCCGACTGACAAGCCTCTCTACCTCCTCCCGATTTTGGCAGAATTTGACCACTGTCTCCCCGGTGATAGTGCCTTTGAGGTAGAGCATGACCAAAGCTTGGTCTAGGCTCAACATACCCTCCTGAGTGCTGGTGCGGATAACATTGGGGAGCTGATATATCTTACCCTCGCGGATAAGATTACAAACTGCTGAGGTGCCTAGCATAATCTCCACCGCCGCAATCCTCCCTGAGCCATCAGCCCGGGGCACCAGCGCCTGGCAAAATACCCCAATGAGTAATGAAGCCAGTCTGGTCTGAGCTAGATAGCGTTGTTCTGGAGGGAAAAGGTCAATCACCCTCTCCATGCACTGATAGGCACTGGGGGCATGTCCGGTGGTGAGTAGCATATGCCCGGTTTCAGCTAAGCTGAGCACAGCCGCCGCAGTGTCTAAATCACGCATTTCACCCACCAAGATGACATCGGGGTCTTGCCTCAGGGCGTGCTTTAGAGCTGGAGCAAAGCTAAGGGTATCACTGCCTATCTCCCGTTGGGTCACCGCTGACCTCAGGTTGGGATGGGTATATTCAATAGGGTCCTCAATGGTAAGTATGTGGCACATCAGGTTAGCATTAATATGATGTATCATAGCCGCTAGAGTGGTGCTCTTGCCACTCCCCGTCGGACCAGAAACTATTATCAGACCCCGTGGTCTTAGGGCTAAATCCTTGCATAGCTGAGGAAGCTCCAGCTCATCTATCGTGGGGACTTCGAAAGGCAGAAGGCGGATAGCCAGGCTAATGGCTCCTCTCTGCTGGGCAACATTACAGCGAAGCCTTCCCACCCCACGAAGAGAATAAGCAAAATCAAGCTCCATAGTGCGCTGGAACTCCTCTCTTTCCTCCGGCGTAGTTAGCTCAACAAAAGCCTTTCCGATATCCTCTGGTGACATGGCTTCCTTTTCTCTGATTGCCTCCAGGTCGCCATTGATGCGCAAAAAGGGGCGAAAGCCAGCTACGAGGTGCAAATCGGAAGCTTTCCGTTTACTAGCGAGACGAACCAAATCCAGAATACTTTCCTCCATTTCTCCCTCCATCCCCTCTATTTGGTAAGCATCAAGTTGAATGCAATCTCACCTTCCCCCAGGCTGAGATTGGTAATGCCCACCGAAGCAAAGCGCCCGCTTTCCATCAATCTGTCGGCATAGGTGAATATATCGTCCTGATAGCGGGCTATACCGCTTACGATAAGATTATTGCCCGTGATAGATATACTTTGCAAATCTACCCCGAGGGGCAAGCAGTTATTTACCTCAGCTCGATCGGCTAAATTGTTAGCTATATCAGCATTGAACTTATCCCGATTAGCCTCCGCACTACTAAGGGTGCTCTGGAGACTATTTTTCTGACCTTCTACTGCCTCGACCTGCCCACGAAGAGCAATTATATCTGCGGCGCTAATTTGTTGTTCGCTAGCCCACTGGTTTACTCTATCCAGGTCAGCCGACAAAGCCTCACTCTGGCTACTTACCTGGAGAGTGAACCAAATGCCTGCTGCCACCAGAGCTACGACAACAATAATAGCCGGCCAGAGGAGGACCGCCGATAGCGGAATAGGTTTAGGTCGATATACTTCGGGAAGGGCGTTGAAGTTAATCCGGGAGTAGGCAATTGCCCCCTTCTCCTGAGTGAGCACCTCCTTAAGTGCCAGCCCGATATTGGTCATGTATTGAGCCGAAGGAAAACCATCCTTCATTTCCATTGGTGAGGGTAAGACCTGAACGGGACGGTTTTCTCGACCACGGAGAGTCCCCCAGAGACCTTCCCACTGGGCAGCTTCGCCCGAGACCATTATCGGCACACTAGGCTCAATTGGCTTATCCATATGAGCCGAATTGTAAAAGGCGATGGCTCGCTCTAGTTCTACCCTCATGAGGCGAATCTTTTCCTCTGGCGGCGCTTCCAGCGGCAATGTCAAGCTACGCACCACCCCCACTATCCCCTCCACCACTATAGTTATGTCCAAAGTAGCGGGCTGAGTATCAATCGTAATCACTCTGGACTCAGTAGCTGCTCTAGCCAAGCACAAGGGTTTAATATCCATCAGGTAGGGCTTGAGCCCCGCCTGACGCAAGGTGGAGATTAAAGCATCCACCGTCTTCCGCGGCAAAGCGGCAAGATAAATTCTCATCTCTCCCCGCGGCGCAGAGAGCACCTGCCAAGAGAGGTAGGCTTCCTCCGTAGATACTCCCAGACTACTTGCCTCCCGTCTTATAGCTTCAGGAAGCAAATCGCCGGGAAGTTCCGGAAGGCTAAGCAAATGGTAAAGGCAGCCGATGCCACTAATAGCCACGATAACCTTTTTATCTTTTATTTTCGCCGCTTGCCACAGCTCCTTGAGCTTGGCGGCTACTGCAGCCTGATCTTCAATTAGTCCATACTTCACTAACCCCGGCTCCAGGGGCAAACTAGTCCATTTTTGGGCTCGCCGCAAGCGGGAAAGTAGCACATAAATTCCCGCATCATCAATATATAAGTTTACTTGCTGTTTTGCCATCATCCCTCACTATCTCTTCGTTTAGCAATTCCCCGTTTGTCATTGCGAACGAAGTGAAGCAATCTCATTACCGCTCCCCTTCCCTGCCAAGATTGCTTCGGCACTGTGTGCCTCGCAATGACGTAATGGGTGTTGTCATTCCCCTCCTGCCGAGATTGCGGAGCTCGTTCCGAACAAAGCGAAGAAGCTCCGAGTTTGCTTCGGCTATGCCTCGCAACCGCTAGCGCTCCTCGCAACGACTTAATGGGTGTTGTCATTTCCCCTCCTGCCGAGATTGCGGAGCTCGTTTCGAGCAAAGTGAAGAAGCTCCGAGTTTGCTTCGTTGCTTCCGCTCTTCGTAACCACTGTGTGCCTCGCAATGACAATAGACACTGCTTCACCAGTTTACCTGGTATAGATTTTTAGGTCTAGCCTCAGTGAGGCCTCCCCTCCCTCCTCAGGGATAGCGATATTCCCTGATTCTATGGAAGCTGAGGGAAACCAATAGCCTAAGGCATTACTAAAGGTAAGCAAGGCTTCCACTTCCCCCGCCGCAAAGAGGTTAATGAAGAAAACCTGATAAGTCACTCCCCCCTGCGTTTCCCCCTTGGGGGCAGAGCAGCTCAGGCTGGTTATGGTTACCCCAGCCTCATTGGCTGCCCAGAGCAAGCCTTTGGCTATTTCTACCGACTGGGTGGCAGGAAACTCGGCTTCTAGCGCGGAAAGAACTAATCCAGCCTGGCTGAGCTTAGACTCAAGCTCTTCTTTCTCGAGACTGTTCTCAACCAGCTCTTTTTGGGCTTCGGTCAACTGGACGTTTATGTCATCATGTCTTGCCTTTTGCCGAGCGTAAACTACTCCGACACTCGCCAGCACCGCCACCAATATTCCCACGGTCAAAATCCACTGCGCTGTCTTAGAAAGTTTCATTTTAGTTTATCCTATCTCTCCACCATATAAAATGAGAGCATCAGGTAACAATTGCCTCCACGGGAAGTTCACGCAAACTTGCCCTAGCATCAGGAGTAAGGAAATTCAGAAATTCAAAGCCAAGCACTTTCCCCTCTTTGTCTCTAACCAATATTACTTCTTCGCTCGTTTCCTCACACATATATTCTTTCTCAGGATCATCAAACCAAACATTTAAGATGTTGCCTTGCTTATCATAGAAAATCCTTATTTTTTCCAAATTACCTCCCCCACTTTCAATGCCCTGGTGAAATAGGCAGTTACTAAGAATCCTTCATCATTAAGATGTTTTACCACAGCACAAATATAATGTTCCCTTTCCTTTTTATAGTATAAGTAAACACTCGGGTCTATCTTACTCCTTCTTACCTCTACCGCATTCTGAAGAGCTTCCTGAACTTCCTTCTCTTTGCCTCGCATTCTAGGATGCTTGGTAGTGACTAGTTTCCTCCAATAAGATTCAGTAATCCTTACTCTCCTTCCAAGAACGCTAGTAACTTCAAAGTATAGTGCCTCTTCAGATATTTAATTTTTCCTCCTTTTGGATTACCCCCTCAGCAGTTCCTGTAACCGCTCCACAGGAATATCTACCGTTCTCAATCCCTAACTCCTCAATGTGAAGTTCGGCTGCCTCCTTAAAATTATGAATTGCCTCCTCTATATCGTCTCCCTGAGTATAAATATCCAATTCGGGGCAATAGACTGTATAACCCCCCTCCTCCTCTTCTATTAACTCAGCGGTGAGGGTAATGCGCTTCATTTCCCTCCTTCACCCTCACCTTATTCCTCTCCCCTCGAGGGAGAGGTTAGGTGAGGGGGCTCCTCCCCTGAAGCGAGAATAAGACCTCTCCATTCCGGCTTTCTACTCCTA
>CAZUZX010000043.1:6661-9368 GCA_964624525.1 uncultured Dehalococcoidia bacterium | reverse complement strand
AGGGGCGAAATTGCCCTTTTGACGGGTGGAAGTTAAAAGGAAGAGCGGTAATGACTATCGTCGCCGGTAAAGTGGTGATGGATGAAGGCAGGGTTTTCGATCCACCTCTCGAAGACCTGCATCTGCTGAAGCAATTGAAGTTTCCGATGTTAAAGGCATAGAGTAAAAATGGCTCGGAAGGCAATTCTAGCACTGGAAGACGGCTCGGTCTATGAAGGCTATTCCTTTGGAGCCGGAGCTTCTACCTATGGGGAGGTGGTGTTCAATACCAGTATGACTGGCTATCAGGAGATGCTTACTGACCCTTCCTACGCCGGGCAGATCGTCATCCCTACCTATCCCCTTATTGGGAATTATGGCACCAATGAGCAGGATTTTGAATCCAGTCATATTCAGGTGAGGGGCTTTGTGGTGCGAGAGGACTGCCACCAACCCAGCCACTGGCAAAGCAAAAAGACGTTGCCTCAATATCTGGCAGACAATGGTATACCGGGGCTCAGCGGGGTGGATACTCGTGCCCTCACCAAGCGCTTGCGGTCAGTAGGGGTGATGATGGGAGCTATTGCCGGCGACAAATCTGCTCAAGAAGCCCTAGAGTGGCTAAAGAGCCTACCCCGCTATGATAATACTGATTTTGTCAAAGAGGTGAGCACCAAAGCGCCATACCAATGGGAACCCTCAGCCTCTGGGAACGACTCTGGCTTTGAGCCTCACATCGTTGTCTTGGACTGTGGCTTGAAATATAGCATCCTTCGTATTTTGCGCCGTTTGGGCTGTGCAGTAACTGTTGTGCCTTGCACCTATTCTGCAGTGCAGATCCTTGATTTAAAGCCCGATGGTATTCTCCTTTCACCTGGTCCTGGCGACCCAGCTTTGCTCGGTTACATAGTGGAGACGATAAAGGGTCTGATAGGGGTAAAGCCTCTGATGGGCATTTGCCTTGGGGAGCAACTTATCGGCAGAGCCTTTGGAGCTCAGACCTTCAAGCTCAAATTCGGGCATCGCGGTGGCAACCACCCGGTGCGTGACTTGGAAACCGGTAAGGTGCACATCACCGCTCAGAACCACGGCTATGCCGTAGATGCTGATACTCTAAAAGGGGGGCTGGAGTTGAGCCATATTAACCTGAACGATGGCACGGTGGAAGGCTTACGCCACCGCGACTTCCCCATCCTGTCCATTCAATACCACTCCGAAGCCTCCCCCGGTCCCCATGACAACCTCTACCTCTTCGGCAAGTTTCTGGAGATGGTGAGGTAGAAATGAGGCAATGATGGCAGCTAAACCATTCATCCACTACATAATCAGAAGCTCCGTTGGCTTCTATTGGTGGGAACAGCTTGCTGCACCTTTCCTTAAGAGGAAGGGCTGGGATGTCATAGAACCTGCAACCTTCTCATATGAGTCGTCCTATGGGTTTGAGCCCAATGTTATTCTTGGTTACAATCAAGTTTCCCAAGTCGAATACTCGCTCCATAACGCGACAGCGGTAGTTGAGTATCACGGAGAGCCAATATATGATTCCGTCTTTGAACTAGCCTCCAACTGCACAGTTATTGATGACCTTCTTGCCTTCATGTCGCTTTACACGGGTGTGTACTGGCAATATATGTGGAAGGAGCACAGAGGGTCTACAGTCAACTGGAAAGGGTCCTTTGCAATGCAAGTAAGCTACGACCGAAACCGTCCCGAACTAGCCGGGGGGCGAGACGAAGCATTCAGTTTCTTCCAGAAGGCACTGACAACAATTCCTACCCTCGACAGAACACAATTCGTACTAGCAATTCGCTGGTTCTTTAGTGCTCTTAGAGAGTTCGAAGTCGGGAGAGCGCTGGTGGAGGCTGCGCTGAATTGGGTCTGTCTGGAATCGCAGGCTAACTACCTAGGTCATCAAGGCAAAAGTAAACTTGAAAAGGTTAAATCGTTGCTTGCCGGACAAGAATTCCCAGCAATACCTCGTTTGGAAGACTTACATCGACTGCGGAATGATGCTTTCCATGATGGCCAACTCTCAAACCTAAGTGAATCAGACGCACAAGCAGCTCGAACAGCAGGCAGGGCATTAGTTCGGGCTCAAATTCTCAATCTCATAGGCATGATGCACAAAGATTTTGGAGAGAGCTTTGTTCACCTATATACTACCTAAAATCTCTAAAGTCCTGGTCATCGGCTCAGGGCCCATCATCATTGGGCGGGCGGCGGGGTTAATGAGATAAGTAAAGGAGATATTCGTGCCACGACGAAATGACATAAGAAAGGTTCTGATTATCGGCTCGGGTCCGATCATAATTGGGCAGGCTTGTGAGTTTGACTATTCCGGTACGCAAGCCTGCAAGGCATTGCGAGAAGAAGGGTACGAGATAGTCCTGGTTAACTCTAACCCAGCGACTATCATGACTGACCCGGGTATGGCGGATAGAACGTATATTGAGCCCCTTACACCAGAAAGCGTGGCGAAGATTATTGAAAAGGAAAAGCCAGATGCACTTCTTCCCAACTTGGGAGGTCAAACTGGTCTTAACCTGGCTGCCAGTCTGCATAAGTCTGGGGTATTGGGAAAATACGGAGTTGAAGTTATCGGGGTCAAGGCTGACGCTATTG
Organism: uncultured Dehalococcoidia bacterium; assembly: GCA_964624525.1. Classification (GTDB taxonomy): domain Bacteria; phylum Chloroflexota; class Dehalococcoidia; order UBA2247; family RBG-13-53-26; genus CAZUZX01. Next base: position 6,767 of record CAZUZX010000043.1, on the reverse strand, counting down.
AGCGGGGTGAGGACCGCATTGTCTTCAAGGAAACGATGGGTAAACTTGGCATTCCCGTGCCGCGGTCTGACCCTTGTTATTCAGTCGAGGAGGCGGAACAGATAGC
>CAZUZX010000043.1:0-6561 GCA_964624525.1 uncultured Dehalococcoidia bacterium | reverse complement strand
GCGCCAAGAATTTCAAGAGGCTTTCGCTGGAGGAATTAAAGATAAAACTGGCTATGCCTTCGAGTGAGCGCATATTCTTGATGTACGAGGCGCTGCGCAAAGGCATGTCGGTGGAAGAGCTATACAAAATGACCTACATTGGTAGATGGTTTATTAATGAGATGAAAGAGCTGGTGGAGTTTGAGGAAGAGCTACTGAAGCATAAATGGAGTGAATTGCCTGATGAGAAGTTAGCCAAGGCAAAGGAATGGGGTTTCTCGGACCTTTACCTTGCTGGTCTGTTCAATGTGAAGGAGCGGGAGGTCAGACGAAGAAGAATTGCCATTGGAAAGCAGGCGCGTTTTGCCGCTGTTCCGGTTAGCGGCGTGGAGAATGCGGCTTATTATTACTCTACTTATGTTGGCGAACAAGACGAGGTTTCTGTATCGTCGAACAGGAAAGTGATGATACTGGGTGGTGGACCTAACAGGATTGGGCAAGGGATAGAATTCGATTATACCTGTGTTCACGCTGCCTTTGCCTTACGCGATGAGGGATATGAGTCGATCATGGTCAACTGCAATCCGGAAACGGTATCAACCGACTATGATACTTCCGACAAACTCTATTTTGAACCTTTGACAGTCGAAGATGTGCTAAATATTTATGAAAAAGAAAAACCTGAAGGTGTCATTGTCCAATTTGGTGGCCAAACTCCGCTGAATATTGCCCAGGAATTGAAAGACAATGGTGTAAAAGTCTTGGGGACAACCCCCGAGAGCATTGGTCTTGCCGAAGATAGGGAACTTTTCCGAGAAAGGATGATTGCTCTCGAAATACCACAGCCTGAGAGTGGCACCGCTCGTTCTATGGAAGAGGCAATAGCTATAGCTAATAGGATTGGTTATCCTCTAATGGTGCGGCCATCTTTTGTGCTTGGTGGTCGGGGTATGAAGGTTATCTACGATGAAGAGGAACTGAGAAGACACGGTGAGGAAGCTATCCAGGTCAGTCCCGAATACCCGATGCTTATTGATAGGTTCCTTGAACCGGCTATTGAAACTGAAGTGGATGCACTTTGTGACGGGGAAGATACTTTTGTGGCGGCGGTCATGGAGCATATAGAGCTGGCCGGTGTTCATTCCGGAGATGCGGCCTGTGTTATTCCGCCACGAACAATCAAAGAAGAGCACCTGAACACCATTGAGGAATATACAGCAAGAATAGTCAAGGACTTAAAGGCGGTGGGGCTGATCAACATTCAATACGCAATATGTGATGACAAGGTGTATATTCTGGAGGCTAATCCGAGAGCATCGCGTACTGTTCCATACGTTTCTAAGGTGACCGGGATTCCCATGGCACGTATCGCCACCCACCTGGTGTTAGGTAAGAAGCTGAAGGATTTTCCCGAGCTTAGGAAACGCAAACCTCCTTATGTTGGAGTCAAGGAAGCAGTTTTCCCCTTTAACATGTTTCCCGAGGTAGACCCGGTGTTAGGACCAGAGATGAAATCCACGGGAGAAGTTATGGGGATTGCTGACACATTTGGACTTGCTTTCCATAAGGCACAGGAAGCCGCTGGTGTAAAACCCCCTGTGGAGGGGAATGTTTTGTTGACCATCGCGGACAAGGATAAGCCAGACTTACTTCCTATCGCCAGAAAAATCAGTGAGTTAGGGTTCAAGATTTATGCTACAGAGGGGACGAGCCGTTTATTGAGAGAGCACGGCATACCTAATACAGAAATAAAGAAACTGCATGAAGGCAGACCCAACCTCACCGATGCAATCAAAAACAAGGATATCCATCTCATTATTAATACACCAGCAGGTCGCAGCAGCAAATATGATGACAGTTATATTCGTATGATGGCAATACAGTACAAGGTTCCCTATATTACTTCAATGGCCGCTGCTGAAGCCAGTGCGGAAGGCATTGAGGCTGTAAAGAAACTTGAGATTTTGGCAAAGTCTCTCCAAGAATATCATAAGGAAAACCTATAGGCGGCAAACCGCAAGCTCAAGACGCTGATAGCATCATGAAACCTATGACTACAAGGACATAAATCCTGCCGAGGAAAACTTAAGGGAGAATAGGGCAAATAGATGTCCAAAATCTCTAAAGTCCTAGTTATCGGCTCGGGTCCCATCATCATTGGGCAGGCGGCGGAGTTTGACTATGCTGGCACTCAGGCTTGTAAGTCCCTCCACGAGGAGGGGATAACCACCGTCTTGGTAAACTCCAACCCGGCTACCATTATGACCGACGAAGGTATCGCTGATGTGGTTTATATCGAGCCCCTCACTGTAGAAGTAGTCGCCCGCATCATCGAAAGGGAGCGTCCTGACGGGCTTCTGCCTACCCTGGGTGGGCAAACAGGCTTAAACCTAGCGGTAGAGCTGGCTGATGCTGGTATCCTGGACAAATACAATGTGCGTCTACTAGGGACACCGCTGGAGACAATCAAAAAAGCTGAGGAGCGGTCTCTCTTTAAGCAGCTACTTATTGACATTGAAGAACCGGTGCCAGAAAGCACTACCGTTAACTCAGTGGAGGAAGCCGTAAAGTTTGCCCAAACCATCGGCTTACCGGTAATCGTTCGTCCCTCCTACACTCTGGGAGGAAGCGGTGGTGGCATCGCCTATACTCTAGAAGAACTGGAGAGAATAGTAGCTGGCGGGCTAGCGGCTAGTCTTAGCCATGAGGTACTGGTTGAAGAGTGCCTTCTGGGGTGGAAGGAGATTGAATATGAGGTGATGCGTGATGCTGCTGATAGCTGCATCACCGTATGCAATATGGAGAACATTGACCCGATGGGAGTGCATACTGGTGATAGCATTGTAGTTGCCCCCAGCCAAACTCTCTCTGATAAGGAATATCAGATGCTCAGGTCAGCCAGCCTCAAAATCATCCGTGCTCTGGGCATTGAGGGTGGATGTAATATTCAGTTTGCCCTTGCCCCCCATCCCCTAGTAGCAGAGAAGTGGTCACCGCGGAAAACAGGCAGTGCCTACTATGTTATTGAAGTTAACCCCAGAGTCAGCCGTAGCTCAGCTCTAGCCAGCAAGGCTACCGGATATCCTATTGCTCGAGTTGCGGCAAAGATTGCTGTTGGTAAACGCCTGGATGAGATTCCCAATAAAGTAACAGGAAAAACCTTGGCTGCTTTTGAACCAGCCTTGGATTATTGTGTGGTGAAGATTCCCCGCTGGCCCTTCGATAAGTTTGCTACCGGAGACCGCACTATCGGCAGTCAGATGAAAGCCACCGGCGAGGTAATGGCGATTGATAGATGTTTTGAGGCAGCCTTGCAAAAAGCAGTGCGCTCTCTGGAAATGGGTGGCAGACTCCTTCTCTGGGAGGATCGGAGCTGGTCTAACTCGTCAGGTTTAAGTAAGGAGGAAATTCTTCACGCTTATCCCCTGTACCCCCACGACCTACGGCTATGGGCAATTATGGCAGTAGTGCGAAGAGGGGCAAACCCTGAAGAGATAGTGCAGCGCAGCGGGATTGACCCCTGGTTCATATATAAACTTGGTAACATTGTGGAAGTGGAGAAACGCCTCCTGGCTGAGCCACTAACCCTGGAGCTTCTTTGGGAATCAAAACGGCTGGGTTTCTCTGATGAGCAGATTGGAACCCTAGCCGATAGACTCCCGGAGCAAGTGCGTCAGCTCCGCCACCAATGGCAAATTCACCCTGTTTTCAAGATGGTGGATACCTGTGCTGCTGAGTTTGAAGCCTCCACCCCCTATTTCTACAGCACTTATGAGAAGGAAAATGAAGCCCAGCCCCTGGAGGGAAAGAAGGCAGTAGTTATTGGCAGTGGACCGATCCGCATTGGACAGGGTATCGAATTTGATTACTGCAGTGTGCATTCAGCCTGGGCTCTTCAAGAAGTAGGGGTTAGGAGCATCATGGTAAACTCCAATCCAGAAACTGTCTCTACTGACTTCGATACCAGTGACCGACTCTACTTCGAGGCACTGGATGAGGAAAGTCTGCGGGATATTTTGGAAAATGAGAATGCATTTGATGTGTTGAGCCGGACACCCTCTATTGTACAATTTGGTGGACAGACAGCGATTAACTTGGCTGAGCCTTTGGCTCGGAGTGGAATGCCCCTCATTGGCTCTAGCGCTGAGACTATTGATATAGCCGAAGACCGTCGCCGCTTTGAAGATTTCCTCAACCACTTAGGCATTCCCCAACCCCCTGGAGGTGCCGCTACCTCTATCGAGGATGCTCAAAGCATTGCCCAGTTAATTGGCTACCCAGTTCTGGTGCGCCCGAGCTATGTTCTTGGGGGGAGGGCAATGGAGATTGTCCATGATGATAACGAACTCATCCGCTATATGGGTGGAGCCTTGGATTTAGGAACTAAGCATCCAGTGCTTATTGATAAGTATTTGGAGGGCAAAGAGGTAGAAATAGATGCTATCGCTGATGGGGAGAGGGTGCTTATCCCCGGAATTATGGAACATATTGAGAGGGCAGGGGTACACAGTGGAGACTCTATGGCAGTCTATCCCGGCTTGAATTTAACCGAGTCGGAAGTAAATACTCTGGTAGATTACACAGTGCGCATTGGTTTAGCTCTTCAGGTTAAGGGCTTGATGAATATTCAGTTTGTCATCATGAGAGAGGCAGATCACTCCTCAGTCTATGTATTAGAGGTAAACCCTCGTGCCAGTCGTACTATCCCCTTCATCTCTAAGGTCACTGGAGTGCCTATGGTCCGAGTGGCGACTAAGGTCATGCTCGGTTTATCTCTTAAGGAGCAGGGCTACGAAACAGGGCTATGGAAAAGGCAGAAGTTAGTGGGCATAAAAGCCCCAGTCTTCTCCATGTCCAAATTAGCCGGGGTGGATACTTATCTTGGTCCAGAGATGAAATCTACCGGTGAAGTAATGGGTATTGACTATACGTTTGAGGCGGCTCTAGCTAAGGCACTATTAGCTGCGGGCTTGATGTTACCTCCCCGGGGAGCAATCCTTCTCAGTATTGCCGACAGAAATAAGCCCGAAGCCATGCCTGTTATTGAGAAGCTCTTCTCTATTGACTACAAGCTTTACGCTACCGAAGGCACAGCAGCGATGATTGAAAAAGATGGACTTCCCGTGAAGCTAATTACTAAAAAGCTTAGCGAAGGACACCCTAATGTGGTAGATGTTATTAAGGATGGGACAGTAGATAGTGTAGTTAATACTATTACTGGGGGACGCACTCCGCTAAGAGATGGCTTCTACATCCGCCGTGCTGCTGCAGAAAGGCGCATCCCTTGTTTCACCTCCCTTGATACTTTCCGAGTAGCCGTGGAAGCTCTGGTCAATGGGAGTCAACTCTACAATGTGCAACCCTTGTGGGAGTATCGAAGAAAGAGCAAAATTTAAAAGCAAAAATTGGAATTTTAAATTTTTGCATTTTGACTTGAGATGGTAAAACAAGTCTCTGCTCCCATCATCTCTAATACCGAGATACTGCCTCACACCTACCTTGTGTGGGCGCAGGCTCCAGAGATTACCTCTATAGCCCAGCCGGGGCAATTTGTGATGGTGCGCTGTGGAGAAAGCTATGACCCTCTGCTGCGGCGACCCTTCAGTATCCACCGAGTGGCTAATGGAGGGCAAATGGCTCTCCTTTTCAATATAGTGGGTCGGGGAACAGAATGGCTCTCCCAATGCCAAGAAGGTGACTCTCTCGACCTTCTGGGTCCCTTAGGCAGAGGTTTTTCCTTTCAGTCTGCCTCTCACCGACTTCTTTTAGTAGCTGGGGGGATAGGCATTGCCCCCCTGGTTTTTCTAGCTGAGAAAGCCCTCGGTGAAGGACGCTCGATAACACTACTTATAGGAGCACAAAATGCCTCTTTACTTTACCCCGAGTCTTTACTACCACCCTCAATTAAGCTTATCACTGCTACTGAGGATGGCTCGGAGGGGAAAAAGGGCATGGTAACTGAGCTTATGGCTGATTTTGCGGCTCAGGCTGATCAGGTCTTTGCCTGTGGACCTACTTCCATGTATCAGTCTATAGCAGCGCAACACTATCTAAAGGGAAAATCAGTCCAGATTTCTTTAGAGGTGAGGATGGGTTGTGGGTTAGGGGCATGCTATGGATGCACGATAAAGACCAAGAGAGGTTTGCGGCAGGTATGCCAGGATGGACCTGTATTCGAACTGAATGATATCTTCTGGTAAAGGAGGTGATACCAATGGTGGAAAGTAGAAGTATAAAGCTTAGTACCCGGGGGAATTGTGACATTGTAGACATTACTCGGCAGGTAGCTAAGGGAGTCGAGGACTCGGGCATAAGTTCGGGAATAGTAACTGTCTTCGCTATCGGTTCAACAGCCGGGATTTCTACTATTGAAAACGAGCCCGGTCTATTGTCTGACTTCAAGGCTATATGGGACAAGCTTGTTCCAGTCAACATTGATTATAAGCACAATCAGGCTTGGGGGGAGGGGAATGGGCACTCACATATACGCGCTTCCCTTTTGAGTGCCTCGTTGACGGTGCCTTTCACTAACAAGAGGATGGTTCTGGGAACCTGGCAGCAAATTGTGTATATTGATTTTGA
>CAZUZX010000042.1:0-9678 GCA_964624525.1 uncultured Dehalococcoidia bacterium | reverse complement strand
CCCTAACGGCTACTCTGGAAGACATTATGACTCGCTGGCATCGCATGAAAGGGGAAATTACCCTTTGGCTCCCCGGCACTGACCATGCTGGCATTGCTACCCAGGTGGTGGTGGAGCAGCAACTAGCTGGAGAGGGGCTAACCAGACATGATTTGGGACGAGAGAAATTTGTGGCAAGGGTATGGCAATGGGTATCTCAATGCCGGAAAACTATTATAGAGCAGCATAAAAAGTTAGGCGCCTCCTGTGATTGGACCAGAGACAGATTTACTCTGGATGAGGAGCCCAGCCAGGCAGTGCTTGCTACCTTTATTCGGTTGTATAACAAAGGGCTTATTTACCGAGGGGAGCGGATTATCAACTGGTGCCCTCGCTGTCAAAGCGCCCTTTCTGACTTGGAAGTAGAACACCGAGAGCTAAAAGGTCACCTTTACTACATCAAATACCCCTTGATGGGAGAATCTGCCCACGTCACCGTAGCTACTACCCGCCCGGAGACGATGTTTGGTGATACGGCTATAGCAGTTAACCCTGAGGATAAGCGTTTCACTCATTTAATAGCTAAAAAGGCGATGATTCCGGTGATTACTCGCCCAATACCAATTATTGCCGCTGAGGCGGTTGACCCCAATTTTGGTACCGGGGCGTTAAAGATTACCCCTTCTCATGACCCAGTAGACTTTGAGGTGGCTCAGCAACATAACCTACCTTTGGTAAACATATTAAACCCCAATGCTACTTTAAATAAGGAGGCAGGACCTTATGAAGGGTTTGACCGCTTCGATTGCCGTAAGGCTCTGCTCTCCCAGCTAGAGAAGGAAGGGCTTTTGCTGAAAATAGAACCCTACTTCCATTCCATAGGGCATTGCCTTCGATGTGATACTATTATTGAACCTTGGGTGAGCAAGCAATGGTTTGTTAACACCAAGCCTTTAGCTGAGCCCGCCATTCGAGCTGTCAGGGAGGGACGAATAACCATTATCCCCGAGCAGCTTACCAAAGTCTACCTTCACTGGATGGAGAATATTCGCCCCTGGTGTATTAGCCGTCAACTTTGGTGGGGGCATAGAATCCCGGCATGGCATTGTGAAGATTGCGGCAAACCTACGGTTACCATAACCAAACCAGTGAAATGTACCCACTGTGGTTCAGCTAACATCTTCCAGGACCCCGATGTTCTGGATACCTGGTTCAGTTCGGCACTCTGGACTCATTCCACCCTGGGCTGGCCTAATAATACGGAAGATTTCAGCTACTTTTATCCTACCTCAGTAATGGAGACAGGCTATGATATCCTCTTCTTTTGGGTAGCCAGAATGATCATGATAGGGCTGGAGAATACTGATAACATCCCCTTTCACACCGTCTACCTTCATGGCTTAATAAGGGATGAGAAAGGGGAAAAGATGAGCAAGATTAAGGGGAATGTCATCAACCCCGTGGACGCCATTGAACAATATGGGGCTGATGCCTTGCGCTTTGCTCTCCTCATCGGTAATACACCAGGGAATGATGTCCCAGTAAGCAATCAAAAGTTTGAAGCCAGCCGCAACTTTGCTAATAAATTATGGAATGCGGCTAGATTTGCAATAAGGAGCCTACCGCCAAACCCAGAGGATGTTGCTCTCCCCTCCCCATCGCTTGCCGCGGAGGATCGTTGGATTTTAAGCCGTCTTGATCAATTAGTAGCCAAAGTAAACCACCTGCTAGAGGATTTCCAATTTGGTGAGGCTGAGAGGCAAATCTATGACTTCTTGTGGAAAGAATTCTGCGATTGGTATATTGAGCTAGCAAAGATACGCCTTTCCCACCACTCCGATAAATCAGAGCCTTCACCAATTCCTGTTTTAGTCCAAACCCTGGAAACCTCTTTGCGTCTACTTCACCCCTTCATGCCCTTTATTACCGAAAAAATATGGCAGGAGCTTACCTTCCACCTGCCCCGGGATGAAGCAAGACCTGATTCTCTAATGATCGCCCTCTATCCGGTGGCGAAACAAATCACTAATATACAAGCAGAGCAGGAGATGAACTCGGTGATCGAGATTATCCACTCTATCCGCAATGCCCGGGCTGAGTTTAAGATTGAGCCCGCTCGCTGGATTGAAGCCCAGATCTATACCAAGAACAAATCGGTTATCCAGTCTCACCATCAAGCTATTGAAACCTTGGCTAGAGTGCGTCCTCTTATTATCCTTGCCCCTAGGAAAGGGAGGAGAAGTAGGGATAGTGCTTTAGTATTAGTGCTGAGAGATGTTGAAGTTGTCTTGCCTCTGGCTGGCGTAGTTGATCTTGAGGCAGAAAGGCAACGCTTAGAAAAAGAGAAAGAGGTTTGCCAAGTCAGGATTGAACAACTTCAGACCAGGCTGAAGGACAGCGTTTTCCTTTCCAAGGCGCCCTCTAGTATAATAAAGAAAGAGGAAGAAAAACTTCTTGACTTTCAGAATAGGTTAGAAAAATTAATCAAAAGGCTCGCCCAGTTAGGCTAGAATGCCTTTATAGGTGAGTGGAAACGGAGTGAATTGAACTTATCTTTAGTTGCTATACGGAGGAATAAGGGAAATGGCTATCGAACAAAGTATAGACAAGTTGGCAAAGCTTAGGGAACAAGCCAAACAGGGTGGGGGGATAAAGCGTATTGAAGCTCAGCACGCCAAGGGTAAGCTTACTGCCCGGGAGAGGATCAGCCTCCTCCTTGACCCGGGAAGCTTCGAAGAACTTGACCCCTTTGTTACCCATCGAGCCACTGAGTTCGGGCTTGCGGAGCAAAAATACCTCGGAGATGCTGTAGTCACCGGTTATGGCAAAATTAATGGTAGACTGGCTTTTGCTTATGCACAAGACTTCACTGTCATCGGCGGCACTTTATCCCAGGTAGTATCCGAAAAGACCTGTAAGGTTATGGATTTAGCGGCGAAGAATGGTGCCCCTTGCATTGGTTTATTCGACTCAGGAGGAGCAAGAATCCAAGAAGGGGTGGATAGCCTTAAGGGCTATGGGGAAGTCTTTACCCGTAATACCCTGTACTCCGGGGTAATACCCCAGATTTCAGTCATCATGGGTCCTGCTGCTGGGGGTGCGGTCTATTCCCCCGCAATTACTGATTTTATCTTCATGGTAAAGGGTATCGGGCAAATGTATATCACTGGTCCCGATGTCATTAAGGCAGTCAGTGGAGAAGAGATAACCCATGAGGAGCTCGGAGGGGCAATGGCAAATGCCAAGAAAAGCGGCAATTGCCACTTCGTAGCTGAAAATGACCAGGAAGCTTTACTAATGGTGCGTCGCTTGTTGAGCTTCTTCCCCCAAAACAATATGGAAGAGCCACCGGTGGTGGAAACTGGGGATGAACCTAACCGAATGGATGGGGAATTGCTCTATATTGCCCCTGAAGAACCAACCAAGGTTTACGATATAAAGAAGGTGATTCTACGGATAATAGACAATGGGGACTTTATGGAAGTGCACCAGCATTTTGCCCCCAATATCATCGTTGGCTTTGCCCGGCTTAATGGGCAAAGCGTAGGTGTCGTGGCTCAGCAGCCTCTTTCCTTAGCTGGAGTGATTGACATCAACGCCTCAGACAAGGGGGCTAGATTCGTTCGCTTTTGCGACTGTTTTAACATTCCCTTAATTACCTTCGTTGACGTCCCTGGATATATGCCCGGTGTTGACCAGGAGTATGGAGGAATTATCAGGCACGGTGCTAAACTTCTTTATGCCTATGCTGAAGCTACCGTCCCTAAGATTTCCGTTATCACCCGCAAAGCCTACGGAGGCGCCTATGTAGCCATGAGCAGTAAAAGCCTGCGGGGTGATATCAATTATGCCTGGCCCACAGCTGAGATTGCTGTAATGGGTCCTGAAGGGGCAGTGAATATCGTTTTTCGAGATAACATCGCTAAGTCGGAAAAACCAGAGGAGACGCGTCAGAAGCTGATTAATGAATATAGAGATAAGTTTGCCAACCCCTATGTCGCTGCATCCAAGGGATATATTGATGATGTGATCGACCCCAGGGAAACACGACCCAAGCTGATAAAAGCACTGGAAATGCTGCGGAATAAAGTAGATACTCTCCCGGCTAAGAAGCACGGGAATATCCCCCTCTGAAGAGGGGGATATTTATATTGATAAAAGGAGCTTCACAGCCATGAAGGATAACAAAAAAATAGCCATTGTAGCTGCGGTCAATGCCTATATGCAGGAAGAGGCGAAAGAAGCACTCACCAGAGTTACGCCTACCCTCATATTTAGCCCTTGGAAAGCCTTTGGGCTTCAAGAATTGATGAGAAAGCGAACCTTTATCCAACAGAGGGCACGACAATAGGAAGGAGATATATGAGTCGAGTTAAAGAACAAGTACACAAAAATCCGGTCAAAATCACCGACGTCACCTTCCGCGACGGGCATCAGTCCTCGCTAGCTACACGGATGATAACCAAAGACATGGAACAGCTAGCGGAAGAAATGGACAGGGCAGGATTTTATTCCATGGAGGTTTGGGGAGGAGCAACCTTCGATGTGGCGACAAGATTCTTGAACGAAGACCCGTGGGAAAGACCCCGCATCCTGAAGAGGTTAATGCCCCACACCCCCCTGCAGATGCTACTCAGAGGGCAAAACCTCGTCGGCTACCGCAATTATCCTGATGATGTAGTTAATGCCTTTGTCCACTACGCTGCAGAATGTGGCATTGACGTCTTTCGAGTATTTGATGCCCTTAATGATGAGCGTAACTTCGAGGCACCTTTGAAGGCAATTAAGGAATGCGGCAAGCATGCTCAGTTGTCACTATGCTATTCCCTTACCGAGCCGAAATTGGGTGGTCCGGTATACAATGTTGATTATTTTGTTAAGAAAGCCCTCGTCCTTCAAGACATGGGGGCAGATAGCCTCTGCATTAAGGATATGGCTGGGCTTATCGCCCCTGACGATGCCTATGAACTGGTCACTGCCCTGAAAAAAGCCTTAAAGATACCGGTCCAACTCCATACTCACTATACCAGTGGCATGGCTTCGATGAGCCTATTAAAGGCAGTAGAGGCAGGGGTAGATATCATCGATACTTGTCTCGCCCCTCTTGCCTTACGTTCCTCTCAGGCAGCTATCGAGCCTATCGTGGTCGCCTTAAGAGGAACCCCGAGAGATACCGGGCTTGATCTGGCTCATCTCTTCAAACTGGGGGAAATGCTAGAATCCATCGTCAAGAAATACCGCGACTTCCTTGATACCACCAAAATGGCGGTCATTGACACCGGGGTATTGATGCACCAAATTCCCGGTGGCATGACTACCAATCTGGTAGCTCAGCTCAGAGAAGCTGGCGCCTTGGACAAGATTAGCCAAGTATATGAGGAACTCCCCCGAACTAGAAAAGAGCTAGGCTATCCTCCCTTGGTTACACCAACCAGCCAAATTGTAGGTATCCAGGCAGTGCAGAATGTCCTTTTCGGCAGATACAAGATGATATCGGCACAAGTTAAAGATTATGTCTATGGCTTATATGGTAAACCCCCAGCCCCTATTGATCCCGAGGTGCAGAAGATTGTGCTCAAGGGCTATGAGCGGGGTGAGCAGCCTATCACCTGCCGTGCCGCTGATACCCTTGAACCGGAGTTGGAGAAAGCGAAGGAAGCCACCAAAGGCATTGCTAAAGGTATTGGTGACGTGCTTATTTACGCCCTTTATCCCACTACTGGCATGGCTTTCTTGAAAAGTAAATACGGACTGGCACCACCCCCCCCAACCACAGAAAAAATTAAAACCTTAGAAGACATAAAACGCGAGGATGAGCTTATTGCTAAAGCTAAAGCTGGCAAGTTGGCGGAGAAGGTCGAAGTAAAAGCCCCACCTAAGGGTCCGGGACTGCGCACCTTTAATGTCTTCATTGGAGACGAATACTACAAGGTAGAGGTAGAAGCAGCTACTAGCTTCACTGTGGCTACCCCACCACCCCGGGTAGCCGCTCCTTCATCACCTAAAGTAGTAACACCAGTAGCGGAGAAAAAAGAGGCTGCTGCACCGCCCCGAGCCGCAGTGGCTGAAGGGGAAACAGCTATCTTAGCCCCAATGCCAGGAATAGTCATTCGTTACGAAGTGGAGGTAGGACAGGAAGTTAAAACTGGTGATACAGTGGTTATCCTCGAAGCAATGAAGATGCAAAATAACCTCCCCGCTCCCATCACCGGAAAGATCAAAGCCATAAACTTTAAACCCGGGGATAAAGTGGCTAAAAACGATATATTGGCGGTAATCAGCACCTCGTAGAGACTGCGCCTTTATTGAGACATTGCCAAAATTAACTTCAGGGGTAACTAGCTAGCTTTGGGAACTCGAAACTCGATTTCTATGGAGCGATATTGGAAATGTGGGGGCTTACTTTTACCGCTAGTGCCTCTACTCCCTTCCCTAAAAATATAATCCCAAAAACTCGGTCCAAACTTTCCCAAGGTTAAATCAATTATATATAAATCTTCTTTAGGGTATGGGTATCTCTTTACTACCCCATCACAATATTCATCTTCTTTGGTGGGCATAAAGTTCTCTTCAATGAGGCGCACTATTTCAGAAGGGGGCGCTATTTGTGAGTAATGTTCTTTTTCCTCAGAGTGCAGATGCATTGGATTCATGCTGAACTTTATCTTATGGTTTGGTCTAATTCTTTCGTCCTTTCCTTCCAAAATTTCTTTCACTCCCTTTACATCAATATACTTAGACTCTCCCAGTAGCATTTTCTTTGGTGAAGAAGCCCCCCTTAAAAATGGGATTATTGTTTTAGAGATATTTTCTACTAGGTTAGATAAAGATTCTTCTACTGCTCGACTTCTTTTATCTATGAGTTCAACGACCCTTTCATACCTTTCTGTGAATGCTTCAGTTAGTACTTTTTGGGATATGAATTTCGATACTCTGTCTAGTATTTCTACTTCATAAGCTTTATCTATCATTCGATAGAATTTTTCCACCACATCACTCATTTTTGGCATAATTAATGCACCTCCAGCTGTTAAGCATTTTATACTGCCAGCAGCTCTTTTTCAATGGTAAGCTGCCCTTTTAAGTCGACAAACTTTGTGGCTGCTATCGCTTTCGTAGTAGGATGACCACCTTGCGAACTTCGCCATCCCCTACGCTTTTGGTAGCTACCTCAGGATGAATTGATAAAGCAAGATGGATAACACGGCGCTCGTCAGCTGGCATAGGCTCAAGAGTTACCGACTGTCCCGTGGATTTCACCTTCTGCGCTAGATTCAATGCCAGTTCCCGCAATGCCTGATAGCGGCGTTGCTTATATCCCTCTACATCAATATTTAAGGGCACCCTCGCCTTCTGATGACGCGCGATGATAAGTCTGAGGAGATGCTGTAAAGAAGCTAAGGTCTGACCACGGCGCCCAATAAGAATTCCTAAATCTTCACCCTTGATCTCCAGAGTGATAGGCTGCGTCCCTAAGCTTTCCCCAGCAGAAAGAGATGGTTTTAGCTCTACCTCAGCATTTAATTTCATTAGCCGGAGTAGTGCCTCCAAAATTTCCTTGGCTAATGTGGCCGTTTTACTTTCTTCAGTGGCTTGGGGCAAAGGGGTCACCCTGACCGTAGCCTGTTCCCCTCCCAGCCCCAGGAAGCTTGGCTTACCTTTCTTCAGAACGGTGACCTCCACCTCCTCTCTGCTGAGTCCCAGTTGCTCCAGAGCCTTTTGAATGGCTTCTTCCACTGTCTTGGCGCTTACTTCCGGACTTTCCATCCTTTACTCCCTCCCTTGGATTAGAAGTTTGCCTGGCAATATTCGTCTGGTATTTCCCGGGCTTGATGGCTCTTTTCTTAGGAATCTGCTTTGCTCCAGAGCGAGCAAAAAGATTCCCCCATCCATAAATAAAGTATTCGACTATAATGCTGAAAATTGCCGAGACTACGAAATAAAGACCTAGTCCACTAGGAAGGGTAAGAGTAATGAAGCCAAACAGCAGCGGCATCATTAACTGCATCATGTTGTTCATTTGCTGCTGCCTCGGGTCAGCAGTAATGGTAGTCATCATTTTCTGCGATACCCACATGGTCACTATCACTAAAAGAGCGATAATAAAGTAGGGGTCAGGCTCGCCCAGATTGAGCCAGAGGAATTTCCCTGACACTGGTAACGCCTGCTGAACTATGGACCAGGAATAAAGGTGCTGGGAAAGCCCAAGAAGATCCTGAGGGGTGATGGCGATAGCCTGGATAACGGCTTGATAGAGGGCGATCCAAATAGGGAACTGAATGAGCAGCGGAATAAGCATGGGTGAGCTGAGACAGCCTAAAGGACTTATCCCAGCCTCTTTATAAAGCTTCCCGGTCTCTTGCTGGAGCTTTCGCATGTCTTTAGCATATTTCTTCTGCACCTGCTGCAACTTAGGTTGCAATGCCTGCATCTTCTCTGACAATTCCTTAGAGGCACGAAGCTGCTTCAGGGTAAGGGGAAGCATTACCAGACGAATGATGACAGTGAGGGCGATGACTGCCAGACCAAAGTTACTGAAGAGCCCACTGGTTAAGACCATCAGGAAGTTGAGTATCGGTCTATAAAGAATCAGATCCCACCATTCCATTGTGACCCAGTTCCTTACCCGCTGGTTTTAAAGGGCTCGCTCCAAAGCATCTCACCCGTCGGCATCTTAATCGCATAGAGCATATGATCACCGTCTTGGGCATGAGCAAAGACTACACCTTTCTCAGGGTCAGGGCAAAGAGGAGCTAGAATAGGTGCTCCTAAAGAGACTATCTTTGGCTCATTGTTTAGGTCTTCAGGGTTCAAAATGTATATATTGCCATCAGCGGAGCCAATAACAAGTAATCCATTCACTACGACTGGCGGGGTGCGAATGGCTCCCTGGGTTTCAAATTCATCGAGTTTATTCGCAATGTTCTGGATATCAAGGACATAGAGTTTGTGGTCCAGGTTGCCAACATAAATCTTGCCATTATAAGCCAGCGCCTGTGTCCAGAACCAATTCCCCGCCTCTTCAAAAACTGACTTCGCTTCCCGAGTCGGGATGGGTGCACCCTCTTCTCTGGTGACAGCAGCCAGTCTCTCTTCCTCTGTGGCCGCCGCAACGGCATAAAATTTGCCATCAAAGGAACCAATATAAACAGTGTCATCATAAACTAAGGGTATAGAAGTAATAGCTCCCTTGGTCTCCAACTCCCATATCCCGATGCCGCTTTCAGTATCAATAGCATAAAGCTTGTGGTCGGAGGAGCCAATGTAAACTACATTACCCTCAACCACCGGGGTAGACCAGATTTTATCCTTGGTTGGAAATGTCCATTTGGGCTCCCTCAGGTCAAGAGGAAGAGCATAAAGCTTGCCATCTGTGGAGCCGATATAGACAGTATCCCCAGCCACTACCGGACTACCGACAATGGCGCCACCAGTTGGAAATCTATTCATGCTCCCATCATCGATTCTAAAAGAATAAACATATCCATCATAGCCTCCGACATAAATTTTGTCCTCTCCTACTGCCGGCGTGCCATAAATGCTCATTGCTTTTGAGATCCGGGGAGCGCAAGTTAGCGGAGTAGCTTGACTTTCTAGGGTGAAAGTCGCTTTTTCTTTCGGATTATCAGTGTAGATATCCTCTAAGGTAAGAACCTCTCCTTTTATCGAGCCAACATAGAGGATGCCCTCACTCACTGT
>CAZUZX010000041.1:0-9769 GCA_964624525.1 uncultured Dehalococcoidia bacterium | reverse complement strand
GGGGTTACCCTAATCTTAGTGCTGACAACCCCCTTCCTCCCATCTCGATACACCACTGGAGCCGACATCACCAGTTCCTCCCTCTCCCCGTAAACCGCTTCCACTAGCTCCTTATAGCGATCCTCCACGAAGGTTCGGCGTAGCTTTCTGGTTCTGGTTAATTCAGCCTCGTCGGGGTCGAATTCCTTATGTAGATTGACAAAGCGTCTCACCCTAGACCTCTCGGGGAGACTCTTATTCAACTTTAGGATTTCCTTCCGTATCAGCTCGCACACCTCTGGTCTCTGAGAGAGGTCTACAAAAGTAGTGTAAGCTATCCTCCTTTTCTCTGCCCAGTTACCCACATTGTCGAAGTCGATACTGATAACTGCCCCGACAAAGTCTCTTTCCTCCCCCCCGACAACAAAAGCATCCTTTATATAGGGACTAAACTTCAGTCGGCTCTCGATATATTGAGGGGAGAACTTTGTCCCATCACGGAGTTCCCTCATATCTTGCATTCGATCAATATAGATGAGATGCCCATCCTCATCAATATGACCAGCATCAGCAGTATGATACCAACCGCCGGCAAATGCCCTTTCCGTAGCCTCAGGGTCCTTATAGTAGCCAGTGAAGCAATTTTCCTTGGCTATCAGGATTTCCCCCTTTTCTGATAGCCTCAACGTTACTCCAGGCAAAGGTCTCCCTACAGATTCGAATTTGCACTCGTCGGCAGTGTGAACTGTCGGCACCAAACCTTCGGTGATACCGTAAATCTGCCTCAGATTGACCCCAATGGCGCGGAAGAACCGGATAACATCAGGACCAAGAACTGCTCCACCAGTATAAGGAATTCTCATCCTGACAAGCCCCATCCTATCCCTCAGAGCTCTAAACACCATCAGCTCAGCAATAGCACGGAGGGTTCTCCAAAATAGGTTTGGCTTTTTTCCTTGAAAACTTAGGTCGCCTACCTTATAGCCGATGGGCAAACATAGCTCATAGATGAACCTCTTTAACCTGGAGGTATCGGCGATCTTCACCTGGACAGTGGAGGCAAAAATCTCCCATAACCTGGAAGGATACACCAGAGTATGAGGGGCAATCTCTCTAACATCTACTGCCACCGTCTCCTGCTTCTCAGGGAAGTTCATTATTTGACCCTTCGCCAAACTAATTGCGTAGCCAAGGCATTGCTCGGAAATCCAAGCTGGTAAGGTAAAGGAGACCTGTTCATCACCAGCATAAACTGGATTTATAGTAGTTAACTCCGGAACATGGAGACGAAGAATATCCCAATTAGTTAGCATCGCTCCCTTAGGTAACCCAGTAGTTCCCGAGGTGTACAGCACCATGGCTAGGTCATCCCTTTTTCCCTGGGCTACATTCTCTTCAAAAGCCCCGGGGTGACTTTTCTCATACTCCTGCCCCAGTTTCTGGACCTCTTCGAAGTCCATCAAAATAGGGTCGTCATAATGCCTCAACCCCATTTTATCCCAATAAATTACTTTCCTCACCAAAGGGAGTTCATCTTTAATTACAAGCAGCTTATCAACCTGCTCCTGGTCTTGAACCACCACAAAGACAGAATCCGAATGTTGGACAATATACTTCACTTCCGGTGGGAAGCTATCAGAGAAGATTCCTGCCGCTGACCCACCCGCTGCCTGAGCAGCGCACTCAGCCCAAAACCACTGTGGGGCATTGTCACCCAAGATTGATATCTTTTCCCCACGCTTGAAACCAAGACTTATCAAACCAAGGGACAAGTACTTTACATTTTCATAGTAGTCCTTCCAGGTATACTCCCTCCAGATGCCGAATTCTTTTTTCCGCATGGCGATTTTATCGCCCCAAATCTTATAATTCCTTAAGAGAAACTTGGGGAAAGTGTTTTCGGTATCCTCTAGGATGGGTATTTTGTCTTCGTGCTTAGAACTGAGGTGTATTGGTAGCTTAGGCAATCTAATCTGCATATCCTTTTTGAGTATTGTTATGAAGCGAGTCTTCTTTGCCTTAGGCATTGCCATTTTAAAGTAAAATACTCAACCATGTCAAACGAATGTACTTGTCCACTACCTTAGTAACACATAAACTCCTTTCCTTGGTCTCGCGGTCAACAGGGAAGGGGTGCCCATCCTTCACTCCATCATGGGCAAAACTATAGCGTGCTGGGTCGTAAAAACTAACTGGAACTTTGTAAACTAACTCAGAAATTAGACTCGGAGGGTGAATGGAGAAGAAATTTTCCTTGGGACTCCGGAGCACAGTTTTCGCCCCGGGGTATTGGTGAATATTGTCACTGACATAGAGCCACAAATCAGGATTCTAGCTTACTTCCTCCTCTGACTTTATCCACTGTCCGGTTTTGCCAAATCGATACCAATAGCGGAAAAAGTCAATTGCTCCCCACAAACCAAGGCAGCCAAGAGTAATTGTCTTCAAAATGCCCCATCCAATCTGTCCCCTATAAAAACGATCAATACCCATAAACCAGCCACACAATAACAGAGTCACCAAATTTCCCCACCATTCTGCACTGCCCACTTCCTTCTTCACTATTTTACCTCCTTTCTTTGCCTCAGTAAGTCCTATATAAAAGCGATCAATACCCATAGATCAACCACACAATAGCAGAGTCACCAAATTTCCCCATCTCATCTGTCTTTGCCTCAGTAAGTCCTAAGGTATCGCACTCTATCTAGCCTACTTAGGGCTTCCCTCTTTTCTGTAGTATCAACCCTGGCTTTATGCACCGCTTGGATGAGGAGAATAATACTCTTATCATAGGTCTCGCGGTCAATAGGGAAGGGGTGTCCATCCTTCCCCCCATGGGTAAAGCTATAGCGTGCTGGGTCGCGAAAGCTAGCCGGAACTCCGTAAACTAACTCAGAAATTAGACTCAGAGCACGAATTGTCTTTTGCCCCACCCCCTCTAAACTCAGCAAACCCTCAAAACCCTTTGGCTGTCGCTCATAGATAATACCAAGGCTTTTACCTAGTCTATCGGGGTGGATATCCTGAAGGGAAAGATAATGCCGATGTGGTAGGTTCAGCGTCTTTAGCCTTTTCAGATTATCTGAAACCCTTTCTGGCTGCAGTTCCGTAGCAATAGAAGTAATGGTAATTCGTGCTGGAGCACTTTCCCTGGCAACTAGGTTTAATACCTCCCCTCGCCCTTGGGAGCAAATGGCGGCGTGGGGTTCACAGACAAAATCGGTTACTGCTTCGCCCAGCCAGTGATAGCGGCGGGCATAGCTGTTGCTCTCATTCATTCCTTGTTGAACCACTGCCCAGGAGCCGTTGATAGTGAATAGGAAAGTATGATGATAAAGCTGGTAGCCATCTTGGAGTGCCGAATTATCTACCTTAGCTGTCATCCGACTGGCATATACTAAAGGCGAAGGGTCTACTGAGATAGCATGTCCAAAATTTTCTATTTCGGTTGGAGTTCGTCTTGAAGTGCGCCCTTTACCACCGGCAACAAATAACCCTAACTCTTCCTCTAACCCCCTTAAGCCCTCCTTAAGAGCGCCACAAAGGGTGGTGGTGACGCCGCTACTATGCCAATCGTAACCTAAGACGCAGCCAAAGGCTTGAAACCAGTGGGGGTCTGACATCCTTCGCAGCATCTCTTCCGCTCCAAATTCAGTGACAATGAAGATGGTGATCTCTCGAGCAAGCCTTGCCATCCTCTGAAACAGCCAAGGTGGCACTTTGCCATAATGCAAAGGCAGATTAGCTATGCCTGTTCTGGTAGCTGAACTGGCTAAAGTCACCCCTCCACCCTCCTCATAATTAGCTCACCCATTTCTCTTGTCCCTACTTTGGTCTTCTTCTCCTCCTCCATTATATCATAAGTGCGGTAACCTGCCTCCAGGACACTGCTAACCGCCTTTTCTATTGTCTCTGCTTCTAGCCCTAAACCAAAGGAATACCGCAGCATCATAGCGCAGCTTAAAATAGTGGCGATAGGGTTGGCCAGATTTTGCCCTGCTCTCCTGGGGGCACTACCATGGATTGGCTCATACATGCCAAAGGTTCTAACGCCCACTTTAGGTACCCCGGCTAAACTAGCTGAGGGCAGCATCCCCATAGAACCAGCTAGCATTGATGCTTCATCGGTCAAAATATCACCAAACATGTTCTCAGTAACTAGAACATCGAAATCAGCCGGGTGCTGGATTAACCTCATAGCACAGGCATCTACCAGTAAGTGTTCCAGCTTTACACCGGGATATTCTTCGGAAAGCTCAACCGCTATTTGGCGCCAAAGCCGAGAGGATTCTAGGACATTAGCTTTATCTACTGAGGTTAGTTTTTTGCGCCGTCCCTGGGCTATCTCAAAACCTACCCGCAAAATACGCTCAATTTCCTGCTCCGAATAAGCCATGGTATCCACAGCACGCCTGCCTCGGGAGGTTTGCCACTGCCTTTTCGGTTTGCCAAAGTAAAGCCCTCCGGTAAGCTCCCGCACCACTACCAGGTCTACTCCCTTAATAACCTCAGGCTTTAAAGTGGTAGAATTAAGGAGCATAGGAAAGACCTTAACCGGGCGTATGTTAGCGAATAACTCTAACTCTTTACGCAGTGCCAGAAGCCCATCCTCAGGGCGGACTTTAGCTTTAGGGTCATCCCACTGGGGACCACCCACTGCCCCTAGCAATACAGCATCACATTGTTTACACATTTGAAAAGTCTCCCTGGTGAGAGCTACGCCAAATTTATCAATGGAAATACCGCCAACATCTCCGTAGTGCAGGCTGAACTTATGCCCGAATCTTCTACCAGTAGCTTCCAAAACGTTTATCGCTTCGGCTACTACCTCAGGACCAACGCCATCACCGGACAAAACAGCTAGATCAAATTTCATTCTGATGTCCCTTCCTCCATTTTTGTAGTGCAGACCTTTAGGTCTGCTTCTGGGCAGGTCTAAAGACCTGCGCTACATTTAAAATAATTTCTTCTTGGTGTGCTCGATAAGCCCCCCAGCGGAAATTAACTCCAGCATAAAATCAGGATAAGGCTTGGCATAAAACAGCTTATTCTTCGTGATATTCCTGATTTCTCCGCTAGCAAGTTCAACCTCCAGAATATCGCCTGGGTCAGTCTCATCCACTGCCTTATCACACTCCAGAATCGGTAAGCCGATATTGATCGCGTTGCGGAAGAAGATGCGAGCAAAGCTTTTAGCGATAACCGCGGAGACACCCGCCGCTTTGATTGCCAGAGGGGCATGCTCTCGAGAGGAGCCACAGCCGAAATTAGTCTCAGCAACGATGATATCCCCCGGCTGCACTTTCGTGGCGAAATCCTTGTCAATGCCTTCCATGCAGTGCTTTGCCAGCTCAGTAGGGTCAGAGATGTTTAGATAGCGGCTCGGAATGATGGCATCAGTATTTATATTAGCCCCGTACTTATAAGCCCTGCCTTTCAATCTCATTTCGTTAGCTCCTCTGGGTTTCCAATTCTTCCCAAAATAGCACTTGCCGCAGCCACGGCGGGATTAGCGAGATACACCTCCGACTCAGGGCTTCCCATTCTGCCCATAAAATTGCGGTTGGTGGTAGAGAGGCAGCGCTCGCCAGCAGCGAGAACGCCCATATATCCGCCGAGGCAAGGTCCACAGGTAGGTGTGCTTACTGCTGCTCCAGCTCTGATAAAGGCTTCAATCAGCCCCTCACGTATGGCTTGAAGGTAGACCTGCTGAGAGCCGGGGATAATAATACAGCGCACTCTCGGATGCACCAGCCTATTTTTAAGTAGCTGGGCAGCAATTCGCAAGTCCTCCAACCTGCCATTGGTGCAGCTGCCAATAACGACCTGGTCAATTTCAATCTCGCCCACTTGGCTGATTGGTCTAGTATTGGATGGGAGATGGGGGAAGGCAACCTGGGGCTCGATTTGAGAAACATCATATTCAATAACTTTGGCGTATTCCGCATCCTCATCCGGCTCATAAACTTTGTATGAGCGCCTGGCTCTTGGCTGGACATACTCCAAGGTTTTGTTATCCACTCTAAATATACCTGCCTTAGCCCCGGCTTCGATTGCCATATTTGCCATCGTAAAGCGTGAGTCCATAGAAAGGGCTACAATCGCTTCGCCCTCAAATTGCATCGCGGCATAAAGGGCACCATCCACCCCAATGTTACCAATGGTATAAAGGATGATGTCCTTACCACTAACCCACCTTCCCATCTTTCCCCAGTAGACAAACTTTATTGTTGGTGGCACCTTCATCCATATTTCCCCGCAAGCCATGGCTGAGGCGATATCGGTTGAACCCATTCCAGTAGCAAAAGCCCCTAAAGCCCCGTAGGTGCAGGTATGGGAATCAGCGCCGATGACCACATCACCGGGAAGCACCAAGCCCTGCTCCGGAAGGAGCACGTGCTCAATACCCATCTGTCCTACCTCAAAATAGACCAACCCCTGTTCGAGAGCGAACTCTCGCATCAACTTGGCTTGCTCTGCTGAGGGTATATCCTTATTAGGGATGAAATGGTCAGGCACCATGACCACCTTGCGGGAGTCAAATACCTTTTTTACCCCGATGCGCTGAAACTCCTTAATGGCGATGGGAGCAGTTACATCGTTCGCTAAGACAAGGTCAACCCGGACATTTATCAGCTCGCCAGGGGAGACCTTCTTCTTATCAGCGTGGGCAGCCAATATCTTCTCAGCTAAGGTCATCGGAACTCTGTCTTTCTGCAATTTCTAGAGACTACGAATGAGTTCTGGAGCTATCCTCGAAAGTGTGGGGTAGTAACTAGTACAAACAATGTAGCAGAACACCCTTTTACTTCTTTTCCTCAACCTTTGGTTCTTGGCTTCTTCGTGGCCAGCAGCCTATTGAGGGCGTTCATATAGGCTTTAGCACTGGCAACAATAATATCGGTAGAAGCACCTCGTCCAGTATAAGTTATACCATCGCTCTCGATTCTTATCAGCACCTCGCCAACTGCATCAATACCCTCGGTAACCGATTTGACGGTAAACTCAGTAAGCTCATTAGGCACACCTATGATGCGATTAATGGCTTTGTACACTGCATCCACCGGTCCTGTGCCTAAGGCGGCATCAGCCAGAACCTGACCATCAGGAGTGGTGAGCCTTACGGTAGCAGTGGGAATGCTATGGTTACCGCAAGATACCTCAACATGGTCAAGATGGTAGATTTCAGAGATGGTGCGCATTTCCTGAGCCACTAGGGTCTCTATATCCCGATCAGTAACCTCCTTCTTCTTATCAGCTAGCTCCTTGAAAGCACGAAAGGTTCGATTGACATCCTCTTCATTCAGTTCATACCCCAACTCAGCAAGACGCTCCATAAAGGCATGGCGTCCGCTCAGCTTTCCAAGCACTAAACTACTGGCTGGTATACCGACATCTCGAGGGTCCATAATTTCGTAGGTGATGGCTTTTTTAATTACCCCATCTTGGTGGATGCCTGACTCATGGCGGAAGGCATTGGCTCCGACAATAGCTTTATTGGGCTGAACCACAAAACCGGTAAGTTCACTCACCAGGCGACTGGTCTTGTAGATTTGTGTCGTGTCAATCTGGGTGGTTAGGTTGAAAAGGTCCTTGCGGGTACTAATTGCCATAACAATTTCCTCTAAAGAGGCATTGCCCGCCCGCTCCCCAATGCCGTTAACAGTGCACTCCACCTGTCTTGCCCCCTGACACACTGCTTCCAGACTATTAGCCACTGCTAGCCCAAGGTCGTTATGGCAGTGAACACTGACTATCGCTCGATGGATATTGGGCACATTATTAAATATGCTCTCAATGAGATTCCCAAACTCTTCGGGAATAGCGTAGCCAACGGTATCGGGGATGTTCACCGTGGTTGCCCCAGCCTCGATGACCGCCTCAAGAATCTTATGAAGATAGGAAGGTTCGGTGCGGCTAGCATCCATGGGAGAAAATTCCACATCTTCCAGATACTTTTTAGCCCGAGCTACCATATCTCGGGAAATTTCCAGAATCTCCTCGCGACTTTTTTTAAGTTGATAAAAGAGGTGGACATCTGAGGCGGAGAGGAAGACATGGATGCGGGGGTGCTTTGCCCCTTTAACCGCCTCCCAGGCTCTATCCACAGCTTCGGGGTTAGCATGGGTAAGGGCACATATAGTGGGCTGGTGTACCTCATGGGCAATAAGTTTTACTGCCTCAAAGTCACCCGGGGAGCTGATGGGGAAGCCAGCTTCAATAACGTCTACGCGGAGCTTCTCTAGTTGCCGGGCAATCCCCAACTTCTCCTGTGCATTCAGCATCCCCCCTGCGGCTTGCTCCCCATCCCGCAGGGTGGTGTCGAAGATGATGACTCTATCCACAATTGTCTCCTTGATAATACTTTAGGCTACCTCTATCCTTTTATGATTCATGTCAAGCTTATCACCTTTCTCAGCCACGGCATAATCTTACGAATCCTTTTGCCCACCTCTTTCAGGATTTCCTTTTCTTCTGCCTATAGGGTACCTTAACATCCTGGGGAACGTAAATTCTGGCACCGATTTTAGTTCCCGGAATTTTCCCTTCTCGGAATAGCCTTCGGAGAAAGTGTCCGGAAACGCCGAGCTCTTTCGCCCGCTGTTCTACCGGGACCTGAGCCTTCGCCACCTTCTCCGCAGCCTTTAGCCAGGGCATCATCTCCCGCAGTTGTTTCCCGATGACCTCAATCAGGTGCTCTGACTCGCGGCGCTTCATGGTATTGAATTTAGGACGACCGGCTATGTTCTCCAGAATCCATTCTTGAGCAAAGCTACCATCTTGAATTTCACTAAGAATTTGCTCCATCTCTTCTCTGACCAGGTCATCAATAACCCTTGGTCCTCGAGTGTAATCGCCATACTCCGCCGTGTCGCTTACGGAATTGCGCATATGAGTCAGTCCACCCTGGTAGATAAGGTCAACAATAAGCTTGAGCTCGTGGCAAACCTCAAAGTAGGCAATCTCGGGTTGATAGCCGGCATCCACGAGGGTCTCGAAGGCAGTTTTTATGAGGGAGGATGCCCCCCCACAAAGAACCGTCTGCTCGCCGAAGAGGTCAGTCTCTGTTTCTTCGGTGAAGGTTGTCTCGAGAACTCCAGCTCTGGTGCAGCCAATGCCTTTAGCATAGGCAAGGGCGATGTCCTTTGCTTTTCCGGAAGCATTTTGATGAATGGCAACCAAGGCAGGGGGTCCCGAACCTTCGGTGTAAAGTTGACGCAGCATGCGTCCGGGACACTTAGGGGCGATCATGCTGACATCTATGTTATGAGGTGGAATAATCTGAGTGTAGTGAATATTAAAGCCATGCGCAAACATCAAAGTCTTACGGGCGGAAAGTCCCTTTTCAATGCAATCTCGATAAACCAGAGGCTGCAGGTTATCGGGAACAAGCATCACGATCACATCTGCCTCTTTTGCCACGCCTGCCGCATCAGACACTGTAAACCCATCCCTTTTAGCGATGTCCCAGGCACTGCTACCCTCAACCTCGGCTACTAGTACCTGGCAGCCGCTATCCCTCAGGTTTTGGGCATGGGCATGTCCTTGGCTCCCATAGCCGATAATTCCAATGGTCTTACTCCGAACTAAGTCCAGTTTAGCATCTCTATCATAATAAATCTTAGCCATGTTTCCTCCTGTCTTTAGAGAGTTTGCGACTTATTCTACTTCTTGTAGCATAAGCTGGTTCAGTAGTCAAACGCATGTACTCGTTCATATGATTAGTGACACCTTACCTTTTTTGTCATTGCGAGGAGCAATAGCGACGAAGCAATCTCCGGGTGACATC
>CAZUZX010000040.1:0-9859 GCA_964624525.1 uncultured Dehalococcoidia bacterium | reverse complement strand
GAGCGGGGCGTAGCGCAGTCTGGTTAGCGCGCAGCGTTCGGGACGCTGAGGTCGGCAGTTCAAATCTGCCCGCCCCGATAAGGACTCTGGCTGGAGGCAGTTCAAATCTGCCCGCCCCGATTTTGTTTTGCTTCCTGCCACAATTTATCCTGTTCTTCTAAAGATAGGCTGTCTAAGGAAATGCCCCGCTGACGGCAAATCTCCTCCATATAAGAAAAGCGGCCATAAAATCTTTCATTTGCCAAACGAAGAGCTTCTTCTAGGTCTACATCCAGCCTGCGGGCAATATTGGCTAGAGTGAACAGTAAATCACCAAACTCCTGTGTCCTTTGCTCGTGGTTAGTGGTTTGCTGCAACTCCTGGACTTCCTCGACCAGCTTTTCCGTAATTTCACTAATCTCCTTCCAGTCAAAGCCAACCCGAGCGGCACGCCGTTGCACTGCCTGGCTATAAGCTAAGGCAGGCATTCCCTTAGGTAAGCCAGAAAGGAGAGAGGAGCCACCTCGTTCTTTTTTCTTTAGAGCTTCCCAGCTTAAGACTACCTCCTGAGCATCCTTTACCTTTGCCTCCCCGAAGATATGAGGGTGGCGGTGAATAAGCTTGGCATTGATTTTCCGCAACACCTCTTTGATATCAAAATTGCCCCACTCCGCAGCAATCTGGGCATGAAGCACGATTTGCATCAGAAGGTCACCTAGTTCCTCACTTAGCTTTCGGCTATCCCCTTGGTCTATTGCCTCCATCACTTCATAGCACTCTTCTACCAGATTAGGCTTTAGAGAGAGGTGGGTTTGCTCTAGGTCCCAAGGACAGCCCTGGGGTCCTCGTAACCTGGCTATAATATCAACCAGTGTAGCAAAATTATCGAGATTCTCTTTTTGAGTCATTCTTTTTACCTTTCCGGAGTCCCGCCTAGAGGAATTAGTCGCCCTTTTTCCCTTTAAGGCAGACGATGGAAACGACTTTATTGCCTGAATCTAACTTTGTAAGGCTTATCCCGCGAGTATTTCTACTCCTAATGGGGACACTCTTCATAGGCAAACGGATAATAATCCCCTGCGCCGATATAAGTATCAACTCTTCAGAGGGATAGGTCAACTTAGCGGCAACTACTCTGCCGGTCTTCTCACTAACCTGGTGAGTTTGTATTCCCTTCCCACCGCGATGGTGGACCGGATAGACACTTATGGGGCTAACTTTACCAAATCCGCTAGTGGTCACGGTAAGAAGACAGGCATCATGACGAATAACCTCCATGCTCACCACTTTATCGTCTGGGCTAAGTCTCATGCCAACTACCCCTTGACTGGCTCGAGAGGTAGCCCTGAAGCTATCTACAGCAAATCTAATCGCCCGCCCTTTTTCGCTTACCAGGATGACTTCTTCCCCTTCCTTAGCTAGTGCCGCGGCTACCAGTTCGTCCCCGCTCTTCAAGGATATAGCAATAAGACCACGGCTTTTTAGGGAAGCAAACTTCTCAGCCGGAATCCTCTTTATCTTGCCTTTGGCAGTAGCGAGGAGGAGGAAGTTGCCCGGGGCGAGATTGGCTGCCACTGCCGTAGTTATTTGCTCCCTGGGATCAAGGAAGAGCAGGTTAGTCAGGGGTGTCCCTTTAGCAGTTCGCCCTGATGAATCAAGATGAGAAATTCGATGACACTTGAGTGAGAAGACCTTGCCTCGACTACTGAAAAAGAGCAAGGTGTCATGAGTATCAGCTACGAGGAGGAGACGGGCACTATCTACTTCCTTGGTTACCATTCCGCTAACACCCCTTCCTCCGCGATGCTGTAACCGATAGGTATCAAGAGGGACACGCTTAATATAACCCCGGCTGCTCAAGGTAACCACCATCTCTTGGTGAGGGATTAAATCTTCTTCCCGAAATTCCACCACCTCCAGCTCGCTAAATTGAGTCCTTCGGGCATCCCCATATTTAGACCTAACCTTCTCTGTCTCCTCCTTAATGAGGAAAAGTATCTTCTTCGGATTAGCCAGAAGATCCTCCAGATAGGCGATGGTCTTAAGCACTTCTGTATACTCATCGAGGATTTTTTGGCGCTCCAGGGCTGCCAGGCGACGCAGCGGCATATCCAAAATAGCCTGCGCCTGTAGCAGGGATAAACCAAATTTATTCATTAATTCATTTCGAGCTTTCTCAGCATTGGGCGAGCGTCGAATAAGAGCAATCACTTGGTCAAGTTGATCCAGAGCTATCCTCAACCCTTCTAATAGATGAGCCCTCTCCTTAGCTTGTTGGAGTTCAAACTTGGAGCGACGCACTATAACCTGGTGACGAAAATCAATATAGTGTTGCAGGGCTTCCTTTAGATTGATGACCTTTGGTTGTCCATCTACTAAAGCTAACATATTGATAAAGAAGGCTGATTGCATGGCGGTGTACTTATAAAGGTTATTGAGTACCTGCTCCGGCTGCGTTTCCTTTTTCAACTCGATAACCACACGTATTCCCTGCCTATCCGACTCATCGCGTAGCTCGCTGATGCCTTCAACCTTCTTCTCCCTCACCAGGGCGGCAATCCTCTCCACTAACTCCGCCTTGTTTACTTGGTAAGGAACCTCAGTAACTATTATTTGATATCGCCCCTTGGTTATCTCTTCAATCTGAGCTTTAGCCCGAATAATGACCTTGCCCTGACCAGTGATATAAGCCTTCTTTATTTCCTCACGTCCTAAGATAATGCCTCCGGTAGGAAAATCAGGACTAGGGATAAACTCAGTTAACTCATCAACAGTGGCTTCTGGATTATCAATAAGAAAAGCAATAGCCTCGTCAATCTCTTTTAAATTATGGGGAGGGATATTAGTAGCCATGCCGACAGCGATCCCAGAGCTACCATTGACCAATAGGTTAGGGAATCGAGCGGGGAGGATAGTCGGCTCCTTAAGGGTATCATCAAAGTTGGGAACAAAGTCTACCGTATCCTTATCAATATCAATCAGCATCTCTTGAGCGATTTCAGCCAAGCGTGCCTCGGTATAGCGCATGGCAGCCGGTGGGTCATTATCCAAGCTGCCAAAATTACCCTGCCCTTCAATCAGCACATATCGCATAGAGAAGTCCTGTGCCATGCGTACCAAGGCTTCATAAACCGGAGCATCGCCGTGGGGATGATACTTCCCTAGCACTTCTCCTACAATTCGGGCACTCTTTTTATAGGGAGAGGCGTGGTGCAGCCCCAGCTCATTCATAGCATAGAGGATACGTCGATGTACCGGTTTCAAGCCATCACGTACATCTGGTAGGGCACGGGAGATAATGACACTCATGGCGTAGTCAAGATATGAAACCCTAACCTCATCCTCAATCTTAACTGGATTAACTGTCCCGATCTCCATTTTCCTCACCCGGCTCTGGGTCTTCTTCAGCAGAGATGGAAGCCTCATCAAGGTCAGTCACAGTAAAGCCTTCCCTTTCTGCCTCTATTATGACATCGACTTCCTCCGCCGGTTCTTCCTCTAATGGATATCTAAGCAAGCTCTCCCCTATGTAAGGACGAAAGATTTCCTTCCTCTTCAGGGGGAAGGAAAGACGCCCCATCTGGCTGGGATGCTGATATACCTCGCGGATGATTGCCTTTACTTCATTCTCCCTCAGGCTACTTATAGCAGCGATATACTTATTACCACCTTGCATTAGTTTAGCCAGGCGCATCCCATACTTTGGCTCTACTTCGCCGAGATATTCACCATGCCCGTTTCTAACTAACAACCTCTGCCCTTCTACTTGAAGGCTAACTTCCTCCCCAGGAGACATTTGGGCTATAACGCCTTTCGGCGCTAAATGAATGAGATTCACTATCCCGGCTTTACCGGTCTCTTCGATAAAAATGTCTAGAGCAACTTTATAATGGTCCCTTGGGGTCGGGGGTGACCCTATCAGGTGAGACAGACGGTCGAGGTTTTTCTTAGCAATACTATTATAAGGGTCTAATTCTAAGGCATGCCGATAAGCTTTCTGAGCATTCTTATACTCTCCCAGTTCCATCAAAGCCTTACCTAGCCGATTATAAGCCTCAACATCTTTGGGGGAGAGTTCTAAAACAGCTTTATTGGCAGCCACGGCTTCCTTCCACTGACCTTGCGTGGCTAAAGCAATAGCTTCCTTAGCATAACGCTCTATTTTTGTCCTGTCTTCTGGTAGAGACATTGCCTACCCCAAACAAAGTTTTTATCTGAGGGATTTTAGAACTTGTGGAATTGATTTGCAACTCCATCTTGCCTAGATTGTTTTACAACGGACATCCCGTAGGGGCGGACGTCTCCGTCCAACCCTATTATAAAGGGACAACACAGAGTTCGTCCCCTACAGCAAACAAGAAGACCTCCTAAGAAGGAGGTCTTCTTGAAGGTTTTACATCTAAAACTGAGGTTTCCACCTAAAGGGAAGTCCGAAGGGGCAAAGCCCCTTCGGAAGAACTATCTCTCCCCTCTCCTTTGAAAGAGAGGGGGGATTAAGGGGATTGGGGGGTGAGGTGATAAGATTTCATAATTATGCTACCCCAGCTCTAAGAAGTGGTAACGAGCCATTTCGAACGATTACCCCGGAAGAATTGACAAACCTGCCATGTTTCTGCGGAGATAACAAGTTGAAAAGTAAAATTGCCCCGATAACAGTAGTTATCGGCTCTGGTACTATGATCAAGACAGTACCCAAGGCAAATAATAAATTGTTTCTCATCAGCCATGCCTTCCTCTGTCATCTCCTTAAGGGGGTCAGGGAGATTCGGGGCATAGCGCTCTTTAAGTTTTGCCCCATTTCAGAAAGCCAAGTGCTATATATTGGTGATTTTATGCCGGTAGCCACCAGGGTGAGCTTGACCTTATCCTTTAATTCATCCTCAGGAAGATTCATACCGAAGAAGATGAGAGCTCCTGGATCGACCTCTTTAGCGATAAGATCAGCTGCCCTGGCGACTTCCCCTATCATTAAGTCTGGTCCGCCTGAGAAGCAAAATAGAACCCCCTTAGCACCTTTTATGTCAGTGTTCAGCAAAGGATTGGAAATTACCCTTTCTGCTGCTTCCTGAGCTCCATTTCTACCCTCTCCCCACCCCGTAGCCATAAGGGTTGCTCCTGGAATGCTTATCACCCTCTTTACATCAGCTAGGTCAACATTTATCTCTCCAGGGACATTGACAAGCTGGGATATACTTAAGATCCCCTCAGCTATCACATCATCAGCCATAAAGAAAGCTTCCTCCATCGGAACATCATGGTCTCCGAACTGAAGTAACCGATCATTGGGAACAATGATGATATTGTTCACCTTTGGAACAAGTTTGCGGAGACCGTCTAGGGCATTCATTAATCGCTTCTTACCCTCAAAAAAGAAAGGCGTAGTCACTACAGCAATTACTAGGGCACCATTTTGCCTAGCTATTTCAGCCACTACTGGGGATGCCCCAGTGCCTGTGCCCCCACCCATACCAGCAGTAATAAACACCATTTCAGCATCCTTAGTGGCTCTTTCTAGAGCGAAGCGACTCTCCAAGGCTGCTTGTTCGCCCATTGAGGCATAGCCTCCAGCTCCAAACCCTCGAGTGAAATGAGTCCCAATTTGGATCGACAAGGCTCCACAGACCAATTCCAAGGATTTAATATCAGTATTAACCACTATGTAATCCACCCCGGGGATTTGTTGCCTTTTCATCATGCGGCGGACGGCATTGCAGCCACCACCACCAACTCCCACTACTTTAATGCGTGCTGGTACCCTGGCATCTTGTCCCATTCTGATTGTCTCCTTCACCTGCTACCTCCCTGAACCTATTATCGTCAAATTAAGCTATTCTTACTCGCCTTACCTGCGCCCGGCTAAGCCCGCCTCGCCTCCAAAAGCAAGGTAAACTGCATTTCCCAGAAGCATCACGCCAAGGATAAAAGCAATTAATCTCGCCCCTGACGAATCAAACAAATTCCACTTTGATATTTCCGATAATGTGAAGAACAGCAATAGTCCCATCACCATGTTGATCCAAACTAACAAGCGCGACATTTAATGATACCCTCCTTCCTTTAGGTTTGATTTTTGTTTTGACGTGCTTATCTCCTCCTGCCTACTACAGTGCCAACACTATCCCCAATTCCAGAAAACAGGCTGCTACCCACGGGTAATCTTATCCCGGTAGCAATAAGGGTTACCTTCGCCTTGCCTTTAAGTTCTTCGCTCGGATTAGTCAAGCCGAAAAAGACCCTGGCACTAGGATCAACTTCTCGAGTAACCAGAGTAGCTGCCTCACTGACTTCCCCGAGAGTTAAATCTGGTCCACCGCTAAAATTGAGGAGCACTCCCTTAGCCCCCTTTACATTAATTTCCAGCAGAGGGTTGGAGAGAGCTTGCTCCGCAGCATCCATCGCCGGATGCTGGCTATCGCCCTGACCCATAGCCATAAGGGCAGTCCCCGGAATAGCCATCACTACCTTCACATCAGCTAGGTCAACATTAATCTCGCCAGGGACATTGACAAGCTCGGCTACACTCAAGATACCCTCACTTACCACCTCATCAGCCATAGCAAAAGCCTGTCCCACCGGAGCATTGTGATTAGCAAACTGAAGAAGACGGTCATTATGAACCACAATCATATTGTCCACCTCCTCCTTAAGTCGGTGGACACCAACTAAAGCAGTATCAAAACGCCTTTTTCCTTCAAAAGAGAAGGGGGTAGTCACCACAGCAATGACTAAGCCACCAACTTCCTTGGCTATCCGAGCTACTACTGGAGCTGCCCCAGTGCCTGTGCCTCCACCCATACCAACACTAATAAATACCAGCTCAGAATCTTTAACGGCTCTTTTTAACAGAAATTGACCCTCCTCTGCTGCTTGCCTGCCAATCCTGATATCACCTCCAGCTCCAAATCCGTGGGTAAGATGCTCACCAATCTGGATAGATAATGCCGCAGAGCCGGAGACGGAGTCCAGAGACTTGATATCAGTATTAACCACAATATAGTCCACTCCAGGGACTTGTTGACGCTGCATCATGCGGCGAACAGTATTACAGCCACCACCACCCACCCCTATCACCTTAATCTGTGCCGGTGTCTTCATACCTTCCATCATTCTCCCCACCGTCATTTTGCCCCCTTTCTACGGAAAATGCCGATACAAAATTGAATTACCCCCTACCCCTTCAAGGGCAGTAAGTTCTAAAGATAGAGTTGTCCAGGGTAACTATTCTACCGACGTTGCAGCCAACTTGCCTCGCTGGCAAATGCTAGATAGACGGCATTGCCTAAAAGCAGGATACCCAGGATAAAAGGAAATATCCTCGCTTCGGGTGTGGCGAATATTACCCAAGATGATATCCCTGACATAGCAAAGAAAAGTATCAACCCGGCAACTATATTAACCCAGCATAATAAATGTGACATTATCACACCTCCTTCTATTTAGAATATCCTCTGCCTTATCAGCGTGCCCTGTGCCCGACTATTGCCTCTCGAATGGCTTCTCCCATCTGAGAAAGCCAGCTTTCTGGCAACTCTGGTCTTATACCAGTGGCGACAAGGGTAAGCTTGACCGTGCCATGGAGTTCCTCATTAGGGGCAGTCATGCCAAAGAAGATAATCGCACCAGGATCAACCTCCTTGGCAATGAAATTAGCCGCATCATTGACCTCCCCTAAAGTTAGCTCTGGTCCACCAGCGAAATTGAACAGCACTCCCTTAGCACCTTTTACATTTATGTCCAGCAGAGGATTAGAGATAGCTTGCTCGGCAGCATCCATAGCTGGATAACGAGTGTTGACGCCTCGCCCCATAGCCATAAGTGCTCCGCCCGAAATGCTCATCACTGTCTTCACATCGGCCAGGTCTACATTTATCTCTCCGGGAACATTGACCAGCTGGGATATACTCAGAATGCCCTCACCTACTACCTCATCAGCCATAGCAAAAGCTTGTACTGCTGCCTCAGTGTGCTCTGTGAGCTGGAGGAGACGGTCATTGTGAACAATAACCAGGTTGTCCACCTCATCTCTCAAGCGTTTGATTCCGCCCAAGGCAAGGTCAAAACGCCTCTTGCCCTCAAAGGAGAACGGTGTCGTCACTACGGCAATAACTAAGGCATGACCCTCTCTCGCTATTTGAGCGACTACTGGAGCTGCCCCGGTGCCTGTGCCCCCACCCATACCCGCAGTGATGAACACTAGCTCAGCATCCTTAAGGGCTTTCTTTAAAACATAGTGACCTTCCTCCGCTGAGCGTGCGCCAATACTTGTATTACCGCCAGCTCCTAATCCATGGGTAAGGTGCTCACCAAGCTGAATAGCTAGTGCTCCACCAACTGTTTGTAAGGATTTAATATCTGTATTACAAACGATATACTCCACGCCTGGAGTGGGATGTTTCATCATCCGGCGGACAGTATTGCATCCTCCTCCGCCAACTCCAATTACCTTGATCTGGGCTGGAAATTTTTCAGTCTCCATTGTCATTTGCTTAACCTCCTCCTTTTTAATATTTTCAATATTAGGTGCCGTTTGTTTGATTTCCTCTTTTTTACTAGGTTCTACAACCTCCAATCTAGTCAATGGACTAGGCTCTTCCACTGGATTATTTTCATCACTCTTTACCAGGCGAAGAACCTCACAGCTAGGCTTATCATGTGCTGATACCTTAACCTTAACGTAGGCTGGTGGTTCATTAATTTCCACTTAGTTTCTTCCTTACAGCAGAAATTATGGCTCGATTATATCACAAAAAAAATTTTTGTCAACATGTTTTAAAGTTGCGATAAAAATGTATTTATAGTTAGTTTTTAGCGTCATGTTTCATTAACAGTCAACTCATGTCCACTTAGCCCATGAGGCTCCTTGTACATTATATCTCCACAACTCCTTATGAAGGGGGATATCGTTAAGATAAATGTTGAGATATTGACATTAATGTTGAAATATGGTATAATAAATTGAAATAAATAGAGATAAGTGGAGATGAGATATTATGGCGCGTAAAGGAGGAAGAGGAGCTTCAGGGCGTCTTCCGCCATATTTAACTTATGCTACGTGGCAAAGGCTACTAGAGTCCCTCCGTAAGCATACTCCATCGCAACTGGATCGAAGTTACTTTAACGAGTTGGGGTTTGCCATGAGTACGATTCTGACTGCCAGAAGCACGCTATTCTTCTTAGGCTTGACCAACTCCAACAACGAACCGACGGAGCCATTACTTCGATTAGTGCATAGTGAGGGAGAAAATCGTAAAGAGGTATTGAGGGAAATAATTCAGGCAGCCTATCAGCCCATTCTAACTGGAATAGACCTCGAGCATGTCACCTCAGGACAAATGCTGAGGCGCTTTCAGGAATGTGGCGCTGAGGGTGATATAGTCCGGAAGTGCCTGTCCTTTTTCCTTGCTCTGGCTAAAGACGCCGAGATAACATTGTCCCCCAGCCTTTTAAGCAAATCCAGGGTTGGGGCTCCGAGAAAAACTGATCTCCGGCTGCGTTTAAGCCGGAAGAGTAGCGGAGATCCGGCAGTAGCCAAACGGGAAACAGCTAAAAAAACTTGGTGGAAGCTTCTGCTGGATAAATTCCCAGCTCTTGATCCTAGTTGGTCAGCTGAAGTAAAGTTAAAGTGGTTTGATGATTTCCAAGAGCTGGTGAAAAGAATACCATCAGAGTAAAAGCCTAAACAGGTTACCGATTTTTCTTTATCCCTTGTCACCTGCATGCCCAATTTTAGCGGCGAGTTGACAAGCTAGTAAGTAATCGTTTAACGTGAGGTTAAAGACATGGTTTACCCCCGTCTGAAGAGCGTGTTTTTGAGCATTAGATATCTTTTTGACATTACTCCGATGGGGTGAAGCGAGCAGATGTATGATGATACACGTTT
>CAZUZX010000039.1:7791-10071 GCA_964624525.1 uncultured Dehalococcoidia bacterium | reverse complement strand
GAGATAATTCTCAACCTTAAGGATAGCACTTTCAGCATCTATCACTCTCTGGTATACCACGGCGTCTACCTTAACCGTCACATTATCTCGGGTAATTACTTCCTGCGCCGGAACATCCATCGTAACTACCCGGGTATCTACCTTGTACATCCGATCAATAAAGGGGATAATGAAACGAAGACCAGGTTGCCTGATGCCAATAAACCGCCCCAGACGAAGAATAACACCCCGCTCATACTGAGCCACAACCTTAATTGCCGCTGGCAATATAAGAAGTAATAATATAACTACAACAATAGCGATAACAATCCAGACCGTATTAGTCATTTTCCCTCCTATTTAGTTTTTTTAACCACCTTTAGCTTCAATCCCTCGACCTTCGTTACGATCACTTCCTCCCCGGGCTCAATTCTATCACCCTCTGTAGTCGCAGTCCAGAGTGCCCCTTCGACAAACACCGTCCCAGAAGGGTCAAGACGCGTCCGGGCTAAGGCTACCTGCCCTATCATACCCTCTTTGCCAGTAGTGATGGGACGACGATGTGCCCTTATGATGGCGAAGATAACAAAGGCAAAGATAGCCGTGAAAAGGATAACTACGGTAGCAATAACCTTGGCATCCACTTCAAAAGGCGTCCCGCTAAATAATATCAAAGAACCCATAATTAGGGAAATCACCCCTCCGGCAAAGAGCAAACCAAAGGAGGTAGTAAAGACCTCAGCGATAAAGAGACCAAAAGCAAGCACCATCAATAATAACCCGGCATAGTTTGCCTCCAATATACCCAGAGAGTATATAGAGAGGAGAAGGCAGACACCGCCTACTACCCCGGGTAGGATAAGCCCCGGGTGCGATAGCTCTATTAAGATACCAAGTATGGCTATGCTCATAAGAATATAGGCAATGTTGGGGTCAGTAATAGAAAGGAGAAAGCGCTCCATGCCGGTCATCTTAATATCATTGGAGCTAACATCTTGGGGAATGCTAAAAGGCTTACCGTTTGCTAGGCTTATTCCCTCACCAAGCCTATAAATAAGCTCAGCTACAGTCTCAGCGCCGGCATCATCAATAAGAGGGGGATCAAGGCGCGTCACATTTAGTATCTCCTGATTTTGCGGAGAAAGGTCAGCCGTCCCACACGCCTCTCCGGCTTTAAATGAGGCCGCCTCGGTTACGGCTGCCATGGCTGCCGCTTGGTTTCGTCCATGTTCTTCAGCAATGCTCCCTATCCACGCGCTGGCAAAATTTACGGCTTTATTCCTCTCATCTTCAGAGAGCTCAGTCCCGCCACCACCTATAGGCGTAGAGGCACCGATTGCGCTTCCCGGAGCCATAGCAGCCACATCAGCCGATAAGGTGATAAATGCTCCGGCCGAAGCCGCCCAGCCTCCCCTTGGCACATACACCACTACTGGAACCTCAGCTCGTGAAATGCGGCTGACAATCTCTTCTGTCGAGGAAAGTAACCCCCCAGGGGTATCTAATATGATGATGCATGCCACCGCACCATCCTCCTCCGCCTTACTGATACCTCGTTCAATATAATCGGCAAGCACCGGATTAACTGTTCCTTTGGCTTCGAGCACATCAACATGCAGTTCAGCCGCACTTATATCAACTGCTACCAGAGTAGTTAGAAGTAAGAAAAATAACAAAAGGAGACGAATACCCTTTGGCATTTTCAATCCGAAGAATATGCGTTGCTTATGGGATGATTATAATGTAAAATAAAGGCGGGCTACAAGCATCTAGAGAGTTATTTTATAAGGAGTTACAATGGCAATAACAAGTCAGATGGACCGGTATATATATTGGCGTTACCAGGCTTTTAGATGGCGCTACGAGTTAAGCATAGCAAAGAAAATCGGATTAGCCTTGGGCATAGCAGCCCTCACTGGACTTTTAGCTCAAGCCAGGTTTTATCTTCCTTGGACTCCTGTGCCAATTACAGGTCAGACTTTTGCCGTATTGCTAGCCGGGGTTCTTTTGGGCCGGTGGTGGGGAGGCGCTAGTCAAGCTTTGTATGCTGGGCTCGGCATTGCTGGAGTTCCCTGGTTTGCTGGCTGGCATGGTGGTATTGCGTATTTCACCGGTCCGACGATGGGATATATGATCGGTTTCATCTTAGCTGCCCTGTTTCTGGGTCATTTTACTGATTCTTTTATCAACTCAAGACGCTTTTTCCCCATGCTAGGTTTGATGCTTTTTGCTAACTTTGTATTCATACACGGATTGGGCTTGCTCTGGTTAAATACTTTCTCCTACGAGGCGTCGTTAGCG
>CAZUZX010000039.1:0-7691 GCA_964624525.1 uncultured Dehalococcoidia bacterium | reverse complement strand
TTTCATGATTCGGAAGGAGGCAAAAGTCGAGGGAAGAATACTGTTTACTTTATAGAAGCAGAGGGGATTAAGCTATGTCACCTAGGCGATCTTGGTCATGTGCCCTCAGCACACCAACTAGAAGAATTAGGCAACATCGAGGTACTATTTGTACCTGTCGGTGGTGTTTCCACTATCAATGCCAAAATGGCAGCAGAAATAGTGCGTTTTCTTAACCCTAAAGTTGTTATCCCGATGCATTACAAGACTGAGAAGGTAAGCTGGCTTGAGCCTTTGAGCAAATTCCTTAAAGAGATGGGACTGAAAGAGATTGCCCCTCAGCTTAAGCTCTCCATCACACGGGCAAACCTCCCCTCAGAGACGCAGGTAGTAGTATTAGCCTGTCACTCTTAGTAATACCTCTGTCAGTTAATATCCCGACTATCTTAACAATCATCTAGAACCCCATAATGTTAATTGTATTGTGTCTACTTAAGCTCGACAGTGGCACCCGCTGCCTCCAGCTTCTGTTTAATAAGAGTAGCTTCCTCCTTAGCAATACCTTCCTTTACCGCCTTTGGGGCACTTTCTACCAAGTCCTTCGCCTCTTTTAACCCTAGAGTAGTTACCTCTCGCACTGCCTTAATGACATTAATCTTGTTAGCCCCTATTTCCTTGAGGATAACGCTAAATTCTGTTTTCTCCTCTACTTGTGGTGCTGCTGGAACTGCTGAGGTGACTACCGGGGCTACTGCGGCTACCGGGGCAGCAGTAACTCCAAACTCCGCTTCTAAAGCTTTCACCAACTCCGCCAATTCAAGGACAGTCATACTTTTGATGGCGGCTATTATTTCCTCTTTTGTCATTACTTTGACCTCCTTTCGGTTTAGCACTAAACTCCTCTAAGTTGTTGTTCCCTCGCCTTTAATATTTGGACAATCCCTCTTAGATTAGCACTAAGAACAGCCAGCAAGGATGAGATTGGCATTTGCATCTGTTGAGCTAGCCGGGAAAGCAATATCTCAGTGGAAGGGAGTGATGCAAGAGTGGCTACCTCCTCAGAGCTAAGCATGCGTTCACCAAGCAATCCCCCCTTAATACTAAGAGCGACTTTGGATGAGCGGATATACTCAGTTAGCATTTTGGCTGGCTCGCTAGCTCCACCGTAGCCAAAGGCTATCGCCGAGGGACCTCGGAGAAGAGACTTCAGCCCTTCTTTCCCAGTCCTCTCTGCCGCAAGACAGGCTAGCGTGTTCTTAACTACATGATACTCAATTCCAGATTCTTTTAGACGGTGGCGCAATTGACTCATCTCAGCTACTGGCATCCCTCGGTAGTCAGTAACAATGGCAATCTTACATCCCGAAAGGAATTCCTCAATCCTTCTCGCTATTTGCTCTTTCTTCTCTTTTGGCATCTTTTCCTTCTTATTACTTTCAAATAAATAATCGCCCCAGGCATTTTCAACCTGAGGCGATTAAAGGCACTTATATAATGGTAACCTTTAATAGCTGGTATACCTACCTCGGCAGGTATACACTTTAAGCCCTCAGGGACGCCTGCTGTCTGTAGCAAAGCTTACCAGCTATACCTGAAACTGATAAACGCTTAGAAAAGCGAAACCTCCTTAAACTAGCTAGTTTTTAGTAGTCTATCTTATGGGGGCTCACCAACAATGGTGACACCACACACAAAATTGCCGGGATGCCCACCCTGGTTATGAGCTAGCCCAAGCTTGACATCCTTTAGCTGCCGAGATGGTTCCTCTGCCTTCCCCTGGAACTGTTTATAAAATTCATACACTTCCCGACCACCGCTAGCCCCGGTAGGATGACCAAAGGACTTTAAGCCCCCACTTATATTTATCGGTATCTCACCTTCCTGAGACCAGGCGCCGGAATCAATGTCTTCCTTGGCTCGCCCCGTGGGGCACAGTTGTGCTGACTCCGCAGCTATCAATTCAGCGATAGAGAAGCAGTCATGCAATTCAGCCATGCTTAGTTCCTTCCGAGGGTTCTTTATTCCTGCCATCTCGTAAGCCATCCGGCAAGCCTGGTATGTCTCCTCCCAATGGGTGAAATCATAGTCAGGTCTCTCCTTGCCCCAGCCCGGACCGCAGGAGATCGCAGAGCCCTTAATAGTGATGTAGTCCCCTGCAGGTCTGAAGGACTTAGCATCCTCAGTGCGGCATAGAATAGCTGCCGAGGCTCCATCAGCTACACCGCAACAATCGAAAAGCCCTAAGGGCCAAGCAATTATGGGAGCATTCATAGCTTGCTCCAAGGTTATTGCCCGCCTCAGCATGGCTTTGGGATTTCGAGAGCCATTGTAATGACTCTTTACTGAAATCTTAGCTAGGGTGGTTTTTCCCTCTTCTGGACTCAGACCATACCGGTAGAAGTATCTTGTGGCAGCTAGAGCATAGCGTCCTACTCCACCACCAATCTCAGGAGCCATCCCATAGACAGGGTGCCATTTGCCAGGAAAAGCCTGGGGGATTCCTCCAAAGCCAGCATCCTTCATCTTTTCGAACCCCAGCGCTAAGACAAGGTCATACGCTTTAGCCATTAATGACATGGCAGCTCCTCTAATAGTCTCTGCGCCTGTGCCACAGGCGTTTTCTACATGGGTAACGGGTATATATTGTAGCTGCAGTGCGCTAGGTAAAATAATTCCAGTCAATGCTGTGGTACCCAAATCACAGTATCCTACCCAGGCAGCCTGGATATTCTTGGGCTCCACCCCGGCATCCTCAAAAGCTCCATAGGCTGCCTCTACAATCAGATCGATAATATCCTTATTCCATAACTCCCCAAACTGGGTACAACCCATGCCGACGATAGCTACCTTATCTTTTATGCTTTCAGCCATTCCTCTCTCCTCCTTAGCACCTCACCGGACGGGTTCTCCAGAAGTAGTTATGAAGACCCGAGGCTTCGAGCTGCTTCCTGAAGGTCATTTCCATTTCCATCCCAATCTTGATCTTTCCAGGATCTCGGTCTGTCATGGGACTGTAGAACCTTCCTCCCCCTTCAAGGTCAACTACACTAAAAACCTTGGGTAACACTACTTCCTGAGCTCGCTCATCCATGCTGAAGGTGAAAAGCTTTCCTTTCTTGTCGGAAATCCTAACGGGTTCAAAGTTGTCCTTTGTCTGGCAATACATGCACACCCTTTGTTTGGGGAACTGAACATTTCCACACGCCTTACACTTCTGCCCATAAAAAGCATAGACCATGTCGCGGTCACGCCATATTACCGGCAGGGAGGACTTGCGAGCCGGGACACGTGGGGCTTCCCACTCCATAAGCTCACGAATCTGGACGTATTTTCCATAGTTGGGGAGCATCATCTTCGAAGCTAGATGACGCTTTATCCCTCGCCTATCTCTAATATTCTCAATTTGAGGCTGCACCTTGAGGAGGTAGACGTCAGCTCCATCGCCATAAGTCGCATAAAGGATTCTATCACCCGGTTTTGCCTCCTCCAAGGCAGCCACCAAAATCATAGAGGCGAAGGCACAGCCAGTGTTGCCTACGGAGTCAAACATAGGGTCCTGCACCTGTGTCTTGGCATCAAGCCTCATAGCTCCTGCCATAGCTGCATGCGTCCTGGCCTCAGGACCATAGAAGGCAGCCTTAGTAATGTCTTTTGTGGTGAGTTTATACTTCTTCATTAGAGCAGAGACTGCCTGGGGGAGAATTTTCAGGTAACCCTCTTCCCTGATAAATCGGTCTTCCCAGGGTTGCATATAGGTGTCCTCTGGTTTTCTCCATACATCTATGAACTCGCTAGAGCAATGATAGCTTCCTTCTATACTGACAGCGACCTCTGAATCCCCTATTAAGAGGGCGGCAGCACCATCACCGAAAACGGGTTCGAATTCCGAGTTTGGAGGAGGAATACGGCAGTCTGAAGCAACTACCATGACTCTTTTTGCCGAACCGGCTTGAACGGCATCAATAGCCGCTTTCATAGCACTCGTTGCCCCTCTTAAGGAGTGACTAATGTCCGCGCTAAACATATCCTCACGAAGGTCGGCGGCAGCTCTTATTATGCTTGCTGATTGCTTTTCTACATAGGGTGGTGAAAGGGTAGCAAAATAAAGCCCGTCTACCTGTCGGCGATCCATACCATTCAGGCAGTCTAAAACAGCTTCTACCCCCATGGTTAAGCTATCTTCATCAGCATTAGCTACTGCCTTTTCCCCACGACCCAGAGGTTGCAACCACATGGCACCGATAGCCTCCCGGCTTAACCTGTAGATGGGGATATAAGCCCCGTAGGAAACTATTCCTACCATTCTTACCTCCCTAGTTTAAATTTTCACTCTAAGCGATTACCTAAGAAACCTATAGGCTTCCATTCAAATTTGATGCCTCATGCTATAGTAGCTGCTGAGGCATCATAAGTGTCTATCCGTTTGCACAAAACAAAATCTCTTATATAGTTTGGCACTTTGGCAAGCATTTCTACTGTAGGACGGTTATCCTTGCCTTATTCTGTTAGCTATTTATATTTGTGTGCTGGGGGCTCGCCAACAATAGTGATACCGCAAGCAAACCGCCCCGGGTGACCACCCTGGTTATGAGCTAACCCAAGCTTGACATCCTTCAACTGACGGGATGGCTCCTCTGCTTTACCTTGGAATTGCTTATAGAATTCATAGACCTCCCGACCTCCACTAGCACCAATAGGATGTCCAAAAGACTTCAAGCCTCCGCTGATATTTATTGGTATTTCTCCCTCCTGGCTCCAGGCGCCAGAATCAATGTCCTCTTTGGCATGTCCTCTCTCGCAGATTCCCATAGACTCGCAGGCTATAATTTCGGCGATGGAGAAGCAGTCATGCACCTCGGCTAGACTCAGCTCTTTGCGGGGGTTCTTTATTCCTGCCATCGCATAAGCCTCTTTAGCAGCCACTGCAGTTTCATCCCAGATCGTGAAGTCGTAGTCAGTCTTTTCTTTACCCCAGCCGGGACCACAGCAAATCGATGTTCCCTTAATAGTAATAAAATCACCATTAGGTCTGAACTTCTTAGCATCTTCAGTACGGCACATGATAGCTGCTGATGCTCCATCACTCACTCCGCAGCAATCGAAGAGTCCCAAAGGCCAAGCGATAATAGGTGCATTCAACGCCTGTTCCAGAGTTATGGCTCGCCGTAGGTGAGCCTTAGGATTTCGAGAGCCATTATAATGGCTCTTTACCGAGACTTTGCAGACCATCTCCCTACCTTCCTCCCGGCTCAGACCATACTTCATGAAGTACCGAGTAGCTGCCAAGGCATAGCGCCCTGGTCCGCCACCAATCTCTGTAGATGCCCCATAGATGGGGTGCCACTTATAGGGGAAGACCACCCCCAAACCACCGAAGCCGGCATCCTTGAGTTTTTCAAAACCTAAGGCGAGAACGAGGTCATATGTCTTGGCTGCTAGAGCAAAAGCTGCCCCTCTAACAGTATCTGCCCCTGTACCGCAGGCATTTTCAACATGGGTCGCTGGTATATATTGCAACTGCAATGCCTCACACAGAACCCCGGCGGTGGTCGCGGAATTAATATC
Organism: uncultured Dehalococcoidia bacterium; assembly: GCA_964624525.1. Classification (GTDB taxonomy): domain Bacteria; phylum Chloroflexota; class Dehalococcoidia; order UBA2247; family RBG-13-53-26; genus CAZUZX01. Next base: position 2,147 of record CAZUZX010000039.1, on the reverse strand, counting down.
AGCGTAGCCTACCCAGGCAGCTTGAATATCCTTAGGACCTACACCAGCATCCTCAAAGGCTTCATAGGCAGCATCCACAATAAGGTCGACAATGTCCATGTCCCACAGCTCGCCAAACCGAGTGCAGCCCATGCCTACTATAGCCACTTTATCTTTGATACTTTCAGCCATTCTTTTTTACCTCCTAACACCTTACTGGGCGAACTCTCCAGAAGTAGTTGTGAAGTCCCGAGCCTTCAAGCTGTAGCCTGAAAGTCATTTCCACTTCCATTCCCACATCGATTTTCGAGACATCCCGGTCTGTCATTATACTATAGAACCTTCCTCCTCCTTCTAGGTCGACTATGCTAATAACTTTAGGAAGCACTATCTCCATAGCCCTCTCATCCAAGCTGAAGGTGAACAGCTTACCCTTTTTGTCAGAGAGCCTGACAAGCTCAAAATTGTCCTTTTCCTGGCAGTACATGCATACTCTCTGTTTAGGGAACTGGATATTCCCACACTTCTTACATTTCTGACCATTCAAAGGATAGAGCATTTCCCGCTCTCTCCATATTACCGGCAAGGAGGAGCGACGCAAAGGACGCATCCCGACTGCCCACTCCATCATATCGCGAATCTCCACATATTTGCCATAGTTGTGAAGCATCATCTTAGATGCTAGGTGGCGCTTTATTCCCCGTCTGTTCCTGACCTTCTCAATTTGAGGCTGTACCTTGAGGAGGTAAATGTCAGCTCCATCACCATAGCTAGCATAGAGTATTGTATCGCCTGGCTTAGCATCCTCCAAAGCAGCTACCAAAATCATGGGAGCAAAGGCGCAACCAGTATCGCCCAAGGAGGCAAACATGGGGTCTTGTACTTGGGTCTTGACATCCAGTCCCATGGGTCTTGACATAGCTCCATGAGTTCTGGCATCGGGACCATAGTAGCAAGCCTTAGTAATATCCTGAGGTCCTATTCCCCACTTTCGCATTGCTGTGCGGACAGCGTTGGGAAGAATCTCCATGTAGCCTTTATCTCTGACAAATCGGTCCTCCCACGAGTTTAGATAGCGGTCCCCTGGCTTTCTCCAAGTGCCTATGAACTGGCTGGAGACGTGGTACTCTCCTTCTACGCTGACAGCAACATCTTTACTTCCTATGAGAAAAGCGGCAGCGCCATCCCCCCAGTTTGCCTCATCAGCCGAATTGGGAGCAGCCAAGCGGTGATCTGAAGCAACTATCATAACCATCTTTGCTGACCCCGCTTGAACAGCATCAGTAGCCATTTTCATAGCAGTGGTGGCTCCCTGCAATGAGTGGCTAATGTCTGCCGTAACTATTTCGGGACGAAGGTCACAGGCAGCCCTTATTATGCTCGCTGATTGCTTCTCTACATAGGATGGCGATAGGGTAGAAAAATAAAGGGCGTCAACCTGCTTGCGGTCTATCCCGTTCAAGCAATCCAGGACAGCCTCTACTCCCATGGTTAAGCTGTCTTCATCAGCGTTAACTACGGATCTTTCCCCTCGACCAGGGGGTTGCGACCACATGGCGCTGATAGCTTCCCGGCTTAAGCGGTAGATGGGGATATAAGCTCCATACGAGACTATTCCTACCATCCTTTTCCTTTCCTCCTTCGTTTAGAAATTTTCCCCTCTGGGAAACCCTCACCCCAGGTCAAACTTAATGACCTTGGTTCCGCCAGCTTGTATTCTACCATAGCTTCTAGGAGTTGCGTCAAATTCTTCGACGGTTTATCTTTCTCCAAACCCTACTTGGTGAGCTGGACTAAGGGGCGCTCGAAGAAAGAATAGTCTTTAAGTCGAGTTTGATACCTGGTCCCATAGAAGTAGCTAACGTAGCGCTCTTAATATATTGACCTTTAGCACCACTAGGTTTAGCTTTCATTATCGCCTCTATTGCCGTAGACAGGTTCTCCAACAATTTATCTACTTCGAAACTTACCTTACCCAGTGAGAGATGAATATTACCTGTCCTATCCAACCTGAACTCTGCCCGACCTTTACGAGCCTCCTTGATTACTCGAGGAAGATCAGCAGGAGAAACTACTGTTCCCGTCTTGGGGTTAGGCATTAGCCCCCGACGACCAAGGACTCGCCCAAGCCTACCTATTTTGCCCATCATATCAGGGGTAGCGATAAC
>CAZUZX010000038.1:0-10452 GCA_964624525.1 uncultured Dehalococcoidia bacterium | reverse complement strand
TTAAGAAGCTACCGCTAGCTCAGTATAACATATGGCATTTAGACGAACAATCGAATACACTCGTTCATATGATTAGTGACACCTCACCTTTTTTGTCATTGCGAGGAGCAATAGCGACGAAGCAATCTCCGGGTGACATCCCTTGCTCCACTCAGAACAGACTCCGCAACCGTAATGAGATTGCCACGCCTTCGGCTCGCAATGACAGGGAGGATTATTACTCAATATCGCAAGCATATAAAGCGTCACCCATCTATCTGAACGAGCCCATTGCAACAGCCAAAACAGAGAAGACCTCGTAAGGTTACGAGGTCTTCTAAGATTGTTTAGTTGTCACCCTGACCCTGAACGAAGTGAAGGGGAAGGGTCTCAGATTCTTCGGTCGCCAAAGGCAACCTCAGAATGACAGTTAGGATTACTAAACGACATCAAGGTCTTTTCTATAACCCTCCTTAGGCAGACAACTTAAGCTAGGCTAGAACTTAGACTAATCCAGCGTAGCGCTTATCCCTCTCATGGAAGCCAGCTTTTGCCCCTTTGTCTCTTCTCTCTTTGAAGAAGTTATACTCATCAGGCTCCCACCTCAGGTTGGTGAAGAAGGTGTGTGAATAATACCCCGGGATGAAGCCAGAGAGCAACTTTAACTTATTGTAGACGATGTGGCGGGTTGCCTTGCCGATGGCAATGCCGTCGCGAGGTAAAAGGGTCATCGACTTGGCTAACGCATTTACCTCCTCCTCCAGCTTATCTGAAGTGACAGCCTTATTTACTAATCCTATCTCCTCGGCCTCTTTCCCACTTATCATCCTCCCAGTGAGGAGAAGATCGAGTGCCCTCTTAAAGCCGACAGTCAGAATCAAAGCGTTTATATAGGGGACACCACTGCCAGCAAAGCCAAGCCTCTGCTCCGTGCTCCCAAACTGAGCATCCTCACTAGTTACCGCTAGGTCAGCGAAGCACGTTATCATTACCCCTTCTCCAATACAATAACCATGTATCTGAGCGATGGTTATCTTCGGATGGAGGAATAGCCTCGCCAGATGGTGATCTATAAACCAGTGTCGGTCTATATTCAGCCTTGTGCGCTGGCTGGGACGCCGCTCACCGGGTTTTCCCTCACCAAAGCCATAAATGAACCCCACCTTGGTAAGGTCATGACCGACACAGAAGGCACGCCCAGCGGCTTTAATCACCACCACCTTTATATCATCATCTTCCGAAGCCTTATCCAGTACAAAGTAGAGCTGGTCCATTATACCCCCCTGTCCGGGGAAATCGAAGGCATTCAGCTTCTCTGGATAGTTGAGGGTAATCCGGGCAATATTGCCATCCTTCTCATAAATAATCTTATCTAATTTATCTAATTCCAAATCGACCTCCTTATATTTCGAGATTTTGCTCTTCTAGGATGTCAGTTTATCCCTTCTTATACCAATCCTTCGTAGCGCTTATCCCTCTCCTTGAAGCCAGCCTTTGTCCCTTTGTCTCGCCTCTCTTTAAAGAAGCTATATTCGTCAGGCTCCCAGCGCAGGTTGGTGAAGAAGGCGTGTGAGTAATAGACAGGGATAAAATCACCGATCAACCCTAAAGAGTCGTAGATAAGGTGGCGAGTTGCCTTGCCAATAGCAATGCCATCACGAGGGAGAAGAGCCAATGCTTTGGCTAATGCATTTACTTCCTCCTCCAGCTTATCTGGCGGGACTGCTTTGGTTACCAATCCTATCCTCGCTGCCTCCTTGCCATCTATAATTCGTCCCGTGAGCAGAAGGTCCATCGCTCTCTTCATACCTACGGTCATAATCAGGTTCCCAATCGGGGCACCACTGCCGGCAAAGCCAAGCCTCTGCTCGGTGAGACCGATCTGGGAGTCCTCCGCAGCTACTATGAAGTCACAGAGCATCGCCAGATATAAACCTCCGGCAATAGCATAGCCATGCACTTGAGCAATGGTTATCTTGGGGTGAAGAAGTATCTTCAGAAACTGATCATGGAATCCTTTCTTGTCTGTCCATAACCTTATTCTTTGGCTGGGACGCTTCTCCCCGGCCTGCCCCGTCCCCATACCGTAAACAAACCCCACCTTGCTTAGGTCATGACCAACACAGAAGGCACGCCCTGCCCCCTTGATAATCAATACCTTTATGTCATCATCTTCTGCCGCATCAGCAATAGCACCATGTATCTCGTCAGAGTCCTCACCGCCCAGGAAGCTAAAGGCGTTCAACTTCTCCGGTTTATTCAGCGTCAGTCGAGCGATATTACCTTCCTTCTCGTAGATAATGTACTTGTACTCCATAAACAAACCTCCTTCCTTTAACTCAAATAGAGTGTGCTTCTTACCTGAAGCCTTACCGCACTACCACATTTACTAACCTCTGTGGTACGTAGACTACCTTCGCCACCTCCTTTCCCTTCAAATGAGTTTTCACTCGCTCTCGGTTTAGGGCTAACTCCCGAGCCTCAGCTTCACCAATATAAGCCGGAACAGTAACCTTATCCCTCAGCTTGCCATTAACCTGAATAACCAGGGTAATCTGCTCCTCAGCCACCAATTTCTCATCCCAAAGAGGAAATGATTGATTATGGATGCTATAAGGATGTCCAGTTCTGGTCCACAACTCCTCAGCTAAATGAGGGGCTGTAGGGGCAAGAAGAAGGAGAAGGGTATCAATAGCTTCTCGCCAAGCCAACCTACCTACCACCCTTGCCTCCCCTATCTTTGCCAAATAGTTAGTAAATTCCATCAAAGAGGCGAGCATAGTATTGAAACGAAACCTCTCCAGATCCTCGGTTACTTTCTTAATCGTCTTATGCGTTATATGGCGCAGCTCTTTAACCGCTTCTTGATCCAGGACTTCCTCCGGAAAGGTTGTTGTCTCCCCCTGGATTACCAGATTCCATACTCGATTCAGCCAGCGACTTACGCCGCTAATACCGCTGTCATCCCACTCTCCCCCCTGCTCCCAGGGTCCAATAAACATGAGATAAGCACGAACTGTATCAGCGCCTAGCTCAGCCACATACTCATCAGGGGTGATTACGTTGCCTCGGGACTTACTCATCTTCTGCCTCTGGGCAATAATAGTTCCTTGATTAAAAAGGCGAATAAAGGGTTCATCGAAATCTACCAGACCCAAGTCTTGAAGAGCTTTGATGAAGAAGCGAGCGTAAAGGAGGTGCATCACCGCATGCTCTGCCCCTCCGGTATACTGATCCACCGGCAACCAGTATTTAACCTCTTTGGGGTCAAAAGGGTTTTGGTCATAGTCAGGGCTGGCATAGCGGAGAAAGTACCAAGAGGAGCACATAAAGGTATCCATAGTATCAATTTCCCGGCGTGCCGGGGCACTACACTGAGGACAATAGGTATTGACAAAAGATTCACAGTATTTCAAAGGAGATTCCCCGGTAGGTTTAAACTCAGCATCCGCAGGTAGAAGCACGGGCAGATTCTCTTCTGGCACGGGAACAATGCCGCAATGGTCACAGTAGACAATCGGAATGGGTGCTCCCCAATAGCGCTGGCGGGAGATAAGCCAGTCACGAAGACGGTAAGTTACCATACGCCTGCCATAGCCCTTGCTCTCCATAAAGTCGGTGATTGCCTCCATTCCTTGGTCACTGGGCATGCCATTAAACTGGGCAGAATTGACCATAACACCCGGGACAACATAGGCTTCTTCCAGCTCTTCGCCAGACCATCCCGGTGGGGCAATAACCACCCGAATGGGTATGCCAAACTTCTTGGCAAAGTCAAAATCACGGCTATCGTGAGCGGGCACTCCCATCACAATCCCCGTGCCATAGCCGGGGAGAACATAGTCAGCAACCCACAGAGGCACTCGCTCACCATTGAGCTTGTTTATGACATAAGCCCCGATGAATACCCCGCTTTTCTCCCTCTCGGTGGAAAGGCGCTCAATCTCAGTTTGGCGCCGTGATTGAGCAATATATTCCTCCACTTTTACTTTACATTCTGGAGCAGTAAGCTTCTCCACTAAGGGATGTTCTGGGGCAAGGACGAGAAAGGTTACCCCGAAGATAGTATCGGGGCGAGTGGTGAATACCCTTAATTCCTTTTCTTCCACCCCGGGGTGAGCCAGCCCAAAGGATATCTCTACCCCCTCACTCCTGCCAATCCAGTTCTTCTGCATTATCTTTATCCGTTCCGGCCATTGAATCTTAGAGTGGTCAAGTAGTTTCTCGGCATACTTGGTAATTCTGAAGAACCACTGCTCTAACTCTTTTCGAGTCACTGCGGTGTTACAACGCTCGCATAGACCTTCCCCAACCACCTGCTCATTAGCCAGCACCGTCTGACACTGAGGACACCAGTTAACCGGGGCTTTACCCCGATAGGCTAAACCAGCCTGATACAACTTGAGGAAAAACCACTGTGTCCATTTATAATACTCGGGAAGGCAGGTAATTACCTCCCGACTCCAATCATAAATAGCCCCGATGCTCTTCAATTGACGACGCATATTCTCGATGTTGCCCATTGTCCAAACAAAGGGGTGGATGCCTCGACTAATGGCAGCGTTTTCCGCCGGAAGTCCAAAGGCATCGAAACCTATGGGATGAAGTACATTGTACCCCTGCATCCTTTTAAAGCGGGCGTGAACATCAGAAGGAGCCATAGCATACCAATGCCCAATATGAAGGTCTCCGGAGGTATAGGGGAACATGGTTAGGTCATACCACTTAGGACGGCTATCGTCCTCTTCCACTTCATAGAGTCGGTCAGCTGACCACTTCTCTTGCCACTTCTTCTCTATCTCTTGGGGATTATATCTTGATATCATCTACTACAGTGTCAACGTTAGTTTATCAAAAAAGACTTATCGAGTGCAAAATCTCATACCATACGGTGGCTACCCGAACTTTTGAGACTGATTAGCAACTTCCTATTTGTCATTGCGAGTGAAGCGAAGCAATCCCGTGGTTGTTTTGGAGGTTGCGGAGTTTGTTCCGAGCCCGTCCAGAGATTGCTTCGGGACTCTGTCCCTCGCAATGACAGGCGAGGAATCTTGCTCTGAGTTTGCTTCGGCTACGCCTCGCAACCGCTATGCTCCTCGCAACGATGATAAACACTCTCAATTTTTAAACTTGCTGAGGATATGGTTCCTCAGGTAAGATGGCATATTATGGAAGGGGGGCTTTATGAAGGCTATTGAGACAGAAGGACTTACCAAGAAATTCGGCAGGCTTGTTGCCGTGGATGACCTCAATCTCACTATAGAGGAAGGGGACACCTTTGGTTTTCTTGGTCCAAACGGGGCGGGCAAAACTACCACTATAAAGATGCTGATTGGACTGCTGCGTCCTACACGAGGCACAGCACGGATATTTGGTCATGATATCTTTAGACAAGGCGAAGCAGCGAAGAAATCTTTCGGCTTTGTCCCTGACTTTTATGGCTTTTACGATTCCTTCACCGCTGTGGAAAACCTTGAGTTTTTCGCTACGCTTTCTCAGATTCCGAAGAAGGAAGGAAAGGAAAGGATTTTTGAACTCCTTAAGTTTTTTGGTCTTGAGGAAAGAGCAAATTCCAAGGTGAGAGAGTTCTCCCATGGAATGAAGCAGAGACTGGTGATTGCTCAGGCTCTTCTCTCTCGCCCCAGGCTTTTGATTCTTGATGAACCAACAGTTGGTCTTGACCCCAGAGCCCAATTTGAGATAAGGGAACTCATCAAAGGAATTTCCAAGAATGGTGTTACCACTTTTATCTCATCCCATCTCCTTTTCGAAGTCGAGGATATGTGCCAGAAGGTAGGAATAATAAATCAGGGAAAGCTTATAAAGGTTGATAGCATCGAAAATCTGAAAGGTGAAATTAGAGCCAAAACAGGCGTAGAAGTAAGAATAGAATGCGAGGAGGTAACTCAAGAGATAATAGAGGCAGTAAAGAAAATTGAGGAGGTTTTGGATTTAAGGGTGGAAGGGAAGATAATTTGGGCGAAAGTAAAAAGCTCAGCGATAACCCCTACGATTACCACCGCTATTGTTAACGCCGCAGGGAGAATAAAGAGGGTGGAGGAACATACCCCTTCATTGGAAGATATATTCCTTAAGCTTACCGAGTAACAAGGAGGACAAAGTGATTTTCGATATCATGCGCAAGGAAATAAAGGAAATCAGGAGCACTAAGCGCCTGCTCATAATAGGAATCCTCTTTACTGCTGCCACAATTGGATTTGCAGTCTACTACGGACATTTCATGGAGCAAGGACCAAACGAGATGTTAACTTCTAATTTATATGTGATTACTCTTATGTTTGTCTCGCTCCTCGCCCTTATTCTTGCCTACGATACCATTGTAGGGGAAAGGAGTAGAGGCTCTCTTTTATTGGTTTTCTCCAAGCCGGTAGGAAAAGCTCAAATCTTTGCCGGTAAGTTCCTCGCTATCTTTCTCTTCACTGGGGTTATATTTCTCATTGTCACCTCCTTCGGCTATTGGCTTGATGCTGCCATCTCTCAAGAGCTTCCCACTGCATCTGAAGTTGCCGCAGCTTACAAATTCTTCTTCGCCGTTCTGCTGGCGATAGCCTGCTGGGTTTCCTTTGCTATGCTCTTCTCCACCTTGTTTAAATCCCCGGCTATTTCGCTGGTAATCACACTGATTCTATGGATATTGGTGCTCCCCATGATCTCGCACATGCCGTTTGGAATCTATCTTCAACGGCAAGGGCTTAACCACGATCTCCCTGAGCTAGGAGAGATAACTTTTCCGGTATGGGTCAAGGTACCCTTTGCATTTAATCCCGATAGGTGTATTGCTGAGCTTGCCGGTCGTCTTCTCGACTTTTTCCCTGTTGGCTACCCAATCCTTACCGCGGGGCAGAGCATTGCAGCGATGGTCATATTCATTGGGATATTTTTCGCCTCCGCATTCCTGCTCTTCCGAAGGCTTAGTCTGGAATGAAACACTTTCAAAGCAGAAAAAGATGAGCCGGCAGGATAGTAACTCCCTTGCCGTGCAAACCTTCAAGCTCACGAAGCACTTCAATGGGCTGGTGGCAGTAGCTGGCATTGACTTGGAGATCAAAAAGGGGGAACTTTTCTCCCTCCTTGGTCCCAATGGGGCAGGAAAGACTACCACTGTCAACATGCTGTGTTGCCTTTTGAAGCCAACCAGCGGCACAGCTCAGGTAATGGGTTATGATCTTGGTAAAGAGCCCTTTAGGATAAAGGAGCTAATAGGTGTCGCTCCACAGGACATTGCCATCTCGGAGCACCTTAATTGCTGGGAGAACCTGAGCCTGATAGGTAAGATTCACGGCATGGGCGCGGCAGATGTATCAAAAAAGTCACGCGAACTGTTGGAGATAGTCGGACTCCTGGAAAGGGCAAAAGACCAGGTGAGGAAGTTCTCCGGAGGGATGAAGAGAAGACTTAGCCTGATAATGGCACTGATTCATGACCCTCAGATTTTGTTCTTAGATGAACCTTCGTTGGGTCTTGACCCACAGGCAAGGAGAACCGTCTGGGAATATATCAAAAGTCTCAAGGTAAAGAAGACCATCCTGCTTACCACCCACTATATGGAGGAGGCAGATTCTCTCTCTGACAGGATAGCGATTATTGATGAAGGAAAAATCGTCGCTCTGGGCACCTCCGAGGAACTCAAAAGCCGAGCTACAGAGAAACAGACTATGATTATCTTAGCTGAGAATTTAAATCCCGGAGTCATAGAGAGTTTGCGGAGCAAATACCCGGTTGTGGAACAGAGGAACGAAGAAGTGCTGATTTCTGCCAAGAATTTGAATTTCAAGGAAATTACCGATTATCTCTACTCTCAAGATATCACCATTCATTCTGCCACATTGAAACAGCCCACATTAGAGGATGTTTTTATCCAGATTACCGGCAAGGAACTTAGAGAATGAGATTTCTTGCCTTATTTACCCGGAATTTTAAGGAGACCTATAGAGACCTACTGGCTCTAGTGTTCCTTCTGGGGTTTCCCTTGATATTCATGCTGCTCATGGGGCTTGCCTTTGGTGGTGAGACAACCCCTACTTTTCCTGTCGGGGTCGTGGACCAGGACAAGACGCCAGTTTCCCAAGCCTTTGTTAGCGAAGCACTGGCAGAGGTCAAAGCTCTGGAGATTTCCTCCTATGATGACCCTCAAGAAACCTTAAAGGATTTGAAATTAGGTGATTTAAAAGCTTATATCATCATCCCTCAGGGATTTGGCAATCAGGTGTATCAAAACTGGCAAGGGATGGCAACAAATATCACCCTGAATATAACCTATGATGAAAGCGACATAATGGTGACAGAACAGGTTGTTTCTATTATCGGTGCCACTACCCGTAGCTTTGCCAAAATAGAGGTGCCTATCATGCTCAATAGCAGTCCTATTCACATAGAGACCAAGATCACTTATATTGATTTCATTGGCCCAGGAATAATAATATTTGGGCTGCTGATATTGATACCAAACTCCGCCCGGGCAATGGTTGGCGATAAAGAGAAAGGATTCCTGGCTCGGCTACAGACTACCCCGGTAAGACCTTCAGAGTTCATCCTGGGGTACTCTCTCTCCTTCGTGGTGGTTGCCATTGTCCAAATAATAATCTTCGTCGTGCTAGCACGCTTGTTCGGGATGGACATAGTGGGCAGCCCCTGGCTTGCCTTACTCGTCTTCTTTTTCACCAGCCTATGTTGCATCGGCATTGGAATGATTGTGTCTTCACTAACTAAAACTGTAAATCAAGCGGAAGGCTTCTGCTGGTTTATTTCCATGCCATTAGCCATGCTTTCGGGATGCTGGTTCTCCATAGAATTGATGCCCTCATATCTTAGGAGCATAGCCTATGCCTTCCCCTTTGCCCATGCCATTGATGCCTCTCGGGGCATCCTCACTCGGGGGGTAGGGTTGGGGGAGGTCAGTACTGATGTATACTGGCTTATTGGTTGGGCAGTGGTTTCATTCGCCGCTGGCATCATATTGTTTCGGAGGAGCATGGCAAGGTAAGCAAGGAATTTTTATACCAGCTTTGTAAGCCAGGAGAGAAGCCCAGCACCAGCTAAGGCAAAGCCAAAGGACTTGATGGTCTTTCCCAGCCAGCAAAGGAGGAACAACTTCCATAGAGGGAAGCGTAATGCCCCAGCAGAGGCATTTACCAATTTGATGATGTGGGGGTTAGGCACTGCGGCAACCAAGAATATAGCTAAAGCACCATGGCGCTTCATCCAACCTTCAAGCCGCTGATACATCTTCCAGTTTATAATCACTGGCTGACCGCCATAACCCAACATATAACCACTGAGTTCCCCGATAGACTCGCCAATCCCGGCTGCCAGCGCTACGAAGACTAAATTCCAACCAAGACCAGCACCAATGAAAGCTGCCCATGAGCCAGGAAGAGGCCAGATTGGAGTGGCACTCCCAGCAACACCCATAAGAAAGATACCAAGGTAGCCATAATTCTCAAATTCTTTGATCCTCTCTTTGTAGGTCACCCCTAGGAGGATGAGGGAAACCATAAGCACAATGGTGGCTAGAAGCACCAGGATATGAATATAGTTTCTTCTCCACCAAGAGACTGGTTTTGCTTCCTCGCTCATGCTTTATCAAGATAAACGTCCAAGTGTTTGAAGTCAAGCTCTTTCCTCTGTCATTGCGAGGAGCGCAAGCGACGAAGCAATCTGGGAAAAGGGAAACAGCGATGAGATTGCTTCGCTTCGCTCGCAATGACACGAGGTAATATACAATGGGGTGAAGTTGACATTAACTTTGCATTATCCATATAGTTAGATAGCATATGAAACCTATAGAATGGCTTGATAACAAGGTCAGAATACTTGACCAGACCAGTCTCCCCCAGGAAGAAGTTTATCTGGAGCTTTCCAACTATCAAGAGGTGGTTCAGGTAATCAAGGAAATGAAGGTTCGCGGGGCTCCCGCAATTGGCATTGCCACCGCTTATGGCATAGCCTTAGGGGCTCAAAAGATTAAAGCTGAGACCAGAGAGGAATTCCTCGCCAAACTAAACCAAATTTTGGAGGTTTTTTCCTCCACTCGTCCCACTGCAGTCAACCTATTTAAAGCTATCGAGAGGATGAAGGCAGTGGCAACAAATAGAAAAGACATCACTCAAATTAAGGTAGCACTCCTTACCGAGGCATCTAAGATGCATGGTGAGGAGGAAGAGGCTACAAAACGTCTCTCCCAGTTTGGCGCCGAATTGATCAAAGATGGCTTTACTGTCCTGACTCATTGTAATACTGGGGCTTTAGCTACAGCCGGGCATGGGACAGCACTAGGGGTAATCAAGGCAGCCAAAGAGCAAGGGAAAGGAATTAGTGTCTTCATTACTGAGACTCGCCCTCTATTTCAGGGAGCGCGCCTTACCACTTGGGAGCTGAGTCAAGAGGGAATTCCGTTTACTCTTATCACCGACTCCATGGCAGGTCATCTTATGAGTAAAGGAGAGGTAAACT
>CAZUZX010000037.1:0-10466 GCA_964624525.1 uncultured Dehalococcoidia bacterium | reverse complement strand
TCTGCCTATGGCAGGTCTGAAGACCTGCGCTACATTTCCCGCCAGGGGAGGGAGAAGGAATAATAAGCATCCGTAGGGGTGGACGTCTCCATCCACCCCAGGCTGGGAACGACACGGAGTTCGTTCCCTACAATTGTTAATCAACCTCGGGTGAGGGTGAACCTATGTTACCGCTCCTCTCCTCACCAACCAATACTCCAGGCTATCAGCCAGTGCCAGCCAGCTCGCTTCGATAATATTGGTGGAGCTACCCACCGTCCTCCACTGATGCTCCCCATCAGTGGACTCAATAAGCACCCTTACCTGAGACTCGGTACCAGCACTCTCGTCGAGGATACGAACCTTATAGTCCACCAGCTTCACCTCAGCCAAGCTAGGATAAAACTGAATCAGGGCTTTACGCACCGCCCGGTCCAGGGCATTTACTGGTCCTTCCCCCTCCGAAGCGGTGTGAATCATTTGTTCCTCCACCCTTACCTTGACCGTGGCTTCCGCCAGTATCTCTTCCCCACTAGCGGCAGGGCGGCGCCGTCTCTCTACCACCACCATAAAATCGACCAGTTCAAAGGGGGGATGGTAATCAGGCTGAGCGCGGTGGACTAGCAGCTCGAAAGAGGCTTCCGCTTCTTCATACTGAAAGCCATGGCTCTCTAATAACTTCACCTGCTCCAGAATGCGGCGGGCTTCTTCATCCCGGGGAGGGAGGGGAAGCCCTCTCTCTTTAGCTTTGTAAATAATGTTACTTACTCCCGAGAGCTCAGATACCAGCACCCCACTCTGATTACCCACCTGTTTCGGGTCAATATGCTGGTAGCTTTCCTCCCATTTGGTTAGTCCGGAGACATGAATCCCTGCCTTATGGGTAAAGGCACTCCTCCCCACATAGGGCTGGCGAGCAAAGGGGCTCAAATTGGCTAACTCACTCACATAGCGGGAGACCTCAGTCAGTTTAGTCAATTGTTCATTGCTGAGGCAAGGAATACCCATCTTTAGCTTAAGAGCCGGGATAACAGAGCAAAGGTTAGCATTACCACAGCGCTCCCCGTAGCCGTTAATCGTCCCCTGAACCTGAACCGCTCCAGCTTGAACTGCCATCAAGGTATTAGCCACCGCTAGCTCAGCATCGTTATGAGCATGGATACCCAAAAGGGCAATCACTTCCTTTCGCGCTGCCTTAACTATGGAAGCTACCTCATCAGGTAACGAGCCACCGTTGGTATCACAAAGAATGATGCCGTCCGCCCCGGACTCATCGGCTGCCTTGATAGTCCGCAGGGCATACTCAGCATTTGCCTTATAACCATCGAAGAAGTGCTCCGCATCGAAGAAGACCATCAACCCCTTCGACTTGAGAAAGTCGATTGAATCGCTAATCATGGCTAAGTTCTCCTCCAGGGTGGTCTCCAAAATGCGACTTACCTGCCGGTCCCAGCTCTTGCCTACCAGGGTGACCACTTTGGTCTTCGCCTCGACTAAAGCACCCAGATTGGGGTCTTGACTGGCTTTAGTATGAGGGCGTCTGGTGCTGCCAAAGGCAACCAGCATCGCTTGAGGGAGACAAAGCTCCTGCGCCCTCTGGAAGAATTCCACATCCTTAGGATTTGAGCCCGGCCAACCCCCCTCAACAAAGTGGATACCCAGCTCGTCTAGTTTACGGGCAATCTTTAGTTTATCCTCCACCGAGAAGGAGACGCCTTCCTGCTGCGCTCCATCCCGAAGGGTAGTGTCATAAAGCTGAACTTGAGTCATTACATTAACCTTCTCAAAAAGCGGGTTGTTTTTATCTTACTGCGGTGACTTCTTCTCGTCAATTCACCCTCACCCTTCGACAGGGCTTCGGCGTGAGCTCAGCCGAACGCTCAGGGCAGGCCTTACCCTCTCCCGTCAAGGGAGAGGGTTTATATTTAGTTCTCCCTCCCACTAGGGGAGGGAGTGAGAGGGAGGGGGATGTGTGCGCTGGAAACAACCTTGAGTGTCTAGTGTCATTGCAACACACTGAGCGCCGAAGCAAACTCAGAGTAAATGTAGCGCCGGTCTTTAGACCGGCCATAATTCAAGGAACTGTGATGTAAGGAAAATAGACAGGCATGGTGGCATTACCTGCGGAACCATGTCAACTTATGAAGCTATTGTGGCGCTAAACTGTTGACAACAGTCTCGGTGCCCTATTCCGTCCACACGGCTACTACTACAGCGTCTTTCGGATTAGCCGGGGAAAAGAACAAAATGGCGCAGGCTCTGCCCACTTGCATTTCGGCAGAGGGGATAGCCCGAGAAACCGGCACCTCTTTGAGCCACATGCTGAGGCTGCCCCATATCTGGACAGAAGCGGTATAGGTAGTACTATCAAAACTTTTCAGTATTGCCTTTTTAATCATGGTGTTCCCAGAGAAAGTTTTTGCTGGTATCGCTGCCTCAGCGGGGAGAAGTCCACTTCCAGTCCTACCAGGCGGTATTTTTTAGCCTGGAAGCCTGCTCTTGAGTCATTGACTTCGACCACATCCCACAGTTCCTGCCCACAATTGGTGGGCACGGTTATCTGGCTTAGCTTTGAGCTTATCTCTGCCTTTCGGAGTAAGGCATCACCTCTTTGCTGTGCCAGCAAGACAGTATTCAGGTTAAGGTCTTGGACCTGATGGAGGCGGTCATAGACCCGCTCCAGTTCATCCCACTGGATGCGGTCAACCCTGATAAGAGGAGTTTCTGTGCCCCAGACCTGAATCCAGTTTGGTTGCCATGAATTCTCTCCGTATCTGCCTTGAAGAAGGGGATGCTGGTTGGAACTGGGAGCGAGGAAATAAGCATAATCGGTAGGATCTTGGCTTTGAGGATGCTTCAGATAAGCGACAGCTTCTCGAAAGAGAAGGACATCGGGAACTGTACCAAGGAGCCTTTTTACGGCGGCAAGGGCGCTCTCGCCGGGATGAATGGTAAAGGCGGGTTTGAAAGAGGTAACAACACTTGATTGGCTAGTGACGACCAATGGTATACCAATGCGAGATAAAAGCCAAATGAGGATTTCTTTGACCGAAAAGGAATCTTTAGTCCAAGTAATCTGGCGGCGGGCTTGCCAATTCTGGAGGAGCCCCCAAACATCGGTGGCGTGAATAATAAGAGATGATTTAGAAGGCTGAGAAAGATATTCCCCGGACTCAATCCAGAAACTTGGGCCGGGACTTGATTCATCTCCGGCGGTGGTGTTATAGCCTGGGCTAACCAGGATCTCACAGCCTTTTTTATTGAAGTTAGCGTATTGACCACGACTATTGTCGAGCTCAATGACAAGGTTTCCCCCTCCCCCTGACCCCCTCCCGCTAGGGGGAGAAATAACTTGCCTTAGTTCCAGGACATCTGGGGTGACATCGAGAGCAGTGGAGCTAAGGATGGCTTGCCAGACACCGGAGGGAATGGAGAGGAAGATTTTAGTCGGGACTTTGGCAATGGCTAAACCGTATTCACCGGAAAGGTTAAAGGGATAAGGTTCTCTCCACAAGTTATCGAGGTAGGTTGACTGGGGTGTCTGGAAGGAAAGATAAGGTCTTTTGTAATAGCCTTCAACTGGACCTCCAGAATAGAGCTCCAGTAAAGTGAGGCGGTGAATTATGCCGTCGTAGGTGAGGGAAGGATATTTGTAGTCCACATTGGTATTATCCGATAAGAGGATCTCTTTTAGGGCTGACCAAGTGTCTAAAGAGACTGAACCGCCATCACCATAAATGCCGCTCCAGACTCCTCTTTGGTTAGAGGCATTCCTTCCTGAGATAACCAGATTCCAGTCGTTCTGATAGGCAGTAGCCATACCAGAGACAACATCGAGTGAATTTGTCCAGGTAGCAGGACTTCCCCAAGTTCCTGACACTCTCTTGACGGCTTTGATGACATCGAACTCGAAGTAGAATAGACAGACATCGCCATTGGGCTTCATGGCAGCGGCGAGGTGATAAATACCGTAAGTGGTGGTGTAGAGGGTCTGAATAGAACCCCAAGTGACGCCATTGTCCGAAGATTCCTGATATTTGATGGTCTTCTGATTGGTATCTGCCCAAAAGTGAATCACATTGGCGCCATAAGAAGCCAGGGCGGTACCAGCAACGGAAGTATAGGCAATATAAGTCCACGGGCTAAAGTCAGCGCCCTGGTCTGGGTTAGTGACCCGTTGGCGGTAGAGCTGTCTGGTGCTGTCGATGATGGCAATTCTGGCTCGAATTAAGCTGCCATCTCCAGGGCAAGTAGCGGCGTGGTAGTAGTCTGGTTCTGAGCCAGTGTAGATTCTTTGCCAGTCGAGTCTAGTAGCAGCGCCAATCTTGGGGCGAATCTCGACTTTGACATAGGGATTTCGAGTAGGCGCCTTCTGAGCCGCAAGAAGGGTTGCTGATAGGGTGCGCATTTAGATTGCTTTACTCCGTTCGCAATGACACTCTCCTTTGTCATTACGAGGGACAGAGTCCCGAAGCAATCTCGTGAGATTGCCACGCTTCACTCGCAATGACATTTTTACCACCATAGATGTCCGAGAATGATGCCGGCGATTAGCCAGGCTAAGAACCAAAGGAGAGTATACTTTCGGGCGCTGTCTCGGATGATGTAAGTCCAGGGACGACCGCCAATACGAGACCAGAGCTTCTGGTAGAGTCGTTCCAGCATGTTACCTCTGCCACCTGTCATTGCGAGCCGAAGGCGAAGCAATCCCAAGGGGAAATACTCACTCCCCTGGCGGAGGGAGATGGAGGGGGAACCTGCATAGAGGATTGCTTCGTCGCTTCCGCTCCTCGCAATGACGATAAACATTCTCTTACTTTATGGCGTCGATGATTCCTTCGATGATGATATAAAGAGCAAAGAGACCGCTAGATATAGTAGCAGTTAAGGTAGGGTCTACATCATGACCGAGACAAATAGACAGGTTAGTGATGATGCCAGCGACTGCCATCCAGAATTTTCGGCTTTTTAATCTTTGGCTCAAGATTATTTTCAAACCCCTAATAAAATTTTTGGTACCATATTCACCCTTGCCCCTCCCTCTCCCTTCGAGGGGAGAGGGGATTAAGGACCCCAGTCCGTTGATTTGCTGATGGGAGTTGTTGCCGCAGAATAAAGCTTGGTAGTGCGGAGACGGGATTTAAGGCGACGCAAGTCATCACGAAAATGGCAGAGGAGATCCTCCCCCCTGAGACAAAACTGTCTTGGAGTCTGCTCCCCACCAACTGATACTCGATCAATGGCGTAGGCAGCCCATTCGACCAGGGCGTAGCCTTCGGCGCCGGTAGCGACGATATCTTCGTGTTTGGAAAGGAGGGATGAGCCGTTAGCATCGATGTAGTGAAGCTTACCCCAGAAGATGCGGGCATTAGAGCCGTCGGGAACTTCGTCACCGAGAAGGGTGATAGTATCCTGATAGAGGGAAAAACGCTGGTAGCAGGGCGGAAATTTATCAATGGGATATTCTACGGCGAAGATGATCACTCGGTCGGTGAGACCGGAGATAGAGATATCTCGGCTGCCTGAAGTTGTGGCGAGAGTAGTTTTCTGCTCCCAGGGTAGGGCTTGAGAGAAGTCTCTTAGGGCGTGGTCAATGTGGCGGTCAAGCTCCTCATCCGTCCAGCGGTAGTTTTGAGCGTCAGTATCCTTGAGGTCTTTTCTTACTCTAGCGCGTAACTCAGACAGGGTCATTTTTCTCCCTCCTTTATCACCCTCACCTTATTCCTCTCCCCTCGAGGGAGAGGTTAGGTGAGGGGGCTCTTCCCCATCAAGCAGTAGGGACAGACCTTCAGGTCTGTCCGAGATTCGGACAGGTTTAAAAACCTGTCCCTACATCTATCTCCCGTCAAGGGAGAGGGGATTCAGTGGCATTGAGCCATTTGCCTTTGACTTTGACTCGACTGCCATCGGCTGCCCAGTAACCTTTAGCGATGATGTCTTCATAACAGGTCTGGCATAAGACGAGGGTGGGGAGGCGGTGGTGGCTGAAAAAGCCTTCCTGGGCATTATCAATGTCTCGACCGCATTGGGAGCAAATCTCGAATGGGTGAAGCTCCTCTTGACCTGATTCAGGATTAATGACTGGCATGAGTTGACCCATATGTACCTCCTTTTCTTCCGTTCGCCCTGAGCTTGTCGAAGGGTGAACGGCATCTAGCGCAATGGTTCGACAAGCCTGTCCTGAGCGAAGCCGAAGGGCTCACCACCTTATGCGAGGGAGAATCTACCACCAAATCGGAACACCGTTTGCGCTACACCACCATTAACATACTTCGCTCGGGCATAGCGGGCACAGAGAGCTGATTTGAGTTTAGCTCCGACATTGGCGGTGACTGCTTGGCTTTCACTGTAGTCCCAGTTGGCGCCATTTATGGATTGTTCGATATACATCGTCCCATCTTGGTCGGCGAAAGCGATGGCGGACATAAAACCAAGAATATTGTGCAGTCCGCCGTAGCTCATATCTGCGGCATTACCAGTATAAGTAGCCCCGGCAGCCAGGGGTGTAGTGGTAAAGTTGGTGGGTGCCCAGGCATATCCCAGCAGTATTTTGAGGAAGTTTATATCGTTTGATACATCACGATTAGTGAGGGGCGTAGAGCCGTCGCCCATGTGGGTAATCATGACCGGGATAATGGTCTGTCCGGCTTGGTCGGTTTTTGGCTGTGGCATAGTTCCTCCTTGTCACTCTCATCCTAATCCCTCTCCCGTCAAGGGAGAGGGATTAGGATGGTATGGTTTAGTCTCTGACTCCGACGAGCTTCGCCAGCTTAACGGTGGAGAAAAGGGCGAGGCTGCAATACCACTTTAGCCTGGTGCGGGTGGCATCCTTCGTCTCCAGTGAGCCAATCTTCTCTACCTGGATGCCCCTATTCTGCAATCCGCAGACTGCCCCCTCGCCTAACTGAAAGGCATAGATAGTAGAGCAATCATTAGAAGTACCCACCGTCTTGTTATCGGCGACCCAGTCGTTGATAGACACCGGGATACCGTTATAGAGCTGAACGAAGTTGCCGAACTCGTCCTGCCCCATCTCGATCGAGCCAAGGGCACGCATCAGGGATTGGAGCTTTCGGCGGCTGCGGCGGCTCATCATGAGGAAATCAGGTTTGCCACCCAATACCTTATCAATGAGCTCATCGAGCTTCTCCAGGGTCAAAGTTGCCCCGTTAGTCCCCATAGACACCGTCTGCCCCGAATCAGTGAGCTTGTCAATACCGTCGAAGGCTTTAGAATCGGAAGTGGTATCGCCATTGACGAAGGTGTCCTCAAACTTGTGCCGCATGGCTTTCGCCTTGAGCTCAACGACGGCTGCCTGGATATCCTGGTAATTAGAGCGGGTCTGCTGAAGGTAGTTATCTACATCGGCATCACCGCCCAGGATGGTTATAGTAGCCGTCTTCTGGGTGAAAGTGGGGGTTGACTCTGCCCAGGTATCGCCGACAGCGTAGAAGGCTACAGAAGGGAGGGCATTCTCCTGATTATACTTCAGGGAATTGCCTACTATCTCGATAAAAGGGAGCTTCTGCAAGATAGGGGAGTCCTTGATGATGACTTCGATGACGCCCTTCAAGAGGACGTCTTCGGAGAGTTTAGCTGCTTCGGCTAGGGTTAGTGCCATTTGGTTTGACCTCCTTTTTTCACCCTCACCTTATTCCTCTCCCCTCGAGGGAGAGGTTAGGTGAGGGGGCTTCTCCCATCAAGGGAGAGGGATGAGGAACTTGTTCCTAAAGTCTATTTCCTATCCTCTCTTTATCATCTCAATCTTAATCCTAAGTTCTTTTTCCCAGACCATATTTGATTTTCTCGGTAGGAGAGAGGGATTCCACATCTATGCTCGACCTAATAGGAGCGCCGGGAGAGCCGAAGAAATCGGCTTCGAGGTGCTTTTTCACGGTCTCCACTACCGCTTTGGCTTTCTCCAGGGAAGCATCTAGCTCAGCTAAGGTGGTGCCGGTCACCATCACCTCGGGAATCTCCGGGTGTTTTTGGAGGATCCCCTCACGGTATCTGGTAACGGCAAGGCTGAGGTCGGAGGTAAGCTGAGTGATTGCTTCGCTTTTGCTCGCAATGACAGCTTCCTGGTTTTTTACCTGGGCTCTGAGCTTGTCAGAAGTGGACTGGAGATCCCTGATGCGCTTTTGAGACCCTTCGACAGGCTCAGGGTGAACGGGGAGAGCGTTAGGAATTCCGAGCTTTTCTCTGACGGCGTTGAGCACGCGGTCAAAAGAGCCGCCAGCGGCGGGGGAGAAAACAATATCCGCGCTGATGACATTAGTGATTTCTTCAACCTCAATAGTATGGTCCCGGGGGATACCTTTAATGGAGATATCAGCAGAAATACCAATATCGGGGACGGAGAGACTCTGCTCTCGGTCAGATATGATGCGGGTGACCATATGATAAAGGGTGTCATCAATAAAGCGGAGCTTGGCTTTGACGCCATTATCATACCAGGGTGAGAAGTAGACGCCGGCAATGTTGCGCACCGATTTATTGAAGTGGTCGCAGAAGCAGGCGGCGCCTTCCCAGAGGGGAAGACTCTTCTTCAGGGATTCCTCACTATAAACGACCTGGCGTGGGATTGCTTCGCCTCCGGCTCGCAATGACACCTTGGCGGGACCGGGTTTGATAATGGTGACCTCGATAATATGATGAGGCTCATCAAGAAGAGATGCCTCATTGAAATCCTTCGCTTCGCTCAGGATGACATGATCATTTTGGAGATTTTCTATAACAGGCTCCTTTTCCTCTTTTTCGGCTCCGGTGAATCGGAGCGCTACATTTTGCTCCTCTTTGGCTTTGGACATGAGCCACTTCTCTGGCTTTCCTTTTTCCTGCATCGAATCCGGGGCAAGGATGATGAAGTAGCGCCCGGAGAGCACAGTCAGGTCAGGGGACCTGACACTCACGAAGGAGATAATAAACTCAGTCTCAGTTCGCTGTTCCAGGGTGTATTCGCCCCAATCTACAGCTTGGAGATAGGCTTTATATTGCTTTGAGGGGTTGCCTTTCATGCCGTGGTAATCAGCTCCCTCGGGGATAACCTTTATCCCCTTCTTGCCATATTCCATCCATTCCATGCCACCGTAATAGGCTTTCTTGAAGCAAAGTAGCTTTCCCCCCTCGTCGAGGCGGTGCTTCAACTCCTCGCTTTCCCCTTGAGGGATAGTGAAGCCAAACCAGCCATGACGCTTGGTGAGGCGAAGGTCATGGTGGGAAGCCTCCCCCCACCAGTGCCTCTGTAAAACAAACTCACCACCCCTCCGAGCCATCAGAATCGCATCCCACACAGTAGAGTGCGACAACTTCTCCACCACCGCCATAGTATCAGGCTCCTTCTTCTCCGTCCGCAGCTCAAGAACCTTGGGGATAAGCCAGGAAGGCTTGCCATCTTTAACGCTCACCCGATCTACAGAGACGCGAATAATATCTCCTTCCTTGACTTGCAGTGAGGTAGCCAAAGTTTTGCCTATCGGAACTTTTCTGCCCTCCTTATCGAGGATGGCACAGGTATAGATAAAAGCCCCGCGGGGAGTTTTCTCTATCTCCATTACCTCAGCATCAATTTCGCGTTGATTCTTAAACTTATACCACCTTTTAGCCTGCTCCTTGGTATAGGTAGACTCAATGTCCTTTACCACCGCTCCTTCGTGGGATTCCACGCTAGCGATGGCTTTGACCACCTCATCACCACTATCAGCCTCGATGTATTTCACCTGATGGATGTGCTCCGTATCGGGGAATTGGTCAAGGAGCTTCTTCCTTTCCTTAAGAGGCAGGTCAATGGTAGCTCTACCCCCTATCCAGAGGATGTCAAAAAATTTGAACCTCAGCCCTTCTTCATCCACTTCTCCTTCGCCCTTGTGGAGGAGAGAAACTACCGCTTCGTGGGGGAGAAGGCGGCTGTCTTCATATTTCACTAACTCACCGTCAAGAATGAAAGTGGAACCGGGAAAAGAAAGGAACTCGGAAGAAATTGATGGGAGCTTCTGCTGAATCTCGTTGCCTTCATCAGTGAAAATTTTGAGCTCCGATCCTTTTCGGTGAGCTTGCACCCGGATGCCGTCGTATTTTGGCTCGACATAAAACTTCCCTTCCAGTTTCCGGAAGGCTTCCCGCTCAAAGAACTCATTTGCTTCCGCCCCAGACTTAGCCGGCTTGAGAGGGGTAGTCCTTTCCATTAATCTAACCGTCATTTCCTCCTCCTCGTTAGGAGAGCATTTAGCAATTCGAACTGTCATTGCGAGCCCTTCGCCTTCTGTCATTGCTATGAAAATAGGCTTTGATCCGTTCGCCCTGAGCCTGTCGAAGGGTTGTTCATGGTTCGACAAGCTCACCACGAACGGTACCGGGCGTACCTGTTTTCATTCCTCGTGGTGCCGATGGCAATAGGCATGATAGATTCTAAGCATAGCGAAGAATCTCGTAGCGCTCAGGGCAGGCTCCGCGAGGCAATCTCCTACTATTGCTTTTGGGATTGCTTC
>CAZUZX010000036.1:0-10508 GCA_964624525.1 uncultured Dehalococcoidia bacterium | reverse complement strand
CATGGCTGATTGGGATTTATTGCAGAAAACTCTGGGCATTACCTTCAATAACTTATCTCTGCTCCAACAAGCTTTTGTCCACCGCTCTTACCTCAATGAAAATCCCCAATTCCCACTACCCTCCAATGAGCGCCTCGAATTTTTAGGCGATGCCTTACTTAGCTTTTTGATAGCCGAAGGTCTTTATCGGCAGTTTAATACCTTAAGCGAGGGGGAGATGACTAAGATTCGGGCTGCTTTGGTGCGCCAGGATAACTTGGCTCGGTTAGCTTTGTCTCTAGGGCTGGGGGATTACCTTTACCTTGGTCAAGGCGAGGAGAAAAGTGGGGGACGAAAGAGATCCAGAAATCTTGCCTGTGCTCTGGAAGCTCTAGTAGGTGCTATTTTCATCGATCAAGACTCTATCACTACCAAGAATTTCGTTCTCAAGCTTTTTGGCAAAGGTTTTCAGCAAGCGGTAGAAGAAGGAGTAGCTACCGACTATAAGTCGAGGTTACAAGAGCTGGCTCAACTCAAGAAATTGGGGATACCCTTTTACCGCCTTGTGGAGGCTGTGGGACCAGACCATGATAGAAGATTCACTATAGAGGTAGTAGTAGGAGGGGAGGCATTAAGTAGGGGGCATGGCAGGAGCAAACAATTGGCAGAGAAGGAAGCAGCACGGCAGGCTCTGGAGATACTTTTGGGTAGCGAACGAAGAGAGCAATAAATTATGTGGCACTACTTTGCCAGATACTGCAAGGCAAGCTTTATTTTGTCCTCTAAGGCAAGGGCAGAGGAGGCAGGAAGGCTAGCTACAGCTTTCGTTGCTTCACTAGCGGAATAGCCAAGGTTGGTCAGCACGGCTATTATTTCGGCATTATCTTGGGTTAGATATGAGCTTATCGCTCCTGTCCATCCCTTCTCTAACTTGCTTTTCAGCTCTACTACTAAGCGATTGGCTGTCTTTGTGCCTATGCCGGGCAATTGAGTAAGAAGGTTAATATTACCACTGGCAATAGCTAAGACTAGTTGTTCCGGATTTAGGTTGGAAAGCATGGCTAAAGCTACTTTCGGACCAACACCGTCGACACTGATAAGCATCTTGAAAAGATCAAGCTCCTGCTGAGAGAGGAAACCATAAAGGGCTACACTATCTTCCCTCCAGTGGAGATGCGTATAAAGTTGTACCCTTTCACCTTCAGCGCCGAGTTGATTCAAGGTGGAGGTGGGCAGGTAAATCTGGAGGCTTACTCCCCCTACTTTAATAATCACCCACTGAGTGCCACGGAGCTCTAAAGTTCCCTCAATAGCAGCGATCATTGCTCTCTTCACCTACTCTGCACTATTAGCTTGGCAAGCTGTCTCTCTCGGAAATGACAGATAGCTACGGCTAAAGCATCAGCGGCATCACTGGGCTGAGGAATCTGAGAAAGCCCTAGTTGAATCTGCACCATCTGCTGTACCTGCTCCTTCCCGGCACCACCATAGCTAGCTACCGCTTGTTTCACCTTGGCTGGTGCATAAGTATGAACCGGAACGCTGTTGTTGGCAGCCGCTAATATAGCTACTGCTTGTGCCCGACCAATGGATAATGCCGAGCGGACATTTCGAGCTACAAATGGCTCTTCAATAGCTACCTCGTCAGGGTAATAACTATTAACAAGTTTTAGGAGTTGTCTATATAGCTCGAGTAATCGCTTTACCAGTGGCAGGTGGCTTGAAGCCGCTAGCACCCCACAATGGAGCATTCTCAATTCATCATCTTCGCCTTCAATTAAGCCGTAACCCATGGTCACTGTGCTAGGATCAATGCCTAAGATTCGCATTTGCAAACCTTTATTTTGGTCATTCCCTCAAGCTTGAGCTCTTAACTTTTCTAAGACCTCTTCAGAAAAGTCGACATTGGAGAATACCCGCTGCACCTCTTCCAGCTCCTCTAACTTATCGAGGAGCTTGAGGGCTTGCAGAGCCTCTTTCTCCCCCAGTTCTATAGTGGTCTTGGGTGTCATTGATATCTCAGCTGAAATAATGGGCAAGTTTTTCCGCTCCAGGGCTTGGCGCACTATCTCCAACTTATCCAGTTCAGTATGAACCTCGAGGTAACCTTTCTCAATCTTGACATCTTCAGCACCGGCATCAATAGCCCAAAGAGCTATGTCTTCGGCGTTAATCCTGTTGGTCTCTATGGTAATTACTCCTCTGGGCTGGAATAGCCAAGCTACGCAGCCAGCTTCCCCCAAGCTACCCCCGCCTCGATTAAAGGTACTACGTATATCTTGAAGAGTGCGATTACGATTGTCAGTGAGCACTTGAAGAAGAACGGCTACACCACCAGGTCCATAACCTTCAAAGATGGTTTCAGTTAGAGCTACACCTGGTCCTTCTCCAGCAGCTCGCTTGATCGCCCGTTCAATATTTTCCAA
Organism: uncultured Dehalococcoidia bacterium; assembly: GCA_964624525.1. Lineage (GTDB taxonomy): Bacteria > Chloroflexota > Dehalococcoidia > UBA2247 > RBG-13-53-26 > CAZUZX01. The sequence continues at coordinate 8,103 of CAZUZX010000036.1, read as the reverse complement.
AGGCATATTGTGGTCACGGCATTTCTGCAGTATTAAGCGAAGCCGGAAATTATGTTTGGGGTCGCTTCCACCTTCGCGCACTGCCACCATAATTTCTCGCGCCAACTTAGTAAAAAGCTGTCCTCTCTTGGCATCAGCTGCTCCCTTTTGCCGCTTGATCTGTGCCCATTTGGAGTGCCCTGACATACCACTCTTCCTCCGGAATTTCTTTTAAACCTAAAGCAATGATACCACTTCTAAGACCATTTAAAAACCTCTTTTTAAATCGGAGAAACTCTCCAGCCTTATATCCTTCCGAGTAAGATTTTGAGGGACCGACGAGCATCTTAAGAGACTACTTTGGTAAGTTTTTAATTATAAGCTCCACATCGTTCAGAGGCAATACTATCTTGCCAGGGCAGGGTAGTAGATAACCTCCCATTTGCCACTATTTGACAACAATATTTGGTTTAGGATATTCTAAGCCAGAAATATCTCAGAGAGAGGAGGCACAGCGCGATATGGCTGAGCAAAAGAAACCAACTATGGAGGAATTAAAAGCCATAGCTGGAAAGAAAAAAAAGGAAGAAGTGCTTGAAATTGATCGGACGGTAATAAAGAGATATGCTGAAGCAATTGGAGACACCGATCCCAAATGGAAGGACGTAGCACCCCCAGGTCTCCTCACTGCCGCCATGCTAACCGGGGGCTTCCCAGCATTAGGTATTCCCCTACCTTTCAAGCGGGGTGTAGCCGCTGGAGGAGACTGGGAATTCTACAAACCAATTAAAGCAGGAGACATAATTACTACTACCCACGAGTTTGCTGAAATTCAGGATAAGTCCAGCGAGAAAGGACCAAGAGCTCTGCTGATATTCAAATCAACTCATAAGAATCAGAAGGGTGAGGTAGTAGCAGTAAGTACTAATACTTTAATGAGCTACTAACGAGAAGCCCAAAGAGTAAAGTAGTTCTCCAGACTTCTAGCGACAACCAAGGAGGTAGAGACTATGGCAAAGAAACTTTATTATGAAGATGTTCAGGAGGGAGCGGAGGTACCCACCTTAGAGAAGACCCCGACAACACGAACATTGGTGATGTGGGCCGGTGCCTCGGGAGACTTCTTCGAGCTTCACTATGATAAAGATTTCGCTACCATGATGGGATTCCCCAAACCTATTGTTCATGGCAGGCTGAAGGCTGCCTTTTTATCTCAAATGCTTACGGATTGGATTGGTGATGCCGGAGTTGTTAAGAGGTTGAGCGTCCAATATCGAGGCAATGATTTCCCCGGCGATAAAATGCTGTGCAAGGGGAAGGTAACCAAGAAATATGTTAAAGATGGCGAACACTGCGTAGAATGTGAAATTTGGACAGAAAACCCTGAGGGGCAGAGGACCACACCGGGTACAGCCGTGGTTGTTCTCCCCTCCAAGGGGAAATAATTAGCAAATTAGGAAGGAGGAGTAAAGATGGGCAGTAAATTAAAGGGTAGAAATGCACTAGTAACTGGAGCCGGGCGGGGGATTGGTAAAGCAATAGCTCTGGCACTAGCTGAGGAGGGGGCTAATGTGGTCGTTTGTGACTTGGGAGGGGCTGTCGATGGCACAGGAGCTGACAAGTCACCAGCGGATGAGGTAGTAGCGCAGATCAAGAAGATGGGGGTGAAAGCCATCCCTAACTATGGGGATGTAGCTGACTTTAAGGCTGCCGAGGGCATGATCAAGGCTTGCGTAGATAACTTTGGCAGGATAGATATATTGGTGAATGTAGCTGGGATCGATAAACCCCGCATGATATTCAATATGTCAGAAGAGGAATGGGACCGGGTATTAAATGTTCACCTGAAAGGGACTTTCAACCTTTCAAGGCATGCCTGCGTTTTAATGAGACAGCAAAAGTATGGGAGGATAGTAAATACTGTTTCCGATGCCTTCGTAGGGACGGTAGGACATGTAAATTATGGTGCTGCTAAGGGAGGCATTGCCAGCTTGACCTACGCTATTGCCCGAGAAATGGGCAGGTATGGGGTAACCTGCAACGCCTTCATCCCCCGAGCAGGCACAAGGATGACCCTCGTTCCAGAGGTAATTGAAGGTCTTAAAAAGAGGCTCGCCGCCGGTGTTCTAAGCCAAGAGAAGTATGATGAGCTGACCAAGATACCTGGGCCAGAGTCTTTTGCTCCCTTCATAGCCTACCTATGCAGTGAGGCAGCAGGGAATATAAATAGCTGCATATTCGGCGTTTCTGGGGGAAGACTCTCCTACTGGGCTCCAGCTATAGAAACACAGATTGTTACCAAGGACTACGAGAAGCTAGGCAGGTGGACCTGGGAAGAGACAGAAAAACTTATGGCTAAGTTGCTAAAGGACTATAAGAATCCAGCTCCTCCGGCTCCACCCGAAGAAAAGAAATAGCTGAAGCTATTAGCAAGCACTGATTATAAAAGCCCCGAAGGTGAGATAAATCCCTTCGGGGCTTTTAAGTAAGATTGTGAAGGACGGGTTATCCCTGTCAAAGCTAGATATAGCAATCTAACAAGAGTGCTGGAGGGTTCTTTTTTCCGCAGAGGCAAGCCAGTCTGCTTTCCTAATCTCCATAATTATGAAATTACGCCCATCTCTAGTGACACGTACACAGGGAAGGAAACCACACTTCTGGAAGCATCTTTGTGCTCTAATATTCCCATCTAAGGTATGTAGGTAAACCCTTTTCAGGTTTGTTTCTTTAAAGAGCTGCGTTATCAGAGCAGTTACCGCATCACTACCATAGCCTTTATCCCAATAGTCACGCTCACCAATCAAGATACCAAGCTCAGCTTCCACTCCCTCCCCATCAACATTATAGTACATACAATTGCCTATGTGCTTGCCGTCTAAAGTCTCAATAGCAAAGCAATGTCTTCTTGCATTAGCATAGCGTAGTTCCTCAGCATAACTGGATAAATATCTGGAGAAGGGAATACCTAAAGGGGAGGTAGCATCAAGATAAGCTAGCTCGGTATCCGTCTTCCAGGCATAATCCAGAGAGGCATCCGCTAATCGTTTTTCCCGTAGTCTTACCTTAGTCCCTTTAATCATAGTATTGCCCCCCAGGCTTCCTCTGCCACCAGCCTCACTCGCTTATCAGGATGGCGCAGGCATTGATATAAAGCGTACCTTGCTTCGCCTCCTCCTATCTGCCCTAAAGCCATTACAGCAGCTAGCTGGGTCTGAAGACTAGACTCGTGAGTAAGCTTAAGGAGATGAGGAACAGCTTCTTCCTTCCCCAATTCACCGCATGCCTTAACCGCTTCAAGGCGCATTTTAAGGTCAAGATTGTCTAGTTCCTTCAATAGCAGCTCAAGCCACATCGGGTCACAATTGAGCCCCATAGCCCGAAGAGCACTAGCTTTTATTTTGGAATTCTTACTCTGGTAAGCCCTGTAAATGACCTCTTTCACCTGAGGTAAGTTAAGGGGAGCTATAGCCTCTATTGCCCGGCACTTTACTTCAACTTTTTCCTTTTCATCATTGATAACTTTAAGCAAGCTATTCCACATTTTGGTGATGTGACGCGGATGCACCTTCTTTAGCTCAGCCAGCAAAGCAAACCTACCTAGAGCGCTAGACGCAACAATACGCACTATCTCCGCTTTATCCGTGGCAAGCATTTCAATCAAGGTAGCTATAAGAGCACAATCTTCACATTCCCAAAGTCCTTCGATAGCCTTTGCTCGCACTGTAGCCTCGGAGTCAGAAAGACAGGCAAAAAAGATACGATCGAAGTTAAGCTTAGCATTACCCTTAGCCAAAGCAATAAGCCTGTCCATAACTTGACGGCGTCGTTCTGCCTCCACTTCCCCCCAAACTTTTTGGAAGAGCTCGACCTCCGTTGGAGACAGGTCAGAAAGGTCAGATAACCTCAAATCTGCCATAGATTTGCTTGGGTCGCTTAATCCAGCAAGACACCTCTTTAAAGGCAAGAGTCGCCTCCTTACTCTTTACTGGCTATGGTTAGGTTAGCACAACAGAAGGCAGGGGTGAAAATTGTCCCCCCAACCCACCTTGCTTCACGCCCAATGGCAATAAGCTTGTTTAGTATCTTATATATATTCCCCGAAACCATGGTGTCTTTCACCCGCCCCACTACCTCCCCCCTTTCTATTTTGTATCCTAGAAGAACATTACCGCTAAACTCACCACCCAAGACATTGGTCTGTTCTGCTCCCATAAGTTGCTCCACAACTAGTCCTTCCCTCAGGTCTCGAATTATATCTACCAAGGAGGTATCACCCGAGCCAAAAATGAGGCTTGTGGCTGAAGGAGCAGGTAGCCCTCCCCCACCTCTATCACCGCTGCCTGTGCTTTGAACACCAGCTAAACCAGCAGTTTGCAGATCATAAAGAAAGCTCTTTACCACCCCACCTTCAATAAGAGGGGTAATTTGACTTGGCATCCCTTCATCATCGCAGGGACGACTTCTAGGGCAATGAGCCGTAGTAGCATCATCTTTTAGACCTAGCCTCTCATCGAATATTCGTTCCCCTTGTTTATTCTCCAAAGGAGATGCCCCCTGCAGGACTATCCTCCCATTAAAAGCTAAAGTCAAAGGGGCGACAAAGGCACTAGCCACACCACGAGGAGTAAAAACCACTGGCAGATGTCCGCTGGACACTGAAGCTCGCCTCTTGGCAAGCTCCAACTGGTCTATTATTGAATCAGCCACTTTAGTGATATCCCTAATTAGGTAACAGGAACTCTCACTATCACCCACAAAGAGCATATCTGTATCCCGAATGAGATTACCCTCAAAAGCGATAGTAAAGAAGCTTTTGCTATAATTTGCCTCTCCACCCTGAGAATTCAAAATATGAACTGAAGCAATCCCTTTGGTTATGCTTACGTCGCAGATAAGTTCGGCAGTATGCCCCCGCACTTTAGCCAGTAGCGATTCAGCCAAGTCAATCATCTGCTCTAGGGTAAACGCCTCTATACCGGGGTCATAGATTTCAACCTGAGGATACGTTTGTTGCCTGGGTAGCTCAAATCTTGCCGGCATACCAAATTGAGATACTTCTACCGCGTTGTCAACCAGTGTCTGCTTATCATCAAGCCTAGTAGTGGTAGAGAAGCCAATCTTCCCCTCTCTAATAATACGCAGCGCTAACACTATACCTTGGTGGGTGTGTAATTGCTTTAAACGGTTTGCCTCGAAGATGACGGGAGTTTCCTCATAGGAGGTAAGGAAGACCTCCGCCTGCTGGGCGCTCTTCTTCGCTAAGGAAAGGATTGCTTCCAATTATTTCCCTCCTATCAGACAGCGCCGAATCCGAATATGAGGGCTACCATTGGAAATAGGAAGAGGGAATTGGGCTCCCTTGCCACAACCCCCACCTTCATTTACCCCCAGGTCGTTGCCAATGGCATCTATATTGCCAAGGGTAGTAAATATATTACCAGTAAGCACTACAGGACGCAAGAGTCCAGCTAGTTTACCCTTACGAATCATGTAGGCTTCACCAGCGGAGAAGGTGAACATCTCCATACTGGTAGTGCCACCATACCAATTCTTGACATATACTCCTTCTTTAATCTCGCTAATCATCTCCTCAAAAGAAACAGATTTTGGTGCAATGAAAGTATTACTCATGCGCACAATAGGGGGAAAGCGATAGTCCAAGGCTCGGGCATTGCCGGTAGGCAGTTCCTTCATCTCAGCTGCTGTCTCCCGAGAATGAAGCCTACCAACTAGCACCCCCTCCTTGATAAGATAGGTCTTAGTAGCTGGTACCCCTTCGTCATCATATTTATAGCTGCCTCGCAAGCCAGAGGTAGTAGCATCATCAACAATATCGAGATGCTCACCACCGAACTTTCGTCCTAAGACCATGACCTCCTGTAAGCGCTCATTCTGATAAATAAAGTCTGCCTCAGACAAATGACCAAAAGCTTCATGAGCAAAGACACCAGCTAGAATGGGATCCAAAACTACTGTATATTCCCCCGCCTTGACCTGAGGAGCAGAAAGCAGCTCTACTGCTCGTTGCGCTATCTCCGTCACTTGCGGGTGAAGTCTCTCTACTTTACCAAAATCCCCGTTGCTTCCCAAGCTTAGCCCAGATTGTTGTACATCACCCCCCTCTCGAGCTACAGCACTGATGCGAAGGGAGAGATCGCCCTTCTGTTGCTCAATATAGCTTCCCTCAGAATTGGCGAATACAACCCTTTTAAATCTATCCCGGTAACTGATGATAGAAGTCCCAATCTTAGGAGTACTCCAAATAACCTCATTATATTCGTCGAGGAGACGCTTCCTGTCGGCTAAAGAAAGGGAAAAACAGTCCTTCTTAACAGCTTCTTCTACAAAGTCCACTGTTGGTACCGCTGAAGCAAACTTAGTCACCTCTTTACCCACCAACCTTGCCTGCTTTACAGCCAGCTTGACCTTATCCGGTAAACCACTCAACTTATTAAAGCTGATAAAGCCCCATCCCCCCTCTACCAGTGCCCGCACATTCCCTCCAAAGCTGGTAGACTGGCTGATGTCCTCTAATGCCTTCCCTCGATATTGAATACGAGTAGCTTTGCTTTCCTCAAGGCGGATTTCTACATACTCAGCTTCGTGTCCTTTCAAAGCTTCGATAATCTGGTCACGGTAGGTCTCATTTCTATACAAGGTCAACCTCTTTAAAGGAATCTACTCTAAAGTGTATAGGCAGGTATACGGACTGTCAATTTAGTTGTATCGAAAAGTATATCAGTGCTAAAATTCTTCGATGGAGAATATTACCCAAAGATTACGTGAACTAGGCTATCGTTTGACCCCAGGGCGGATGATGATCGTGGCTACTATTGAAAAAAGCGATCATCATATTAGTGCTGAGGAGATCTATACCCGGGTTAAAGCTAAATATCCCCGGATGAACATCTCGACTATTTATCGCACTCTGGAGTTACTTGAGAGGTTAGGATTAGTTACCGAGACAGACCTTGGGGAAGGAAGGGTACGCTACCATTCCGCTGAGAAGGGTCATCACCATCACCTAGTTTGTCAGAAATGTGGGAAGATTACTGACCTTGACGAAACCTTGCTCTCCCATCTGAAAGACGTCCTGAGAGAGAAGTATGGTTTTATGGCTGACCTGAGGCATTTGGCTATTTTTGGTCATTGTCGGCGTTGTAAAAATTGACTTTTATTTCTTTTGGGCTTATAATGCAAATAGTTGCATTAATTATCAAAAAGAAGCGATGTGTGAAGCTATTGTTTTTCTTACTACCCGAGGAACTGAAAGGGAGATTATGCGGGATGTTTTGACCTTGGAAGATCAGGGCAACTACCTCGTCTTAACCAGTCTCCTTGGCACTCAGAGAGAATTACAAGCCAAGGTCAAAAGCATTGACTTTATGCAGCATAAGGTCATCCTTGAGGAAATCTAGACTTCATGGAGAATCCAGTTAGCATATTTTTTAACACTGTAATTGCAACTAATTGCAATTACTCTAAACGCTATTAAAGGAGAGTTAGGATGCACATTCCAGATGGCTTTTTGAATATTGCCACGGTAGGAGTCACTGGCGCTATTTCAGCCGGTGGTATAGGTTATGCGGTAAGAACATCGAATAAGAAGCTAGGTGAAAGGCATGTTCCTCTAATGGGGGTGATGGCGGCTTTTATCTTCGCTGCTCAGATGCTTAACTTCCCTATACTTGGAGGCACCTCAGGGCATCTTATTGGTGCTGCCCTAGCAGCCATTCTTCTCGGACCCTGGGCAGCAGTATTGATAATGACTTGTGTCCTGATTGTCCAATGCTTAGTTTTTCAGGATGGGGGGCTCACTGCTCTAGGGGCTAATATACTCAATATGGGTATTATCGCCAGCTTTGTGGGATATTATTTCTACTGGGGGGTCACCGGGCTTATTGGAGAGGATAAAAAAGGCAGGTTGGTTGGTAGCTTCATTGGTGCCTGGGTATCAGTACTCCTGGCTTCTGTTGCCTGTGCCATTGAGCTTTGGGTTTCAGGCACTGTACCCCTTTCCATTGCCCTTCCCGCCATGGGAGGTTGGCATGCCCTTATCGCCATCGGTGAGGGACTAATCACTACCGCAGTGCTCAGCTTGGTGCTAGCGACCAGGAGAGACCT
>CAZUZX010000035.1:7833-10679 GCA_964624525.1 uncultured Dehalococcoidia bacterium | reverse complement strand
TTCTTTTATCTCTTGGGGAACCTCTTCCAGATCCTTTTCATTCTCCTTGGGCAGAATTAACTTTCTAATTCCGGCCCGATGAGCTGCCAGCACCTTTTCCTTAATACCGCCCACGGGTAATACCTTCCCCCGCAGGGTAATCTCACCAGTCATCCCTACCTCTTTGCTTACCGGGCGTCTGGTCAAGGCAGAGAGCAAGGCTACTGCCATAGTGATGCCCGCAGAGGGACCATCCTTAGGGATAGCACCAGCAGGGACGTGAATATGGATATCCTTCTTCTCGTAGAAGTTCTCATCAACACCCAGAGAAGCAGCTTTAGAGCGGGCATAGGTCAGGGCTGCCCGAGCTGACTCTTGCATTACCTCCCCCAGCTTGCCAGTGAGGATGAGGTTGCCTTTCCCGGGCATTAGAGTCGCTTCTACAAAGAGGACGTCGCCACCAACAGGGGTCCAGGCAAGCCCGGTAGCTACACCTACCTCGTCAGCCTCCTCCGCCACTTCATAGCGGAATTTCCGAGCACCAAGATAATCATGAAGTTTATCTATACTAACTACTGTCAGCTGGTCATCCCCGTCAGCTACCTGTCGGGCTACTTTGCGACAGATAGTACTGATCTCCCGCTCCAGGTTTCTCACCCCAGCTTCTCTGGTATAGCTTCGGATTATGTCAAGTATAGCTTCGTCAGAAAACTGTAGCTTCTCTGGACTCAGTCCATTCTCCTTCAGTTGCTTCGGAGCGAGAAACTTCGTGGCAATATGCAATTTTTCCTGCTCGGTATAGCCGGGAAGCTCAATCACCTCCATCCTGTCCTTTAGGGCAGGAGGGATAGGATCAACGATATTAGCTGTAGTAATGAAAATAACTTTAGATAGGTCAAAGGGAACATCCAAATAGTGGTCAACAAAGCTAAAATTCTGCTCTGGATCCAAAACCTCAAGCAGCGCTGCTGAGGGGTCACCTCGGAAGTCAATCCCCACCTTATCAATCTCATCGAGCATAAACACTGGATTATTGGATTCAGCACGACGGATTCCCTGAATAATCCTGCCCGGTAGAGCTCCGACATAAGTACGACGAAACCCTCTTATCTCTGCCTCATCTCTGATACCACCCAAGGACATACGGATAAATTTCCGCCCCAGAGCACGGGCGATAGACTGACCCACCGAGGTTTTGCCTGTTCCCGGGGGACCAACAAAGCAAAGGATAGGACCCTTCATATCCTTTTTCAGCTTACGCACTGCGAGGTAGTCCAGAATCCTTTCCTTTACTCGGTTTAAATCATAATGGTCTTCATCAAGAAATGTAGCCGCCCGAGCGATATCTAGATTATCCTCACTACTCTTTGCCCAAGGGAGATTGGTTAGCCAATCAAGGTATGTCCGCGCCACACTATATTCAGCGGCAGCAGGAGGCATCTTAGCCAGGCGGTCTAGCTCTCGCTCCGCCTCCTTTCGAGCTTCGGAAGGAAGCTGGGCTTGCTCAATCTTTTGCCTGAGCTCATTGATTTCCATAGTGCGCTCATCGACTTCACCCAGCTCCTTCTGAATGGCTTTTAATTGCTCCCTAAGATAAAACTCACGCTGGGCTTTATCCATTTCACCTTTAATCTGCGACTGTATCTTGCTCCCCAGTTCTAATATCTCCAGCTCTCGATTAATATAGCCAGTAACCTTCTTAATACGCTCGGTAACATCTAAGGTTTCCAGAATTTCCTGCCCTTCCTCGCGTTTGAGGCTAATGTAGGCAGCAGTAAAGTCAGCCAGATCGCCTGGCTCAGATATATTCATCGCGGCAACACCTAGTTCAGCAGGTAAACTAGGAGCAAGCTCAACCACCTTCTGGAATAGGGTTAACAGATTCCTCATTAGAGCTTCAAGCTCGGTAGTCTTTTCTATCTTTTCTTCCACTACTTCCACTCTGGCTTTGATATAGGGTTCAGTCTGAGTTATCTCTCGCAGACGGATTCTAGCCAGACCCTGTAAGAAGGCGCGAATAGAGCCATCAGGTAGCTTAAGCATTCGCGCAATGAGAGCTGCTGAGCCTATAGAGTAGAGGCTATCTGAGGTGGGTGGCCCAGCACCAGCACGCTGGGCAAAGACGCCAATAATCTTATTTTCAGCTAGAGCAGCATCAATCAGTTGGACTACCCTTTGCTCTTGTGTTGCTAAAGGAACAGTAATAGCTGGGAAGAGGACATTCTCCCCACTAGGGAGAACAGGCAACTCCTCTGGTATAGGCACTTTTGTAGTTCGCTTACTTTCCTTTTGATTGCTTACCACCATTGTTTGCCTTCATCACCTTATTAAAAAGGCACTAGTCTAAACCTAAACAGATGAGGTTTTTACCTTCACCTGAAAGGCTTGCTCTGGTATCACCTTAGGAAGGACAATCTCCAGTAAACCATCTTCATAAGAAGCCTTGGCTTTCTCCGGGTCAATGGTAGTTGGCAAAAGGATACCCCTTTCGAAGGGACCGCGGTGGATTTCCATCTGGTAGTAGGTTCTCTTGCTGCGCAGAGGGGCTTCCTTTCTTTCCCCCCGGATAACCAGGGTATTGCCATCAACCTTAATCTCGATCTCATCCTGCTTCACCCCAGCCAGCTCCACTAACACTACCACCTCCTTTGCTGTCTCATAGACATCAATAGCTGGCTCCCACATTCGAGCAAAATGCACTATTGGCGGTTTGGAGCTACCGAAATAGTCTAGTAATCGCTCCATCTCCCGCTGCATACTCTGGATATTGCTGAGCCAATCATGTTGAAATTCAACCATAGCCTCCTCCTCTGTAGTATTTGAAGCCCAAGCTAGCTTATTTGTATTTACATTATACAGCCCAGTTA
>CAZUZX010000035.1:0-7733 GCA_964624525.1 uncultured Dehalococcoidia bacterium | reverse complement strand
GTAGTATTTGAAGCCCAAGCTAGCTTATTTGTATTTACATTATACAGCCCAGTTAGCGAAAGGGTCTATATGCCACTACTTTACCTCAGGTCATAAACCATATCCAGAATAAGGGTGGAAAGACTGAATTCAGAGGCAGCCCCCCCTTTACCTGTCTGGGAGTGATAAAAATCGCAAAAGCCCTCTTTTTGGATTAGCTCGTAGCTTCGCCAAACAAGCTCATTAGCCATCATCTCATACTCTTGGCGATGCTGGGGAAAACGCTGTGCCTGCTTACGCAATCCCTGAAAAATGTACCAATTAGGATAAATCCAAGTCTGTAAGCCCCGCCAAATAATATGACCCTTCACTTCTGCTCTGCCAGAGTTCAGCGGTTCAGCCGGCACGGGATACCGCAGCCAGAATTCCTCAGGGTTGCCAAGATGATTTTTAACTAGTCTCTCCACCTGAGACTGACTAATGTTATCCAAGACAAGAGTCAGTAAAGAGGAAACTGTACTTACCTTTATTAGTTTATCCTCCCCATACCGTGCATCCAGGCTGTAAAACAGTCCCGTCTCATTATCATACATCTTAGTCAAGATTGACCCTTCTACCTTGAGAGCCTTCTCTCGGGAAAACTCCTCCCCTTCCTTATCCTTAGCCACCTGGCAGAGGCAGCTAAGGGCAGAAAGGTTATTGGCGTAGATACAATTGACTAGCAAATCTTTCACCCGAAATCGGTTGGCAGCTAAAATTTTGTCCACGTTCCAACCGCATTTCCAGTGGCTTCGCCCCAGTTTAAACATTGGTCCCTGCAGCACTGGCTTGGCGTTAGACTCACCATATACTAGGTCATATTCTGAACTTCTATCCTTCCCCGACTCATAAGAGCTAATAATCTCCAGTAGTCCATCCTCACCTCGGCTACGCTCCTTGCTCAGATACAAATAGTACTTCTTCAGCCGGGGCAAGACCCCAACAACAAATTCCATATCACCACTTTCTTTATAGATATGTTCTACCGCTTCAGCCAGGGCTGGAGGCTGGATATAAGGGGAGGTATGCCTTGAGGGATAAAGTATTTGTAATAGCCTATCTACCCATTGCATCCTCCGCCTATTCCACACCATATGAGGAATAAACCCGTCTCCTCTTTGAGCATAAAGAAGACTCTCAATCTCAGCCTCAGCCAATTTTAAATCAATATGGGATAAAACTATGGCATGACCGCAAGAGTCCCAGAACCACTGATGGGGGTAACTTACCTGCCAGGGGAGTCTGAAATACCACCACATCCGCCACACCTGTTTGAGCCAAGAAGGTAGCCATGGGGGGTAATCTATTTTGGGGTTGAGGAAGGGGGCATGAAAGGTGCAAATCTGGTAATAGCCATTCCAGTTTCGCTCCTCAGTGACCCTATTCTTCTCTAAAATCTGCTCCACTTGCCCTCGCAGCCAGCCCAGATCTACCTTCCCACGGAGGGAGATTCCTGAGTTAGAATTAGTGCTGTCAGAACTAGCCTGCCTCATTTAAACCAGAACCAGGGATAACTTATAGTAATAAACTCCCGCGCTTCTTATTGCACCCCAAGGAGCGAGTATAATATAATGCAAGCCTAACCAGAAAGACAACGCATTTGTTGAGAGACAACTCAGGAAGAAGCTTAAAATGAAAGCCTTAATTCTAGCTGGAGGCAAGGGGACACGACTAAAACCTCTTACTACTACCACTGCTAAAGCACTTCTGCCAGTGGCTAATAAACCTATCCTGTTCTACGTAATGGATCAGGTAAGGGAGGCAGGTATCAAGGATATAGGCATTATTGTCTCCCCGGAAACCAACCCTTGGATAAAGGAAGCAGCAGGCAATGGCTCAAATTGGGATGCCAACATCACCTACATTTTGCAGCCTGAGCCAATGGGGCTAGCTCATGCCGTGATGATAGCACAGGACTTTCTTGGTGATTCCCCCTTCCTCATGTTTCTTGGCGATAACCTCATCAGAGAGGGTGTCAAAGATTTTGTCCGGCAGTTTAACCATTATAAGCCTGATGCCCTTATCCTGCTAAAGGAGGTGGCTGACCCTCGCCTTTTCGGCGTAGCTGAATTGAATGAAAAGGGTGAGGCAATTCATCTAGTGGAGAAGCCAAAGGAACCCAAGAGTAACCTCGCTCTAGTGGGCATATATCTATTTACTCCGGTAATCCATCAGGCTATAGCCCAAATCAAACCCTCCTGGCGGGGGGAATTGGAGATAACTGATGCCATCCAGAAGCTAATCGACATGGGAAGAACAGTTCAAAGCCATATCCTCGAAGGGTGGTGGCTGGATACTGGTAAGAAGGATGATCTGCTAGAGGCAAACCGGGTTGTCCTCGATGAGTTTGTGGAAAGGGATATTCAAGGGCAAGTTGACCAGCAAAGTCGCCTTGTTGGCAGAGTACAGGTTAAGGAAGGAGCCTCTATCGAAAATAGCACCATTCGCGGTCCAGTATCTATTGCCTCAGACTGTCAGATTAAGAACTCTTTCATCGGACCATTCACTAGCATAGGTGCTGGCACGGTTATAGAAGACTCCTCAGTGGAGCACTCAGTTATCTTGGAAAACTGTCACATTCATCGCATTGAGCGCTTAGAAGACAGCCTTATCGGTAGAAGGACCAGGCTTGCCAAGGCTGATGAAAGATTCAAAGCAATAAAGCTCCTCATCGGAGATGATGCCAAGATAGAATTATAGACAAATATAGGAGTTAAAATAACGATGGAATATCTTCTGGAAGGGGTGAAGACATATGACCTCAAAGTGTTACCTGATGAGCGGGGGTTCTTTGCCGAGGCTTTAAGGCGGGACTGGAAGGACTTTATAGATGAGTGGATAACACAAGTCAATTTGAGCTTCAGTTATCCAAATATGGTTAGAGCTTGGCACAGGCACTTTCGGGGACAGATTGATTATTTCTTAGTGTTAAGGGGGGCAATGAAGATTTGCGCTTATGAAGAGGAGACCAAAAGGCTAGCTGAAATTATTGCTAGTGAAGATAAACCGACGCTGGTTAGAATACCGGGGCATTACTGGCATGGGACGAAGACAATCAGCAGTGAACCTTCTTTAACAGTTTATTTCGTGACCAGACTTTACGATTACAAAAGTCCTGATGAAGAACGCCGACCCTGGAATGACCCGGCTGTTATTCCTCTAGAGATAAATGGCAATAAAAATGACCCCAGGGCAAATCAATCTTGGGACTGGTTTCATCCGCCCCATAAGTAAGGATAAGGTGAAGTAATGAGGCTACTTGTAACCGGAGGTGCTGGCTTTATCGGCAGTAATTTCATCCGCTACATTCTTGAGCAGCATCCTGACTGGGAAGTAACCAACTTAGATAAGCTCACCTATGCCGGAAACTTGGAGAGTCTAAAAGATATCCAGAACGAAACAAAGTATCATTTTATCAAAGGTGATATTGCTGACCGGGAGCTGGTGGATAAAGTTTTATATAGCAGCTTTGACGCCATTATAAATTTTGCTGCAGAGAGTCACGTTGATCGAAGTATTTTAGATCCCTCGCCTTTCCTTGAAACCAATGTAAAAGGCACTCAAATACTTCTTGAAGGTGTCAAGAAGTATCGCACACCGAGGTTTATTCAGGTATCCACGGATGAAGTTTATGGCTCCATAGATAAAGGTAGCTTTACTGAATCATCACCTTTGTCCCCTAATAGTCCCTACGCCGCTAGCAAAGCTGCTGGCGACCTTTTATGTCTTGCTTACTATAAAACCTACCATACTCCGGTAGTCATCACCCGCTGCTCTAATAATTTTGGACCTTACCAGTTTCCTGAAAAGCTCATTCCTTTAGCTATCACTAATGCCTTGGAAGATAAGCCGATCCCCATCTATGGCGATGGCTTGAATGTAAGGGACTGGATTTTTGTGGTTGACCATTGTCGGGCGCTGGATATGATTATCCAAAAGAGTAAGCCAGGAGAGATATATAATATCGAAAGAGGCACCGAGAAGACTAATCTGGAAGTTGTATACCAGCTTCTTGAACTACTAGCTAAACCGAAAAGCCTGATAAAATTTGTTACCGACCGCCCTGGACATGACCGCCGTTATGCTCTGAACACAGCCAAGATAGAAAGTGAAATAGGCTGGAGACCCATAACACCTTTTGAAGAGGGATTAGGAAAAACTGTGCAATGGTATATAGAGAATGAGTCTTGGTGGCGCAAGATAAAGAGCGGAGAATACACTGAATACTACCAGAGAATGTATTCGGGAAGATGAGAGTTCTAATTACCGGTGCCAACGGGCAACTCGGGACTGACATCTGTCAGGTTCTCAAAAGCTTTGAGACAATTCCCCTAACCCATGCTGACATAGAGATCACAGACATAGATGTGGTTAAGAGGGCTTTTGTGAAACACAAGCCCCAAGTCGTCATAAATACGGCTGCTTTCGTGAGGGTTGATGACTGTGAAATTGAACCAGATAAAGCCTTCTCGGTCAATGCCTTGGGAGCTCGAAATATAGCTGTGGTGGCTCAACAAATTGATGCCAAATTGGTGCACATCAGCACTGACTATGTCTTTGGTGGTGAAGTCAAATCTCACCCCACCCCTTATACAGAATTTGATACCCCAGCCCCACTTAGTATATACGGCAAATCTAAATTAGCCGGTGAGAACTTTGTCCGTCATCTTTGCCTGAAGCATTTCATTATCAGGACTTCAGGGCTGTTTGGTATTGCTGGCTCAAGTGGCAAAGGTGGCAATTTTGTAGAGACAATGCTGAGACTTGGCAGAGAGCAAAATGAATTGAGGGTGGTAAATGACCAAATTTTCTCTCCTACTTATACTAAAGATTTGGCAAAAAAGATAGTGCAACTTATCGACACAGAATATTACGGGACATTTCATATTACCAATAAAGGAGCTTGCTCCTGGTATGAATTTGCTAAAGAAATCTTAAGATTAGCTGGCTTGAAGACCCCGGTTATCCCCATAACCTCAGACCAGTATCCTCAAAAAGCGAAAAGACCTAATTTCTCAGTATTGGATAACTATCACCTCAGGCTTCTGGGAATAAATGACATGAGACCATGGCAAGAAGCCCTGGTAGAATATCTGGGGAAAGGGGCATAGCAGAGTTTTATTTAGTGGTAACTGGACGTGGGAAAATAGAGCAAAGCCATGCCTGCTAAACGGCGAAAGCCATCTCAGAAACGTGCTTTAACCAAAGGGGCTGCCCCGACAAGATTCCCCCGCTTCTCAGAAAAGCAGTTTACTCTACTATTCCTTTCACTGATTGCCATATATGCCTTTTTGGTCCGCTCCCTACACCTTCTCAAAACCGACCATTACTATATGGTAAGTGCTGACTCTTACATCTTCCACTGGGGGGCACAGCAAATTCTAGACGGACAGCCTATCCCTCCTGAGATGCCTCCTAGCGGATTAGCTTACCCCCTTGCCTACCTTGCCAAGGCTATTAGCTTTATTTCCCCACTTTCACCTTCAGATGCCTTAACCTTTACCTGCAAATTCCTCCCCCCCACCCTCGGCGTTATCAGCGTCATTGTCATATATCTAGCTGTTAGCAAAATCTATAACTCGCGCGTGGCATTGTTTTCTGCCCTTAGTTGGGCTCTCCTCCCCCCAGCCTACTTTATGCAAGCCGCTGGTTATGTCGATCGTGATGGACTAAGTGTGCTACTGATAATGATCGGGGCTTTTGCCTTTTATCTTTCCAGAGAGTGGCACCTAAAGATAGGCAGACTAGACCTGGGATGGGGGTTAGCTGCACTTGTGGTCATTGGTATTGAGTTAATCCTTTACCTCGAATGGTCCTGGGTTGGCGTTGGGTTGCTGTTAATCATTGTGATTACCTACTTTGTAGTCGAACTGCTGGCTAAATTCCTGAGATATGAAGAGCCGAGCTTAGCCATCAAGTACCAGCCAACCTCCAAACAATTATCTGTCAGGGCTATGGCTGCCATAAAAGAGTCAAATTGGCAACCTCTTGCCCTCATAGTTTTTCTTAATCTGCTTGTTGCCGTGGTAAATTTAAGGCTTACCTCTAGCGTTCTTGGCATAATTAAGGGATTACTTTTCCCCGGCGGGGGAGGCTTTATTGCCGAAATGCAAGGCTTAGCCCTTGCCGATGTGTTCCTCTATCAATTTTTTATCTTCTTGATATTACTTGGGCTTTATGTTGCCTTAAAATTTCACCGCCCCGCCGATATTTTCTGCTTAAGCTGGTTGGTGGCTTTATTCATTTTAAGTCTCTTTGCCCGGCGAGTTATACTCTATGTTACCCCTGCTGCGGCCATACTCTCCGGGCTAGCCCTGGCTGCTTTCTTTGATTTTCGCTATACCCGCCGACTGGAGCGTAATATTCAGAAGGTTGTCGCCGTAATTATTCTCGCCATTCTGATTGCGCTCTCCCCCTTGGCTTATTCCCTTGGCTCTGACCCCAGAATGGCTCCCGATAATAACTGGTACGATGCCTTAATCTACCTTAGAGAGAACACGCCGCCAGATGCAGTCATCATGAGCTGGTGGGACTATGGCTACTGGATACTCGATGTAGCTCAGCGCAGACCAGTGGTTGATAACGGACTATATGGTCATGGGACAGAGTCAGACCATGATGTAGGGCGAGCCTACTGTGCCACCCAGCCTTCAGAGGCAATCCAAATTATGCAAAAATATGGGGCAAGCTATTTGGTCTTTTCCACGATAGAGGAGGCTATCTTCCCCGCTATCACCTACCAAGCCACCGGTACAGCCTACGGAAAGCCTCAAGACCTGCCGAATTCCCTTTACTACCGAAGTCTATGGGGGGATTTCCAATCTGAACAGGGGCTAAAAGTGGTTTACCAAAACCCTGAAGTGGTTATTCTCGGGCTTGAGCCAGAATAAATCTCTGCAAAGCTATACTTGACCAAAGTCGTCTTTCCCTGTAGCATTTGGCTACCAAGGAGCGAAAGTGATGGCAAAGGCAAGCGTTAAATTCACTTACGAAGATTGCGTCGCCCTCGCTCAAAGGTCTTTCCCTTAACTTGACGGAACCCTTCTAAATATAGTATCTTGCCAGAACCTAGCAATTTCCTCTTCCTTGATTGGAGAGGTTAGGTGAGGGTGAATTCCCCCTTCCTCTGACTCCCTCCCACCAAGGGAGGGAGAATTATAAATCCCATCCCTCGGGGGGGTAGGAGGGGGTTGGGCTTCAGAGCAAGCACTTGCAGTGAATAAGAGGAAATAATGGGAAGAAAAATATTAAGAGTCCTGCTCTCGCTAGTAATTGGCTTTATGCTGATTTCGGTAGCAGTGCCGACCAAGACTTCGGCAGCCGCTATTCCCCCGGAGGACACCGATTATGTTATGATTAATGACTACTGGCTTATGGAAAACACCGGCCCAGGGAGGCTTGTATATGACTCGGGGGGGATGGAGGGCTACGGACATGCTCCCGCCAGTGGGGCGTTGAGTTATGTCAAAGATCCTGATGCAGACCTGAGTTGGGGCGATGAGGACGATCGCAAATATGCTCATTTCTGGAATCCGGTTTATGGTGTTTGGGACCTTGGGACAGCTTTCTGCGAGGTTGTTGTCTTCCCAACGCAAGACCATGGACCCTTTCCCGCCGAAGCCCTGGAGTTCAAGATATGGGGCTCAAACAATTTCAATGCTTCTAAGCCTGGTGCGGCTACTTGGGTAGCGGCTGACCTGGACAGAGTATACCGC
>CAZUZX010000034.1:2756-11107 GCA_964624525.1 uncultured Dehalococcoidia bacterium | reverse complement strand
TGCTGAAGGAATTCTGCGCTAGGCACCAGCATGACCCGGCTCAGGTTACTTTAACAGTCAGAGCTACCACTGTAAGGGACGGTACTCCGGGAATTAGTCTCACTATAGATGGTAAAATCATTGGTGAGTGGACAGATAGCAAAGCTACCTCACTAGCTCTAACCACAGATTACCAGGTTGCCGTATACGGGCGGCAAGGTAACATTTTATACTTGGTAGCTGTTCCCGGGGTAGTGTGGGGTGGAAAGCAGCTTTCCAATACTGAGATAAGGATATCTACCCGACTTTCCTCCAGTGCTTAAAGAAGCAATCTTATATCAGAAGCTCTCCGATAATCGGCTGAGGTGCGATACCTGTCCGCGTCATTGCCGGCTCGGGGAGGGGAAGCGAGGCTATTGCTTCACCCGACAGAATCAAGGGGGCAAACTCTGCTCTCTGACTTATGGGCTGGTGGCTTCAATTTCAGTCAATCCGATAGAGAAAAAGCCGGTGTTCCATTTCTATCCGGGAAGCCGTTGGCTTTCCTTGGGCAGCCTGGGATGTAACTTCCGCTGTCCGGGATGCCAGAACTGGGAGATCTCCCATGCTAAACTAGGGCAGGAAGGAAGGGAAACCTCTTATCTCTCCCCAGAGGAGTGTATTACCTTAGCGGAAAGATATAACTGCCTGGGCATCTCCTGGACCTTTAATGAGCCGACGATTTGGTTTGAGTATACCCTAGAGGGAGCAAAGCTGGCTAAGAATCATGGTCTATATACTAACTATGTCACCAATGGTTACATTACCCCACAGGCTTTAGACCTTATCGGACCTTATCTTGATATCTTCAGAGTGGATATCAAAGCCTTCTCACCAAGTTCCTATAGCCAGATCGCCCATATTAGTGATTTCACCCCTGTTTTAGAAGCTACGGCAAGGGCAAGGAAAAAATGGGGGATGTGGGTAGAGGTGGTAACTAACATTATCCCGGGGTATAACGATGATGAGGGAGAATTGAGAGGGATTGCTTTTTGGATTTACCAGGAGCTAGGCGAATTTACCCCCTGGCATATTACTCGTTTCTTCCCACACCTAAAATTGTCTCACCTTGAGCCGACGCCACTAGAGGTTCTGGAAAAAGCTAAGGCATGGGCTCATCAAGAGGGCTTGCATTATGTATATTTAGGTAATGTGCCGGGACACCCTGGAGAGAACACCTATTGCCATAAATGTGGTAGCCTGCTCATTAAAAGGCAGGTCTTTGATGTCCTGGAATACAATATCCACCAGGGGAGATGCAGTAATTGTCAAACACTGATACCGGGGAAGTTCCCTTAAAGGGGACCTTTAGGCGGGAAGCTCGAGATAGGTCTGCTGCAGAAGTAAGGCATCCCGCTCCAGGTAAGGGACACTTTCGCTAATAACCACTCCCTTTGCCCTCCACTCTTTCAGGGCTTTGAGTAGCTCCACATACTGGAAATCTGATTCCTTTAGCATCAGGTGCTTGATTTCACCCTTTTTACCATAGGCAATCCCAGAGAGGTGGATGTGCATATTGTCTAAAGCTTGCCGGCCTAACTTTTGCTCGATCTGATCCAAGATACCGATAAATTCTCGGTAGGAGTTAGCTTTTCCTGTCCGAGCGTGCCAGTGGGCGAAATCGAAGCAAGGAGCTACCCCTTCTAGCTCGGCGCTGAGCTGGAGCACTTCTTCTATGGTGCCAAACTGGGAGGGTTTTCCGGTAACCTCAGGACAGACCATCACCTTGTTACCTTCCCTCCTCAAAATATTCAATACCTCCTCGAGATGCTTCTTGACAGCAACATAGGTTTCAGCGGGGGAACTCTTCAAGTAAAAGGCAGCATGGAAAGTGATGCTTTTGGCACCAAGGAGAGCAGCAATGCGGGCGGTTTGTAATATCCTTTCCTGGCTGGCGCGTATTTTTTCCGGTTCAACGGCATTTAGATTGATGAAATACGGTCCATGGGCAGTTAGAGTAACCTCCTTTTGGACTGCCAAGGCTCCTATGGAACGAGCCATAGTTTGGCTCATTCTCACCCCTTGCACAAATTCCACTTCCATACATCCCAGACCGAGCTCCTTTATCCGCTCAATCCCAGCTTGGGTAGTAGGTAACTTAGCACTAACCGGGGTGCCCCCAGTTCCGAAAAGGAGTTGGGGCGATTCATTTCCAGCTTTCACCACTTTTTGCTCCCGCATAGTAGTCTTTATAATAGCTGAGTCCAGGGGTATTTACAAAATCTTGATGCCTTGTGCTAAAATGGGGTAAAGAGGGTGTTTATCTGTCATTGCGAGGGGCATCAGCCCCGAAGCAATCTCAGAGATTGCCACGCCTTTGGCTCGCAATGACCGGAGGGAGTTGCCCATCAATCTCGAAAAAGGTATTGTTATGTTAGCCGATTCACACCACCCCGCTGATGCTGAGGCAATCCAACACTTGAAACAGTCTATCTTGGATGGCAAGCATTGGTATATTGCCTTGCTGGAAGCTATGGGTTTGTGGGGTAGTGCGGAAGAAGTCTATAATGGACGCTGTTATTGTTATCTCATTAGTGGTGAGGCTTTTGACTGGCTTTCCCTCGCAGAGCGCCTCTGCGCTGAGGTAGATGGTCTCCTCCCCGAGGAGGAAAAGATTAACCTGCTTTTTCTTGCTACTCCTCCGATTGATTTATCCTCGGGAGAGTTTAGCCACCTCATGGGTAGGGCTAAATATCAAGCTTATCTTAATTATCTTTATGGGATAATTATGGAAGAAGCCTTAATCTTGGCGATCGAGGAAGAGGTGTATAAGGAGCGAAGAAGGTTTACCTCTTATCGAGATGACCGTATCCAGCAGGAGGCTTATCAGCGAGTCTATGGCGTTGACATGTTTACCCTGCTACATCAATTTAAGCAGGAAAAGGGCTATTCCCATGGCAAGAGCATTACTCTTAGGGAGCAAAAGGAATTTACTTATTGGCTGTTCAAACATCGCCTCAAGCATTGTGATAAGGCAAGGATTGCCAGCGATACCAAAAAGGCTCTGGAATATCTACAGCGCCAGTGGTCTTTTAGGATGAAGCAAAAGCTTGGCAGCAAATAAAAGCCTCCTGGCAGTGGCATATTTTCCCAAGAAGTCGCCCCCTCAGTATCGTCTGCGCTAAGGCGTTTCACTTCCGTGTTCGGGATGGGAACGGGTGGTTCCACCCCGCTCTAACCACCAGAAGGCAATTTACATTTTAGCACCTTGGGGTTATCCTGAAAAGCCCCTGTGCTCGTTTATTAACGAACATCTTGTCGGGGTGTCCACCCTATTGTAAAGGGACGACACGGAGTTCGTCCCCTACTATTTCTGCTCCCTCACAGGCAAGGGATTGACTTTTCCTGCCATTAAGGCAAGAAGATAGACCTTTGCCGTTCTTTCCACAAGTTCGCAAGCGGTTAAAGCATCGCGCATCGTCCGCCCTACCCCCACTACCCCGTGATTGGCTAATAACACCCCATTTCTTTCCTCTAGTGTGGCAAGGACATTTCTCACCAGCTCTTGGCTGCCGGAGAGGGCATACTTAGCTAGCTTTATCTCTCCCCCAAGGAAGGTAATTTGCTCATCTAAGATAGCGGGGATTTCCAAGCCAGCGACAGAAAGAGCACTAGCGAAAACTGAGTGAGTATGTATCACTGCGTTGACGTCTTTCCTCATTTGATAGATGCCAATATGCAACATTGCCTCTACTGAGGGAGTCAGGTTGCCTTCTACCGTTTCCCCTTCAAAGTTGATAATCGGTATATCGTCAATAGTAAGTAAATCATAGTATTGCCGGCTTGGGGTAATGGCTAGCAACTTGCTATTGTTTTCTGGTGGCAGGCGGAGACTTACATTTCCTGATGTACCTACAACCAGACCTTTTTCTAGTATTTTCTGGCTTGCCTCTAGCACTAGCCTCTTTTCCTTTTGCCACTTGCTCAATGTATTTCCTCGCTCAAAATTCCTCTCCCTTGACGGGAGAGGTTAGAGCCTGTCCTGAGCCTCCCGAAGGATGAGGGTGGATTTAAAATTTACGCTTCACCACGAAATGAGCCAATTCCTCGAGACTATCGCGTGCCCATGGTAAGTGCACTATCCTCTCTATTTCTGCTAAGGCTCTGTCACGGTATTCCTCAGCTACTCCCTGAGCATAGAGTTGAGCCTCAACAGCTTCAAGAATTCTCAAAACAGTGGCTACACCCTCTGGGTCAACAACCTGGTCTTGATAAACTTTTACCAGTTCTCCTCTCATTTCTCCCTCTGCCTTCTCTAAGGCATATACGATGGGGAGTGATTTCTTTCTGCGTTGAATATCGCCAGCCAAAAGTTTGCCCGTCTCCTTTTCATCACCCCAGATTCCTAGGATATCATCCCGAATCTGGAAAGCTATTCCCATATCTCGACCGAGATTTCGAAAGGCTCTAACTACAGATTCATCATCGTTACCAAGCAAAGCTCCGGTCTCCAGTGAGCAGCCGATAAGCGCGGCGGTTTTCTTATCAATCATGTCTAGATAATCGCTAACTCCAATATCAAGCCGGCTTTCATAGCTGATATCCAGATACTGCCCCTCCATCATCCTGAGGCAGCTCTCATTCAGGAGGTACTGGGCACGCCGTTGTTTTTCTGCTGAAATACCTCGCTCCCTAAGGTGTAGTAAGGTCAGACTGGCAAGAACGTGCATTGCTGTCCCGGCATTTATTGCCTGGGGCTTTCCCCAGATACTCCAGACTGTGGGGCGATGGTGCCTCTCCGGGTCATTATCTTGAATGTCGTCCTGGACCAGGGAAAAGTTATGCACTAGTTCAATTGCTGCCGCAGCTGGCAAAGCCTTGTGCCAGTCTCCTCCAGTTGCCTCACAGGCGAGTAGACACAAAGTGGGACGCAATGCCTTGCCCACCGAATTTTGTCTTGGGTACCCCTTCTCATCTATCCAGCCGAGATGGTATCGCACCATGTCATACATAGGCGACTGGTGCTTAGCCAACGCTGACCGTAATTCAGCATCAATCTCGGCACGATACCTGTCGAAAACTAAAGGCAACTCCATCGGCTGTTCTTCTATCGTTGTCCAGTAGGTGAGCGGGGAGGAAGGGTTAGAAAGGAGCTTTCGATACGTTGGGCTATGCCCTCAGCATCAAGGGCAAATATGGAACGGAGCAATTCCTGAGGACCCTGCTCTACAAACTCATCTGGTAGCCCCAGGCAATCTACCCTTACTTCGACAAGTTTGGAGCTGTGAAGCAGTTGCAGCACTGCGCTTCCGAATCCTCCGGCAAGAGCATTCTCCTCTACAGTGATGAGCCTCTTAATTCTAGCCGCTAAATCCAGGATAAGCTCCGAGTCCAAAGGCTTAGCGAAACGGGCGTTAGCTACGGTGCACTCAATTCCTTCCACCTGCAATCTTTGTGCGGCAGCAAGAGCCGGGTATACTGTTGAGCCGATAGCTAAAATGGCAATGTCTTGTCCATTCCGCAATATCTCTCCCTTGCCAATAGGGAGTGGCTGCAAGTCTGGCTGTAAAGGTGTGCCCGGTCCTTTGCCTTTAGGGTAGCGAATAGCCATGGGCTGTCCAGCGCTAACGGCGCTGAAAAGGAGGTGCTGGAGTTCATTTTCGTCTTTCGGGGCAGCCACAATCATATTGGGAATGCTGCACAGATAAGAAATATCAAAAGCACCCTGGTGTGTCTTGCCATCGTCGCCCACGATGCCAGCCCGGTCAATAGCGAAGACTATGGGTAGATTCTGGATACAAACGTCATGGATGAGTTGGTCATAGGCTCGCTGGAGGAAAGTGGAGTAGATGGCAATAATAGGGATAAAGCCCTGGGTAGCTAGCCCAGCAGCTAGTGTGACGGTATGCTGCTCACAAATGCCAACATCAAACACTCGGTCCGGAAATTCCCGGGCAGCAATGGTGAGCCCAGTCCCATCGAGCATAGCAGCGGTGATAGCTACCACTTTCTCATTCTCCCGCATCAGACGAAGAACAGTCTTACCGAAGACTTCACTATAGGAGGGTCCATCAGCAACCTTGGCATTATCAGGTGGCACGCCGTGAAACTTAGCCGCATCGGCTTCAGCCGGAGGATAACCCTTGCCTTTCTGGCTCAGTACGTGAACCAGGGTTGGCTTAGTTTCATAGTCTCGTGCGCGGCTTAAGGCTGCCTCAAGCTTTCTAATATTGTGACCGTCCACTGGTCCCAGGTAGGTAAAGCCAAGTTCCTCCCAGAAGGCACTTGGGATAAGTGCTCTCCTAAAACGACCCTTAATCCGTTTGCTTAGCGCCCAAGCTGGTTTTCCAAGAGGAAGTCGAGCAATAGTCCTCCTTGCTTCCTTCTTTGCCAGCTCGTACTTAGAGTCAAGCCTTACTCGGTTTAGCAACCGGGAAAGTGCACCGATGCTGGGGGAGATAGCCATGCCATTATCATTAAGAACTACGATTATCTTTTTGCCTAGATGTCCGGCATGATTGAGAGCTTCAAAAGCCATGCCACCACTGAGAGCACCATCACCAATGATTGCCACTACGTGATAGGTCATCCCCGCCAGATCTCGGGCAAGTGCTATTCCTAAAGCAGCAGACACGGAAGTGCAAGCGTGTCCCGCTCCAAAGATATCATGGGGACTCTCCATACGATCGGTAAATCCGGCTAGACCTCCATACTGCCTAATACTGGCGAATTCTCTGCGGCGACCAGTCAGTAGCTTATGGGCATAGCTCTGGTGCCCCACATCCCATACTATCTTGTCCTCGGGGCTGTTGAAAACTCGGTGTAGAGCTATGGTTAATTCAACAACGCCCAGATTGGAGGCAAGGTGTCCCCCATTTCGAGATACTGTGCTGATTAGCTTATCTCGGATTTCAGCGGCAAGTTCCTCGAGTTCAGAGTAGGTCAATTTTTTCAAATCAGTTGGAGAATCAATTCTATCTAGGATATTTGGCATCTGCCTCTCCATGTTTTCTAATAAATCCCGTATAAAGATGTCAAAAGTTTTGTAATGATTTTGCGAGTGATTTAAGATTAACTTAAAGCCAAGGCTTATGTCAATGCAACCAAGGTGAGGTCGTTTAGCAATTCCTGCTGTCATTGCGAGGAGCATAGTGACGAAGCAATCCCGATGAGATTGCCACGCTTCGCTCGCAATGACAAATGGGAGCTGCTAAACAATCTGCTAAGGCAGAGTAAAGGAGGCAAAATATAGGTATCGATTTACAGGCTAACCAAGACTTTTTAAAGGAAATGGAGCGGAGGAGTGGAATAGATTTATTAGGAGTGGCAGATATAAGGGAGCAACAAGGCTGCTTTTATGAATTGCCAAGGGAGCTCTTAGCCAGGCTATCTTTTGCGGTAGTGATTGGGGTGCGTGTTTCGCCTACGGTGCTCGACACGCTGAAAGATGGTCCCAATTCTATCTATTACCATCACTATCGACAGCTTAATTTTCTGCTAGATAATGTAGCTTTAAAAATAGCCGCTGAGATCGAAAAACTTGGCTACTGTGCTCTCCCCATACCGGCATCGCAGATCATTGACTGGAACAAGATGATAGGGCACGCTTCACATAAAAAGCTAGCGCAGCTAGCTGGCTTGGGTTGGCGAGGACGGAACAACTTGCTGGTGACAGAGAAGTGGGGGGCTCAAGTGCGTCTAGCCAGTATTCTTACCGATTTTCCCCTCCAGCGTGGCTATCCTGTGCAAAGAGATTGCAGTTCTTGCCAGGCTTGCCTATCTGTCTGTCCAGCGAAGGCAATTAAGGATGAAATAACTGCCTTCGATCACATTGCCTGTTATAATCAATTAAGGGAGTTCACCAGAACTTTACACATAGGGCAATATATTTGTGGGCTTTGTGTGAAGGCTTGCCATGGCTCAGAAAGCGACAAAAGGGAAATTTGAAGCACCTAAACCGGTCAAAGTCTTTGTGGGACTACTGATAACCCAGCTATTTATCCTGCCCCAAGTATATAAGCTACTGGAGGAAAAGTTGGGAGCAATAGACCTGAAGAGCCAACTTATGGATTTCAACTTTACCAGATATTATGAAGCAGAGATGGGTCTAGAGCTGAAGCGGCAATTCCTCAGCTTCCACAACTTAATGAGTCCAGACGAGCTCGTAGAAATTAAGCTTTTTACCCGTGAGCTGGAGCAAAGCCTGGCTAAGGAAGGAAAACGCCTGGTAAACCTTGATCCGGGTTATTTAACACCGGCTAAGATAGTCTTGGCTACTACCAAGGACTTCTCGCATCGGCTCTATCTAGGTCAAGGTATTTATGGGGAGGTTACCCTACTTTTCCGACATAAGCGGTTTGAACCTTTACCGTGGACCTATCCTGATTACCACA
>CAZUZX010000034.1:1305-2656 GCA_964624525.1 uncultured Dehalococcoidia bacterium | reverse complement strand
CTTTTCCGACATAAGCGGTTTGAACCTTTACCGTGGACCTATCCTGATTACCACACTGAGGCTTATCAACGATTCTTCTATGAGCTGCGGGCACAATATATGGCACAATTAAAAGGTGAGAGTATCTAGTAACTCCTTCTCTGTCATTGCGAGCGAAGCGAAGCAATCTCACTACTATCTCCCTCGTCGAGATTGCTTCGGGACTCTGTCCCTCGCAATGACAGGTGAGGATTTCGCTCCGAGTTTGCTTCTCTTAAAAAGCGGGCGCTTGAATTTTGACGAGACAAGGGATATTTTTAAACATGGGTATAGCCCCTTATTTCACATCAAAGGATGGGATGAATTTAGGGGGAGTTAACATCTGTGGCTAAAAGGGATTATTACCAGATTTTAGGATTGCCCAGAGGCGCCAGTGACTCAGAGATTAAGCGAGCTTATAAGAGGTTGGCGCTAAGATATCATCCTGATAAAAACCCGGGAGATGTTGAAGCTGCAGAAAGGATGAAAGAGATAAATGAGGCTTATGCTGTGCTGATGGACCCGGTGAAGAGACGTAAATATGACCTCTATGGACACACTGGACTCGAGGGCTATACTGCGGAGGATATCTTCGGTGGTATCGATTTTGGGAGCATATTTAGGGAACTTGGCTTAAGAGATATATTTAGCAGTTTTGGCTTTGGAAGGAGCTTTTTCGATAGTTTCTTTGGCTCAACCGGAACAAGGGTCAGAGAACTAAGAAGAGGGGCAGACCTTCAATATGATTTAGATGTCGATCTAGAGGAAGTATTCTTGGGCGTG
Organism: uncultured Dehalococcoidia bacterium; assembly: GCA_964624525.1. Taxonomy (GTDB): domain Bacteria; phylum Chloroflexota; class Dehalococcoidia; order UBA2247; family RBG-13-53-26; genus CAZUZX01. The sequence goes on along the minus strand of CAZUZX010000034.1, from coordinate 1,855 downwards.
GAGAAAAGGATAAAGCTCCCCAAAACTGAGGTTTGCCCTCATTGTCAAGGAACAAGGGCAGAAAAGGGAGGCTTAAGTAGATGCCGGGAATGTGGTGGTAGAGGACAGATTGTAAGGGAGGAAAGAAGCAGTTTCACTATATTCAGGCAAATTACCACTTGTGCCAAGTGTAGGGGAGAAGGCAAGATAATAACTCTCCCTTGCCAGAGATGCAAAGGTTTTGGAGTTTTGGAAGTGGAAAGGGAATTTACTATCCAGATACCAAAAGGTGCCGATAGTGGGCATATCCTCAAAATTGAGGGGGAAGGGGAAGCCGGAGAAGATGGTGGTGTTGCCGGAGATTTATATGTTAGACTTCGAGTGAGAAGCCATCCTGTCTTTAAGAGGCATGGAGACGATATTTATGTAGAAAAGGAAATAACGCTGACAAAGGCTCTACTTGGGGGGAGGATATATGATGTCCCCGGAATAGACGTAAAATTCACCCTTGAAATCCCGGAAGGAATAGAAGACGGAACTTACCTTAAAATTGAGGGGAAAGGGATGCCAC
>CAZUZX010000034.1:0-1205 GCA_964624525.1 uncultured Dehalococcoidia bacterium | reverse complement strand
TTATGGGATTAAAGACCTATCCACCTCAACAGAGGTTGGATTTATTTGGAAAAGTAAATAAATTGGGTGAAGCTGCCGAATTTGAGGCTTCGGAATCGCCTTTGGAAAGGCAAGATTTTCCTTTCCGTTGCTGGATTTATCCCAGCGTAGGAAAAGGAAGATGTATACCAATCCTCAAACTCCTTCTCAGTGATGATTGCCAAAATAATTGTTTTTATTGTGCCCTTCGAGCTGATCGGGGCTCCCCCCGCCTCTCCCTCTCCCCGGAGGAAATTCTCTCCGCTTTTTCAGAATTGTACCGCAGAGGTTTAATAGAAGGGATTTTCCTCAGCTCTTCGGTATTTGAAAGCCCCCGAAAAACCATGGATAAACTAATTCAAGCGGCAGAAGCGATAAGATTCAAAGGTGGTTTTCAGGGATATATTCACCTTAAAATCATGCCCGGAGCTGAGCTCTCACAGGTAGAGAAGGGAGCAGAGTTGGCAAATAGGATTTCGGTAAATTTAGAAGCCGTTTCCCCTCAGCATCTTAAAAGAATAAGCCCCAGTAAGGACATGGTGAAGGATATCCTTCCTCAACTTCAGCATGCAAGGGATTTTATTCAGAGAGCTGGCAAGGGTAAAACCTTAACCACTCAATTTGTGGTCGGGGCTTCTCATGAAACGGACCGAGAGATACTCTCCCTTTCCTATCAACTCTATAAAGAATATTCCCTTGCCCGGTGTTACTTTAGCGCTTTCAAGCCAATTCCCGGGACTCCCTTTGAAAATCTTTCGCCTTCTCCAAAAGTCAGGGAAACAAGGCTTTACCAGGCAGATATGCTAATTCGAAATTATGGCTTTCTTCCCCAAGAATTAATTTATGACTCTGCAGGAGACCTTGTTCATGACCAAGACCCAAAGCTAAAATGGGCTCTTCAGCATCGGGAAACCTTTCCCATAGAGGTAAATCAAGCCGAGAGGGAAAAACTGATGAGAGTTCCCGGCATAGGTCCGTTTTCTTCCTCAAAAATCGTTCAGATGAGAAGAAAGTGCAAAATAAAGAGCACGACAGATTTGAAGATTTTAGGAGTGAATGTAAAGCGGGCTTCCCCCTTTATCATCTTAGCAGGGAAGAAAACAAAGGATACAGAAACTCAAGGTCAACTTCTTTGAGACCGCTGAAAAACGCAGTGTCTTTGCGAGGAGCGCTAGCGGTTGCGAGGC
>CAZUZX010000033.1:0-11159 GCA_964624525.1 uncultured Dehalococcoidia bacterium | reverse complement strand
CACATTTTAGACAAACTTGAATTTGCATTCAAGCTGTGTGTGCTATAATGTCGCAAGGGATTCCTTCTGCTTAACCCAGCCAGCGGATTTGGAGGTAGCATGAGGAAATTAGCTGTCGCATTACTCATTGCTGTCTCGGTAGTGTTGGTTCCTGGCTCTGGTGGGTGTGGTGGAGCTGATGAAACCCCACCAGTGATTTCTGAGATTAGCGCCTCTAACATCACTACTTCCACCGCTACTATCACCTGGACGACTGACGAGCCAGCGACCAGCCAGGTCGAATATGGGACAACTTCTAGCTACGGTTCATCCTCTGTTCTGGACAGCAGCTTAGCCACAAGCCACACTGTCAATTTGACTGGCTTGACTGCTGGTACTACATATCATTACAAGGTAAAATCGGCTGACGCCGTAGGTAATGAAGCTGTATCTCCTGACTATGCCTTTGCCACACTTCAGCCTGTCACAGGGGTGAGCCTGAACAAAGCAAGCACAACAATTGCGAAGGGATTGTCCGAACAGCTTGTTGCAACAATACTGCCGCCCAATGCAACGAATCAAGACGTTGCTTGGTCCTCCACGGGCAACAGCATCGCTGCTGTCAGCGCATCTGGATTGGTAACTGCCGTAGGTGTTGGAACTGCAGTGATAACGGTCACAACTGCTGACCAAGGGTTGACGGCGAGTTGTACGGTTACTGTGACCGAAGCAGAACTCGTGTCCTTGGCTATATCACCAGCACACAGCAGTGTTGAAATAGACGGTACTCTGGCATTTCATGCCACAGGCACTTACACAGACAACACAACCGCTGATTTGACGGCGGAGGTGACTTGGTCTTCTTCTGATAATGCGGTTGCTTCAATAAGCAACGTAGAGGGTTCGGAGGGGCTTTTGACTGGAGTCACAAAAGGGACTGTCACAATATCAGCTCAGCTGGGCAGTATTGGCAGCTCAACAACCCTGAAGGTGACATACCCATACTGGCTGAAAATCGGCGTACCATACGTTGCCACAGATGGTCTTACGGTGACACTGAATAGTGTGACCATAGTTGAGAAAACTGGCAGTTACCAATACATAATCAACTATACGCTTACCAATAACACACCAGACCAAGCCATAGACGAAGGCACATGGGGGCTGGACAACCTAAATCAATATGGCTTCTTCAGAACGCTGTATCCAGGGGACTCCTGGACCCGAAGCTACACATTCGAAGACTTGAAGGATAATCCTCATAGTGTATTGTTCTATCCAAACGACTGGAGCGGCTGGTCAAGCGACTCGTTGAAATGGAAGGTCGAAATTCCGTAGTGTATTAAGGCTATTCTCAAGGTCTCCTCTCACGATAGTGGTGCCTTATAGAACTTCAAGCTGTCATTGAAAGTAACAGACCTGGTATACCTCTGCACCATCTCTAAAGATTCCTTGCCTAATTTAGGGACAATGAGCTTGTTCCGATAAGAGGATAGCACATTTAGTATGAGATTATGCGACTTGACAGGCAAGGAGCTGTTGTGATATAAGCTTAGGCGGTAGGCTATTCCCGCACATCACATCTTCCTAGGGTGTTTCCTCACCTCAGGCCCAAGTTGCGGGATAAGGGTATTACCATTTGATTAGGCAGAAAGTAATGCAGAGTAAGCGGTCTTTGGCTTTCTTACTATGCTTTATTGTTGTCTTCACTTTACTTCCGCCGCTATTGTCGAGAAGCACAGCTGGTGCGTCTACCTCCGAGATACCCTATCGCTTACTTGCTACAGAGGCCTTTTCAGATTCTTTGCTTCTGATTGACCCCAATACTGGAGCAGTAGAAGCAAAGATTGGACCGTTGGGAATTGATATTGGTGCCAATGGCCTTACTTTTGCCCCAGATGGCACCCTTTGGAGTGCATTTCTCACAGCTACAGGTGACTACTTGGTCACTATTGATACCTCAACTGGTGAAGCAACAATTGTTACCCCGATTACTCCCATGCATAGAGGTCGAGGGGTAGAGTTTGGACCTGACGGAAAAGCGTTGAAATGGGAAATCCCAGATATTAAAAAGGAGCGGTTATCCATAATAGAAAGGAGGTGATAGAGAGATGAATAACAAGGGGCTAAGCATTATTGGCATCGGTATCATTGTTATCGGCATCGGGCTCATCCTTATGGCAGTAGTGTCGAAACCAACTAAGTTTGCAATTGATGAAGCTACAACGGAGAACATTAACTCTCTTGTTAAAGCTTGGGTTTATGATTACGGAATAGTGAAGGTAAGTGGTCCTACAGAGGCAGTTGCTTTCAGAGTCACTGATGCAGACACCGATGGGTGGAAATCATATGAAGCTGGCTATGGTACCAGCACTGTCGAGCTAACATTGAGAGAAACAGGTGGCAAAGAGGTTGCTGTTACCTCAGTTCATTGGACCCTGTATGATGCCAACGGACACTGGGTAGCTTATGGCACTAAACTAGTTGATAAAACCATTGCAGCCAATGGAAGCACTTCTGTCTCAATCAGCATCACTTTGAGCGAAGACGATGCCAACCAAATTGAGGATGCCGATAAACCTGTTGACGATTTTGGAGGTTCGGGCAAGTTGGAATTCAGTGTTTCCGGTCAGGATACCGAGCATGCGCATTATATTAATTCAATATCTGGTTCTGCTGATATGACGGTAGCGAAGGGATAAGATCAAAGGCGAACCAAGCTACATAGGGGAGAGTAACTAAGTTGCCCTCCCTATTTCAGGAAGCGTTGAGTCTGAGGGAAGCCGCATTAACGCTGGTGGCTCCTATGGTCAGGTTCTTATCGAACACAGCTATCAGGCAGACACTTGGTGGAGCGGCTACCTGCACCTAACGAACATTCAAGTAGCTCTTGGGCAAGCTGTGTCGGAGGACACTGTTTTGGGGTATATCTCAAACACCTCACCAGAGATTCCCAAACAACATCAGCCCCTAGAACATCGCTCCACAATCAAAAATTTGACCACCTTCCAGACCGGGGAGACCTATTGTTACTCTGGACTTCACTTATTTGGCGAGGCAGAATTCCACTACTGCCAAGACTTACAGCTAGAGAAGTTCTAATTGGAAGAATGAGTTATCTTTCTTTTGTTTGGAAGGCAAAGCAAAATTAGCCAGCCAATAAAAGGAAGAAATATCCACAGGGTCTCAGCGGGGTCTCTACCCTTTTGTTGGGTTAACCAGTATGCTACCCAGACAGCAATAATTACAACAAACGCAAGATAAGCCAGAAATAGGTAATTATCTACCGCTTCGCTGGTAAAATCCATGATAGTGTAAAGAGGTGCTAGGCTAATTAGCGGGATGGCAAACCATACCACTAAGGCTGTCAGGTTTATATGACGCTGAAACCAATTCATTTTGACAATCACACACATTTTAGACAAACTTGAATTTGCATTCAAGCTGTGTGTGCTATAATGTCGCAGACGAATAAAGCTCTTATTGGGTTCGCACTAGTTGCTGTCAGCATCCTTCTTGGGAGCCTTTTCCTCATGAGAAGCTATCATGACTTTTACTGGTCAACTCCACTCACCTTTACTTGCCTTACCGCAATCGGTGTTTCGGGTGCTTTAGTTGGTGGCTTTTTGGTCGGCAACAGCCTAGTTGGTGGAAGGAAGAGAAAGGTATTCCATATTTTGTTCATTTGCTTAGGTGCTCCTTTTGCTTTGGTGGGGGGATTACTAGGGCTAGCTGCCCTCTACTTAGCTCTTGGTCTCTCAGAGAGTGGCTATTGGGGCCATGGTCCTTATGGATTTGATAGATATATGGGCGATTACATGCCTATGGGATTGCAAATAATCGCTTTTGGGCTATCTATACCTCCTGGAATTATTGGCGGCTTTCTACTCGGGCTGGGCATCCAAAAGCGAACAGAACACAATGCTCTGCCTCGCTGACTTACAAGCAACTATACTTTTACAGGTGCAGTCTTTGAGGAGTAATTCACCCGTACACTATGGCCCTATAGAGCCTCAGCCTATCTTCAAACTTTACTGACCTAGTATATGTCAGCACCATGTCTAGACTTTCCAAGCAACATCAGCACCTAGAACATCGCTCCACAATCGAAAATTTGACCACTTTCCAGACTAGGGGAGATTTCTCTACTCCCAGAGTGGTTTAGAACCGCTATTTCGGGCTTGTAGTGAGGGATAGCGGTGCCTTATAGAACTTCAGACTATCGTTAAAGGTTACCGAGCAGGTGTCTCCCCGTGCCATTCCAAAGGAGGACTAGTGAATGAAACAATTCGGGACAGGTCTATATGAGGTTATTGCAGGAATTATTCTAGGGATTGCGATTTCTGCAATACTACAGAGTTTTAGAGAGGGCAATTTAATCCCTTCTGATATGGTTTTCTTGTTCACAGCTATTGGCTTCGTTGGTTCGTTAATAACACTATTTTCATTCTGGAAGACAGGTATTGTTTTTACCCTCGGCTGGATACTGGGTGCGTGGTTATTGAAAGACGCTTTGAGTACTGGTGATTTTATCATCTACTTCGTTGCACCGATTGTCACACTCGTTATCAGAGGGATAGTATTTATCAAGAAGCAGTTCTGATTAAGACGATATCTAGTTTTTATGACAACGGTGCCTTATAGAACTTCAGGCTATCATTGAAGGTTACAGAGCGAGTATACCGCTGCACCATCTCCAGGGATTCCCATCTGCCCAGGTCTTTGATGGTCATGGTGTCATCTGAGTATGGCTTGGTAAAGTTTAAGGCTATCTTCAAATTTCACTGACCTGGTGTAGCGTTCCACCATAGCGATGGACTCCCACCTTCCTAACCTCTTAATATGGAGTGAGTCTATACCCCTCTTGGCTAGGATGCTGGCAAAAGTTCTCCTGAAGGTGTGAGCATTACAAGGTAGCCCAGTCCTGGATTTCAATTGCTTTAACATCTCAGCAATACCCCTGGTATTCAAATCCCACAGTCTATCATTAGCCTGGTGCTGAGATAACCATTCCTTCAGCAACTTCTCAGTCCTCTCCCCGAAAGGCGCTAGTCCCTCTTTACCACCTTTGCACCATACCTTGATTAGTCTATGCTGCCAGTCTATGTTATCAGGATTGATACCAGCCAGCTCGGATAACCTGAGTCCTGAGTCAGCAAAGAGGGATATGATAGCTTTATCCCTAACACAGTCAGCCTGGTCTATGAGATAGTCTAATTGCTCTGGTGTTAGGCTGGGCAGTATCCTCTTTTCTACCTTTGGAGCTTCAACAGCCAGAATAGGATTATCCTGGGGGCTAAGGTTATAGCCAGATTTCCTAGAGTATAGCCAGTTGTAGAAGGCTCTAAGACAGCGATAGTAAGCATGTTTACCACCATTGCTACAGCCAAGATTATCAAGAAACTGGGCTATATCTTGTCCTGTAACATGCAGTCCTATCACAGGGTTAGCAAGCCTTAGATAACCATCGTAGAACTCTATGGAGCGAGGGCTTAAACCTTCTCTTCTGGACTTGAGGAAATTGCTTACCAGTTGCTTACCAAAGTGCCGAGGATGGGACTCGAACCCATACAGACTTTGAGGTCTAACGGATTTTAAGTCCGTCGCGTCTGCCTATTCCGCCACCTCGGCAATAAAAATAGAGGCGGCGAGCGGATTCGAACCGCTGAATAAGGGTTTTGCAGACCCTCGCCTTAACCTCTTGGCCACGCCGCCCCCGCAGAAGATTTTATGGTGCCGAGGAGGAGATTTGAACTCCTACGAGCTTACGCTCACCACCCCCTCAAGATGGCGTGTCTACCAGCTTCCACCACCTCGGCATTTGGCAGGGGTGGCAGGACTCGAACCCGCGACCTACGGTTTTGGAGACCGCTGCTCTCCCTAACTGAGCTACACCCCTTTTTCATACCCTTTCTACTCTTCACTCACTTCGCTTACCGTCAAGCCACCAAGGATACTTATGGCATTTATGTGTAGTGCCTTAGCAGAGGCTGGAGATGGCTCCTTTGCCTGAGAACGCTTCATCTCCCTACCCCCGAGTATTGAGACACCGGAGAGAGTGACAGGCATATCCCGCGGGACTATAATCTTATTTCCTCCGAGTAGCGACACTGCTACCACCTGTGTAATGTCTTCCCCTAACTCAGCTTGGCGAAAATCGAGTTCGGAGCCACCGAAAATGGCAATTGACCACACCTTCTTGCCAGGACGCCAAGGTCTCTGCCCAAGCTTTGATCCGCCAAAAATCGCTATACTTTTCATCGTTTCTTATCTCTTATATTATAAGGTAATCACATCCCCTATTATAGTACCCCTGGGGCGACTCGAACGCCCGACACGCGGTTTAGGAAACCGCTGCTCTATCCTTCTGAGCTACAGGGGCTTATGGAGATAGGGGGATTCGAACCCCCAACCTCTGCGATGCGAACGCAGCGCTCTCCCTACTGAGCTATATCCCCAAGTCTCGAATCATTCTAATAACTCCCCACTTACTATGTCAAGCTAACCCACGAGGATGTTTACTTGTCATTGCGAAGACATCCGTAGGGGTGGACGTCTCTGTCCACCCGAGCTAGGAACGACACGGTCCGCCTTGCGGACTCCGATACTTTGTTCGGAGAGTTCGTTCCCTACAATTGTTAATCAACTGAGCCACCTCGCTTGACAGCAAAGCTGGGGGAAGGGTAGAATTCAAACAAAGTAATCTGGAGGAGAAGATTTACGCACTGGTTGAAACTGGGGGAAAGCAGTACAAGGTAACCCCAGGGCAGGTTATCCAAGTGGAGCAATTGGGTGTGGAGCGAGGCAGCCGTGTCGAACTGGACAGGGTTCTCCTTGTTGCTGATGAGGAAAAAGTGCTGGTCGGTAGACCTACGGTTGAAGGGGCAAAGGTAGTGGCTGAAGCCCTGGGGGAGGAAAAGGGGGATAAGGTAACTATATTTAAGTATAAACCAAAGGCAAGGTATCGCCGAAAGAGAGGATACCGAGGGCTATATACTCAATTGGCTATTAAGGAGATACTACTAGGCAAAAGTAGGCCGAGTAAGGCAAGACGTAAATTGGAGGTAAAGGCGAATGGCGCATAAGAAGGGTGGTGGTAGCTCAGCCTATGGGCGAGATAGCCAAGCCAAGCGACTTGGAGTGAAGCGATACAGTGGTCAGATGGTGCGAGCGGGGAGTATCCTCGTCAGACAAAAGGGTACCAGCATCTATCCCGGTAATAATGTGGGAGTAGGTAAAGACTATACCCTCTTTGCTCTTATTGATGGTGTGGTTAAGTTTGAGCCTAGTAGCAAGGGTAAAAGAAGGGTGAGTGTCTATGCCGCCTCTTAGAAGATGAAAGAGAAGATTCACCCTCGGTATTATACAGACGCCAAAGTAGTTTGTGCTTGCGGTAACACTTTTATTACTGGTGCCACGAAACAGCTAATCAAGGTAGAGGTATGCAGTAAATGCCATCCTTTTTTCACCGGTGAGCAGCGGATAGTTGATACAGCAGGGCGTGTGGAGCGATTCAAGCGGCGATATAAAGTCAAGGAATAGCCCCTGTCGGCTAAGAGAAATAAGTAGTGCAGACCTTTAGGTCTGCTTTTATTTAATCCCCCTTTCAATCTATGGTTTTGGCGGGTTTAAAGAGCCGCACTACTTTATAAGGAGGGACAACTTGCCTGAAACTTTCCATTATGGGGGACAAGCTGTTATCGAAGGGGTGATGATACGAGGGCAGAAAAACATCGCCATGGCAGTGCATCGCCCTAGTGGTGAGCTAAGCCTGATTATTAAACCTTTGGCAGCAGCTTATACCGGGAAGATAAGGAAGATTCCCTTGGTAAGGGGGGTGGTTATCCCCCTAGAGACCCTGGTTTTAGGCATACAAACTTTGCTCTACTCTGCCAATATATCCCTGGAAGAGGAAAAGCAGGAGATTTCGCCTCTTACTTTGTGGATGTTAATTGCTGTCTCTCTTACCTTTGCTGTGGCTCTTTTCTTCTTAGGTCCACTGTTTCTTGTCCGTTTCATTGATCCTTACCTTGCCTCAGCCTTACTCAGCAATATAGTAGAGGGTATCATCCGTATTGCTATTTTTGTTCTCTACCTCGGGGTAATAAGCCTGATACCGGAGATAAGAAGGGTCTTTGCCTATCATGGAGCAGAACATAAAGTGGTTAATGCCTATGAAGATGGCGCCCCCTTGGAGCTAGAAGCAATAAGGAAATATTCTACTGCCCATATTCGCTGTGGAACAAGTTTTCTCCTCGTGGTGCTAATTATTGCTATCATTGTTTTTGCTCTCCTGGGTCATCCCACTCTGTGGTTGCGTATCCTTTCCCGCATTATATTGGTCCCTGTTATTGCTGCCCTTAGCTATGAACTTATCCATTTTAGCGCTGCCCATGCTGACAATCGCCTTATACGCTACCTTCTTGCTCCCGGACTAATATTACAGGCAATGACCACGCGAAAGCCTAGTGATATTCAGCTAAAGGCAGCTATCTCTGCTCTCAGGGGAGTTATTGAAGCGGATCAACTTCAGGAAGATGGCTAAATAATTCAGAAGTTGCCCGGACTTTCCTAAGTTCAATTGGCCGTTTCTGGGGTTAGCTGTTGGAAAAAGCAAGTCTGGTTGCCGGTGTGACACACTGGACCGGTAGGCTTCACTTTAAGCAACAGAGTATCTTCGTCGCAATCCTTCCATACTCCATGCAGAATGAGGTAAGCCCCTGAAGTTGCCCCCTTATGCCATAGTTCCTGCCGACTACGACTGTAGAACCACACCTGTCCTGTTTCTAAGGTCTTGCGCAATGATTCCTCGCTCATATAGCCCAGCATTAGCACCTCGCCACTATCAACATCCTGAGCTATAGCCGGAATAAGCCCTTTCTCATCGAACTTTAACATCCCCTTCTGTCCTTCCTGTGAATAGAGTTGCCAGTGCCTCTGCCAATTGTATATCTCCGGTGTACAATGCCCTACCCACTATGGCACCTTCTACACCAAGCTGGCTTAGCCTCTGAAGATGGCTTAGGGATGAGATACCGCCGGAAGCAATAATGGGAAGACTGGTCTTACTAACCAGCTCAGCAATGGCTTCGAAATTGGGCTCGGTGAGGGTGCCATCGCGAGTGATATCAGTATAGATAAAACGCTTCACTCCCAGCTTTGCCATTTTCCCTATTAGCGCCAGGGCACTAAGTGTGGTCTTTTGCTGCCAGCCACGGGTGGCAATATAACCGTCTCGAGTATCAATACCAACGATGATGACTTCGCCTAAGCGCCGGCATGCTTCCTTTACCAAATTAGGATTCTCTACCGCCGCTGTCCCCAGAATAACCCTCTCCACTCCCACCTCTCGAAGTTGCTCCATTGTCCTCAATTGCCGAATACCACCTCCCACTTGGACGGGAATCTTCACTGCTTGCACAACCTCACTGATTGTCTTTAAGTGATGCAGCTCACCCTTAACAGCACCGTCAAGGTCAACAAGGTGTAATCTTGATGCTCCGAGAGACTGCCAGTGCAAGGCAACACCTACTGGGTTATCTGAGAAGACTGTTTCTTGGCTGTAGTCGCCTTGATACAAGCGAACGCATCTATCTCCTTTAAGGTCAATAGCCGGGATTATTTCCATTGCCTTCTGAAAGTTAATGTTTGAATACTTTCTCTATGGTTCTCCAGCTTCCAGATTTTTTATTTTCTCAAGGCGGCGGGCATGCCTTCCCCCTTCAAACTCCGTATTAAGAAAGGTTCGTACAATTACTCTAGCCAATCCTCGCCCCACTTCATCCTCTCCCAAACAAAGCACATTAGCATCATTGTGCTGTCGAGCACAGAGAGCAGTGAAGGAATTATGGCACAGTGCTGCTCTTATTCCTTTTATTTTGTTTGCGGCTATGCTCATGCCAATGCCACTGCTACATATCAAGATGCCATAATTAAATTTTCGCTCCGCCACCGCCTGGGCTACTTTCTGAGCAATGTCGGGATAATCTACCGGAGTGTTATTATAGCAGCCGAAATCTTCATAACTATATCCCATTTCACTAATAAGGTTGATTATGGATTGCTTGAGATTTAGACCCCTATGGTCGCAGCCGAGAACAATACGCATTGTCTTTTCTTCTCCAACACCAGTATACTTTTATCCGCTTGCTAAATTCAATCCTCTTGACAAGTAGGCTGGCAAAATTTTATAATTAATCACGAAAAGGGGGAGATGAGTCAAATAGACACTTGATACGAGTGGTAGGCTGATGTATACTAAGCGAGCGGCTTGGTTACATCCAGCCGCTCGCTTTGCTTTAGCACGTTAACAATTGAATATTGATATTGCCTCCGGGTAATGTAGGTCAAGCTATTAAGAGCACATGGTGGATGCCTTGGTGTCAAGGGCCGAAGAAGGGCGTGGCAAGACTGCGAAAAGCCTCGGTGAGCTGTCGAGCAAGCTAAACCGTGGATACCCTAATAGGGTAACCTATCCCGATAAAATCGGGATATACCTAGTCGAACACATTAGGCTAGGTTAAGGGAACTGGGGGAACTGAAACATCTTAGTACCCTGAGGAGAAGAAATCAACCGAGATTCCCCTAGTAGTGGCGAACGAAAGGGGAGGAGCCTAAACCCTAAGGGAAGAGTTGGTCTTGGAGCTTATGCCCTTAGGGGGTTGTAAGGCGTAGCAGCCCTGATCCAAGTCAGGGCACGGAGTGATAAGCTTTCATCCTAGCTGAAGGTCCCTGGAAAGGGCTACTGAAGAAGGTGATAGTCCTGTAGGCGAAAGGAGAGAAGGCTCCGGCTATGACCTTGAGTACCACGGGACACGGGGAATCCTGTGGGAAGCAGGGGGGACCACCCTCTAAGGCTAAATACCTTTGACGACCGATAGGGGACTAGTACCGTGAGGGAAAGGTGAAAAGCACCCCGGGAGGGGAGTGAAATAGAACCTGAAACCATGTGCTTACAAGCGGTCAGAGCTCCGATTCTATCGGAGTGATGGCGTGCCTATTGAAGAATGAGCCGGCGAGTCAATCTATGTCGCTGGGTTAAGCATCTGGAGATGCGGAGCCGAAGCGAAAGCGAGTCTGAATAGGGCGATTCGAGAGGCAAGTAATTGTCTCTGGAGGGTGGCATAGATTGGACCCGAAACCGAGTGAGCTACCCATGGTCAAGGTGAAGCGAGAGTGAA
>CAZUZX010000032.1:0-11621 GCA_964624525.1 uncultured Dehalococcoidia bacterium | reverse complement strand
CTTGTTATCTTGCTTTTACGATGAAATGCTCGATGTACCTCTCTTAATTGTCTATCGGTTACATGGGTATAGACTTGGGTAGTTCTAATACTTTCGTGTCCGAGCATTTCTTGAACGGAACGAATATCAGCGCCACCAATAAGTAGATCAGTGGCGAAGGAATGCCTTAGGGTGTGGGGGCTTGTCTTTACCGGCAAGCCACATCTTCTCGCATATTTGCCTACAATTCGTTGCACCGACCTGGGAGTCAGTCGCATCTTCTCGCCATCCCTGGTGACATCTTCGTGTCCCCGATATCGAATAAATAGGGGTTTGAAATAATCCTCTCGCTGCTCAAGATAGCGCTTGAGCCATTCTGCGGCAGTGTCGGACAGAAATGCCACTCGTGGTTTACCACCTTTACCAATTACACCAAACTCTTTGCGCTCTAGGTTTATTTGGTCGCGATTTAGCTGTGCTAACTCCGACACTCTCAGACCACTACTAAACAAGGTTTCCAAAATCGCCCTGTCTCTTAGTCCGGTCACCTTTGACGTATCTGGACTGCTCAGGAGTCTTTCTACTTGGTCGGAGTTCAAAAAGGTAACCATTCTCCCCGCAGTTTTAGGAAGCTCTATTTTATCGGGTGATAGAGTGGTAATATTACGCTGCACCGAGAGATAGCGCAGGAAAGCCCTGAGGGCGATGACGTGATAACTCTGGGTAGCCTTTTTAAGAGGTAAGCCATCAGCACCAGTTAGCCGGGCTAAATATAATCTATATTTACGAACCAGACCCAAATCTATATCTTCAGGTCTTACTTGGGGAAAAGTTGCCGCCAGCCATTCCGAAAAGCGTTTTAAATAGTGATGGTAGACTCGCGTGGTGGAGGAAGAGCGCCCCTTTTCTACCTCAAGGTATTCCAAGAATTGGTTAATCAGTTGGTTTAAGTCCATGGTTTTTCTCTTCAGTTTACGTCGTAAAATGACACTTTTGCGACATTATACCTATGCACCCCTTGTTTGTCAATCTCTTAACATAACTATACGAGCAGAAATCTGATCCAAGAGCTGCTGCAGCCCCCATCCTTTGGCAGCGGAGACGGGCACCATTCCCTGACTGGCTACTTTAAACTCTTTCATCAGACTGGCAACGAGAGCCTCTCCTGAACTCTCATTCTCTGACAACAAGTCGATCTTATTCAGAATAGTTAGCCTTGGCTTATTGCCAAGGCTAAGACCATCTAACACTTCCTCCACGGTCTGGCATTGCTCAGCAGCATTTTTATGTGTTATATCCACAATATGGAGAAACAGATCCGCCTCGTTTAGTTCCTCAAGGGTAGCCCTGAAGGCAGTGACCACGGTAGGTGGCAACTTGTGAATAAAGCCCACGGTGTCAGTTAGTAGCACCTGTTGTCCATTGGATAAGGTCAGGCGACGTGTTACCGGATCGAGGGTAGCAAATAACTTATCCTCTACTAATACGTTGGCATTACTTAGCGTGTTCATTAGCGTGCTTTTCCCAGCGTTGGTGTAGCCTACTAAGGCGACAATAGGGATACCCCTCCTTTTACGCTGCTGACGGTAAAGAGCCCGGTGCCGGCGCACTTCTTCAATCTCGGCTTTTAAGCGGTGAATCCTTTGTGTGACGAGGCGTCTGTCAGTCTCCAGCTGTGATTCACCAGGTCCCCTGGTACCTATACCACCGCCAAGACGCTCCAGGTGGCTCCATTGCCCAGCAAGACGAGGTAATAGATATTCATTTTGGGCTAACTCCACTTGCAGTTGCCCTTCTCGAGTCAGGGCATGCCGAGCAAAAATATCCAGAATTAAGGCAGTACGGTCGATAATCTTAACCTGAAGAGCCTCCTCCAGATTCCTCTGCTGCTGTGGGGAAAGCTCATCATTACAAATTACCATGCTATATCTGCTCTGTTCCCTCAGCGCTATGAGTTCTCTAAGCTTGCCACTACCCAGATAGTTGGGCGATGGCTTCTCTAATCGTTGGATTAGCTCCCCGGCTACTTCAGCATCGGCAGTGCGAGCAAGCTGGGCTAGTTCAGCAAGGGAGTCCCCTATTGACCACCGGTCTTTATGGCTTTTCAGCTCCACCCCGACGAGAAACGCTCTTTCCTGAGCCGGTTGGACAAGCAAAGGTTCTCTGGGAATAATTCCTCCTTTATGTCAATAATTTATGTCAACCCACCAGATTTATGTCAAATTAACATTATTTATTATGTTATCTTGCCCTAGCCCTCAGATTTATGCCAGGCTAATAAGCGAGCTAATCCCTCCTCAACTTTATTATCTGGGACTGTCAACGAGAGGCGAATATAGCCTTCACCATATTTACCATAGCCTGTGCCAGGGGTAACTACCACCCCCGCCTCATCTAGTAACCTAGTAGCAAACTCTGCCGAGGTATAGCCGGGAGGAATTTTTGCCCATAGATAAAGGCTGGCTTTAGGAAGCTTTGTCTTCAGACCTATCTCGGTAAGAGTCTTCCACATCCGGTCACGACGCCGCTGATAGAGAAGGTTGTGCTCCTTAATGCAATCCTGGGGTCCTCGCAGTGCTTCAATAGCCGCATATTGGATAGCCTGGGGAATCCCCGAATCCAGGTTCGACTTGATTCTTCTCAGGGCATCTATCATTTGAGGATTGCCCACCGCTATTCCCACTCGCCACCCGGTCATATTATAAGTCTTGGATAAAGAATGGAACTCCATCCCTACCTCTTTACCCCCGGGCACCTGCATGAAGCTAATGGGGCGATAACCATCGAAAGCCACCTCGGTGTAGGAGGCATCATGGCAAACCACTAGGTCATACTTTTTAGCGAAGCTAATCACCTTCGCGAAGAAGTCGAGTCCAGCTACTGCGGTGGTAGGGTTATTGGGATAATTTAGCCATAAGAGCTTGGCTTGGTGGGCTACCTCGGGTGGTATTTGCTCTAAGTCAGGCAAGAAATCGTTTCTCTCCACTAAAGGCATAAAGTATGGTTCACCACCAGCAAACATCACACTCACCGAGTAGACCGGGTAGGCAGGGTCAGGCACCAAGGCAACATCACCAGGGTCAATGAAGCAGAAGGCAACATGTCCCACGCCATCTTTGGCACCAATAAGTGGCAATACCTCTTTGTCAGGATGAAGCACTACGCCGAAGCGCTTTTCATACCATTCAGCAATAGCCAGACGAAACTCGGGTAATCCCTGACTTTCGGGGTAACGATGGTTAGCCGGGTCTCGGGCTGCTTGGCAGAGCCGCTCAATAGCATGGTCTGGGGTAGGGATATCAGGATCACCAATAGCAAAACTAATTACCTCCTCTCCCCTAGCCTCCCTTTCGGCAATCCTTTCCGAGATTTGCACAAAGAGATAGAGGGGCAATCCCTCAAGGCGTTTGGAAACTCTCACTCCTCCTCCTTCTGCAAAGATAAAGATAGCAGAAGACAAAGCCAATATCAATGAGATAGCCCTAACCCCGCTTTCCCCTCGATGAATCCGAAGCATGTAGCAGTCTTGGCAGCTACTACAGCACGATAGTAGAATTATACAGACTGGAGCGGATTAAGCGAGATAATTAGAAGCCAAAGATAATTTAATATGGAGGTAGATATAAGTATGGACACTAAATGGAAACCACGCCGAACTTGGCGAGAAAAGTTAGAAAAGGAGCTGAAGCCCAAAGTAGTTGATACACCGCCCAAGATGCAAAAAAGATTTGGTGCCGGAAAGATGCTTGTTCCTACACCGCTTCTTGTTGATGCTTTAATGCGTAAAGTACCGAAAGGAAAGCTTATTACTATAACTCAGCTCAGGGAGCGATTAGCTAAGGACTTTCATGCTGATTCCACTTGTCCATTAACCACTGGGATTTTTATTCGGATTGCTGCAGAAACTGCAGAAGAGGATTTACGAAGGGGAAAGAGAGAGATAACACCCTACTGGCGAGTAATCAGGGAGGATGGAAGTTTAAACGAGAAATTCCCCGGCGGTGTGGAGGCACAAGCGGCACGGTTAAAAGAAGAGGGATACATTATAGAAGTAACTAAGAGTAAAAAGCTGCCCAAAGTGAAGGATTTTGAGAAATATTTAGTAAAGTTATGAATGGCACAGAAACTGTGGAGCTACCCCTCCCCCCACAATGGATACATCACTAAACCGGTAGGCAGTTTGGGATAGAAGTAAGTGGACTTTGGTGGCATTCTGTCACCAGCATCAGCTACGGTTAAGACACTGGGAATAGAGACAGGGTTCATCAAGAAAGCTAGTTGATACTCACCTGAGTCTACCCGATTTATGGCTTCCTGCGCATCGTGGGTATACCCTAAACAATTTTCTTCCTTTTGCGGGGTATCTATGCCTATTATCTGAGGCAGGATTACATAGTGGAGAAGGGTAACATTCAGGTCTTTCCAATCCTGACTGTGATTAGATGGTAGTAAGCCTTGAAGAGTCGCCCTCTCTCGAGGCGTTAGCAAGCATAGACGCTGTTTATTTAAACCATAAAGTCCTATAGCTATGCCCTTTTTATTTCCTTCTTCTAGAGTCTCTCGCCCCACCTTGATGATTCCAGGCAAGGTAGCACCAGCAGGATTAAGTTCTTCCAAGTCAAAAAAGAGGCGCAATTTCTTCCTCAACCATGTTAAGCTTCGGGGTTCAGGTAACCGGACCAAGCGATGGGTAGGGAGGGTAATCACCCCGGGATCCTCAGCATCAGTTAGGGTTATCATCACAAAGTCAAAAACCTCGTTCCCATTGTAAGAGGAACAGGCAGTTCGCTGCTCTCTTTGGTAGGCTAAGGCTGCCTCATAGCGGTGGTGTCCGTCAGCAATGTAAAGTATCTTATCAGCACCCCAAGCAGAAACCTCAGCGATGCTCTGCTTATCAGTCACCACCCACATATTATGAGTTACCCCATAACGATCCGTGACGTTTAAATCTGGATCGCCTCTAGTAAGCTGAGAAAGGAGGGGCAGAAGCCCTTTCCGAACCATGCCTAGAATAGGGCTAGGGTTGACACGGCAGGAGCGCAGGAGGTTAAGGCGATCCCAAATGCGCCCCTCCAAGGTAGTCTCATGAGGGTAAGCTCTACCACTGCCCTGATTCTCCAACCGCACCCGAGCAGTAAGCCCCCAGCGGTGTTTGATAATACCGTGATGAGCAAAGCGGTGTTCAAAAATGTAAAAGGCTGGGCATGGCTCGTGAAATAAGATGCCTTCCTCTAGCCACCTTTTAAGTGTATTTGCTGCCCGAGTATATTTATTATTTTCTAAGGA
Organism: uncultured Dehalococcoidia bacterium; assembly: GCA_964624525.1. Taxonomy (GTDB): domain Bacteria; phylum Chloroflexota; class Dehalococcoidia; order UBA2247; family RBG-13-53-26; genus CAZUZX01. Next base: position 6,356 of record CAZUZX010000032.1, on the reverse strand, counting down.
ATCAAAAGGATACTCTTCCCCAAACTCAATTCTCACCACATTATATAAGCTTTGCTGATAGTAAAACTGCTGCTCTTCAGGAGAAATAACATCATAAGGGGGACTAATCACCAATGAGATATCCCCTACTCGCTCAGCATTGTAGCGAAGACCACGAAAGGGTTGGATATTAGCCACTTAATGTGTCCGGGCAAAATTGGCAATCACTGCTTGACCGAGTGAGATTCCGCCATCATTACAAGGCACCTGTCGATGAGTGAATACAGTAAAGCCTGCCCGCTCTAAGGTAGCCACGGTATTCCTTAGCAGTAAGCGATTTTGGAACACCCCGCCCGATAGAGCCACATTACTGATATTTGTCGCCTCAGCTATTAGCTGACACATTTGAGCTACCATCTGCACTATAGTATTGTGAAACCTAAGGGAGATATGAGCTACCTTCACACCCTGCCTTAAATCGGAGAGAATCGCTTGGAACAATTCCTTCAGCAGAATAATTCTCCCCTCCTCCTGCCTGGCAATAGTAAATGGATAGCCATCCTGAAAAGTATCTTCAGAGGCTATCATCTCCAACTCTACTGCCGCCTGCCCTTCATAGTCAATGATATCCCTTATTCCTACTAAAGCTGAGACGGCATCAAATAACCGACCGCAGCTAGAAGTTATCGGGGCGTTAAGCCCCCTTTCAACTTGACTTTTGATAAGCTCATATTCTAGCTTTTCCACCTCATTTAAGAGGGGCAAGCCTTGCCATAAAGCATCCTCGCCGAGTAAAGTTAAAAGATAGCCGATAGCAATACGATAGGGCTTCTTTATCGCTATAGCACCACCAGGTAGTGGTAAATACTGCAGGTGCCCCACTCTTTGGAAATGGTGATAATCAGCTACTAGAAACTCACCTCCCCAAATACGACCATCACTACCATATCCGGTGCCGTCAAAGGCAACCCCAATAGTGGGTTCTTCAACCCCATTTTCCACGAGACAGCTAACAATATGAGCGTGGTGATGCTGAACAGGGACAAGGGATAAGCCTTGTTCTTCGGCTAGTTGCTGAGCATATTTCGTGGAGAGATATTCAGGGTGCAGGTCGTAAGCTACCAACTCAGGCTCAAGGCGAAATAGCCTTTTATAAAGCATGATGGTATTTTCAAAATGTTCCAAGGTCTCCAGATTCTCCATATCACCAATGTGCTGACTCACGAAGGCATATTTATCCTTAGTGAGGCAGAAGGTATTCTTATCCTCGGCACCACAGGCGAGCACCTGCTTTGCTTCGAAGGGAAGATGGACAGGATAAGGAGCATAGCTACGGGCTCGTCTAACTAGCTGGGGTTGTCCCTGCTCCACAATAGCCACACTATCGTCGTAGCGGGCGTAGATGTCTCGATTATGAAGCAAGAAATAATCAGCAATGCCTCGAAGCCTCCTCAGAGCTTCATCATTATCCTTGGCAATAGGTTCCTCGCTGAGATTACCGCTGGTCATTACTAGAGGAAGTCCGGTTTTCCTCAACAATACGTGGTGTAGCGGGGTGTAAGGCAGCATTACCCCCAGATACCTCAGGTTAGGGGCGACTACTGGCGAAACAAGGGATTGAGTTTTCCATCCGAGCAGTACAATAGGGCACTGGGAGGAAGTAAGGAGCTTTTCCTCTTCCGGGGAGATATAGCAATGTTTTTTAGCCTCCTCTAAGCTGGCGACCATTATGGCTAAGGGCTTGAAGGGTCGTCTCTTTCTCTGCCGCAGGAGTTCAACTGCTTCGCGGTTGGTAGCATCACAGGCAAGGAGGAAACCCCCAAGACCCTTAATAGCTAAGATTTTCCCCTCCCGTAGCAGTTGACTAGCAGTGGTAGGAATATCCTTGCTAGGAACTGGGTTGCCAGCACTGTTGACCAGCTCTAAGCTAGGTCCACACTGAGGGCAGGCATTAGGTTGAGCATGGAAGCGTCGGTCTAAAGGGTCATCGTATTCCCTCTGGCAATCAGGGCACATCTTAAAGTGACGCATAGTAGTCCTGGGGCGGTCATAGGGGATATCCTCAATGATGGTAAAGCGAGGACCGCAGTTAGTGCAATTGGTAAAGGGATAAAGATAACGCCTATCGCTTGGATTAAACAGCTCTTGCTGACAAGCCTGGCAGGTGGCGATGTCAGGGGAGACTAACTGATACTCACCTTCCTTGGCAATACTGCCCCGAATCTCGAAACGCTCATAACCTGTAGCGGGATGCCTTGTGGCAGAGACACTCTCAATATGAGCCAGGGGAGGTGCCTCGGCTTTAAGGTCAAACACGAATCGCTCCAGCGCTTCTTTTCCTCCCTCGACCTCGATCTTGACATCCTCGGAGGTATTACAGACCCACCCTTTGAGATTATGTCGAGTTGCCAGTTGATAAACAAAGGGTCTAAAGCCAACCCCCTGGACTACGCCGCGAACACTGATGTGCAATAACTCTAAAGTCTCTATTCTTGCCATAGCATCCAAATTAGAAATAAACACGGAGCTCAGGAAAATCCCTCGCTCCGCAATTCCTTCAGGGCTTCCCCTGGAATATAATCACCATAATGGGAATAGTGCCGACTCTCGTTTTTTAGACAAGAGACCAGATTACTATCTCCTACTTTTTTTATATCATAACGACTATCTAGGGTCAAGGTATTGTAGGCTGTATAACGAATTGTGTGGGAAATAGAGCGGTTAGTTCCACCTCTTAATAACGTGTACTGCAGTAGCTTTGGAGTTGGCGAAAGCTGCCAGATGATTTAACCTATTTATGAGACTAGACACTAGCACCAGATTGTTTCACTCATCTGGTAGTGCCTAATTGCGAACAGGATCCTCTCAAACATTCCTGGCTGACCCAATGACATGAACCGCAGTGGCCTTGAAGGAAATGTAGACCTGCTTTCCGATTTGAAGTCCTAACTCTTCGGCCGACCGCTTGGTAAGCAGTGCCACCAGGGGAAAGCCGCAGTCTAGTTCAATCCTGGCGAGAGCACCTGACAGAGCCATCAGCCTTATCTCGCCGGTGAAGGTATTCCTGGCGCTGCTTGATGGCTGTGTCAGGGAGAGAGTGATGTCCTCTGGTCTGATGCACATGTGTACGTCATTACCAGTCTTTTGCTCAGTTATAGCCTCTACTCTGTATTTGTTTAGCTTTATCTGAGCCAGGCCATTTTCATTTGACATCACCCGCCCATTCAAGATGTTCTCTACCCCCACAAATCTGGCGACTCTCAGGTCCCTGGGCATACTGAAGATCTCTCGTGGGTTGCCTATCTGGATGAGTTCGCCTTCCATCATGACGCCTATCCTGTCGGCAAGGCGTTGCCCCTGAGCCATCTCATGCGTGGCTATCACTACTGCCATTCCGTGTTCGCGATTGAACTGCAGGATGAGCTTCTCGATGGTGTTCAGACTCAGAGGGTCTAAGTTTGCTGTTGGTTCATCCAGCAGGAGCATCTGTGGCTCCGTGACCAGGGCTCGGGCTAGAGCCACCTTCTGCATCTCTCCGCCGGAGAGCGTGCGGGCATTCCTCTTCTCATAGCCCTCAAGACCAACCGTCTTCAGCATCATGTTGACTTTCTCAAGGGTGGCTTTTTTGTTGTGCCTTCTTACTCTGAGCGGGTAAGCCACGTTGTCATAGACACTGGTATTGAATACCACCGGTTTTTGCAGGACCATACTCACTTTGCGGCGTATCTCAGTTCGGAGTCTTGGCAAAACCTCCCGTCCGTCAAAGAAGATCTTGCCTGAAGTGGGAGCCTCAAGTTGGTCCAGCAGGCGCAGTAGCGTCGTCTTCCCAGCACCAGTCGGGCCGATAATTGCGAAGACCTCTCCTTCTTCTACAGAGAGGGATATGCCTTTCAAGGCGCTTTTCGAGCCGTAGCGCTGGTTCAGGTCCACCACTTCTATCAAGGACATTAATACCTCTGCTGTACGATGTTGACTGCGATGTTGACAATCAGAGCCACAGCGATGAGGATGATGCCGAGGGCCATGGCCATTGCGAATGCACCTTCCTGGCTGAGCAACGAGATGGCGGTGGTGAGGACACGGGTATATCCCGCGAAGTTTCCACCGACGATCCAGGCAGCACCTACCTCGGAGATAGCCCGTCCAAAGCCCAGGAGCACTGCAGCGATGATGGCAAATCGGGACTCCTTGATGATAGCCCAGATAGCCTGGAACTCGGTGGCACCCAGGGACAGAGTGGTGTCCTTGATGGCCTTGTCCACTCCGCTCAGGGCAGAGATGGTTAGTCCCAGTAGTATCGGCGTGATCAGGAGCGTCTGTGCTATGACCATGGCGGTGGGAGTGAGAAAAAGGTGAAGACCGCCGAGTGGTCCGGCACGGGAGAGCACCAGGAAAACAAGAAGGCCGACGCAGACCGTGGGGAGGCTGTATAAGGTCTGAATAATGTTGATCAGCAACCGCTTGCCCCGGAAGTTGCGGAAGCTGATCAAGCCGCCCAGCGGGATGCAGATTAGTGCTGCCAGGATAGTGGAGGCCGCTGAGATGCGCAGCGACCTCCACGTTATGTCTATGACCTCGGGATCACGCGATATAATAAGGTGTACCGCCTGTACTAGCGCGTCCCAGAGTTCACCCACTTTACCTCAGTTCTCCAACATTGCTGAGTTGCTACGATGTAGGCTCATTGCCGGCACAGGGGATGAACAGCTGCATGCCGTAATCCTCGGTGCCATACTTGCCAATCAGCTCCTGTATCTCCGGCGAGATAAGAAAGTCCACCAGATTGGTTGCCATTTCCTGCTTGGTGCTCTTCGTACACACAATCACAGAGTACACGTTCAGCAGGATGCTGCCTTGCTGCACAATGGGCACCAACTGCAGGTCGCTCTTGTAGGCCAGGAACGTACCGGTATCAGTCAGGGTATAGGCTTCCAATTCGCTGGCTTTTTGCAGAGTTGGCCCCATGCCACTGCCAGCGTCCAAGTACCAGCCGGCGGCAGTCCCGGCGCTTTTGACGGCGTCATAATCGGTATAGCCAGCCGCGCTCCATATCGCCTTCTCTTTGCTGTGTGTCCCGGAGTTGTCGCCACGGGAGACGAACTTTCCGGAACCGGGATTTTCATAGAGCTTTTTGAACGCATCTTCGGGCGTCATATCCTTGATGCCAGCTGGATCGCTCTCCGGGCCGACAATCATGAAGTAGTTGTAGGCAAAGGGGACGCGTTCGACGCCGTAGCCGTCAGAGACGAATTTCAACTCATTTGGCTTGTCGTGGACGGTGAGGACATCGACATCGCCCCTCCTGCCGTACTCCAGAGCTGCACCTGAGCCGGCATACAGTATGTCCAGATTAACGTTGTACTCCTTCTCGAATTTGGGCTCGAGATACCCCCACAACCCGGTATCGTAGAGGCTGGTGGTCGTTGCCACGCGAAGTCTTAACTCGGGAGTGAGTGCTTTTCCCCCGGTTTCCTGGCAGCCAATACCACTTACCAGCAAGGCTGTGAGTACCAGCAGAGCTAATATGCAGTAGATTGCCTTTTTCACTATTTCACCTCGTTATTCCTTATTTTAACGAAGCTAAGAAACCTCAGTGGCGCCTCATATGCGGAGGCGTTCGACACTGTGGAACACCTTTCTCCATCATGCCCTCCTTTCCAAACATGGGAGGCAGCACCGTTTCCAGTGCTACCCTACCGGCCCACCTCCATAGGTATGCCCTTTAGGAGATAAGGCTCGGAGAGTTCAATTGTTATAGCTGCAGTAGGTCGTAGCGCCGGACTGGGATGCATCATAACCCCCAATATTGCTCACTAGTGCCCTGAAGTCCTCACTGGCAACAATCTCGAGAAGAGGCTTGAGCAGCCTTTTCTTGAAGTTAGCAGCCGGTATGACCAAGTCATACCTCTCCTGGAATAGGGGTAGAAAATCAAGGTCACAGCTACGAGCGGCTGCCTCAATCCCCAAACCCACATCTGCATCACCTCGGGCAATGCTGGTAGCAACTGCTAGGTGCGTATCTACCTCCCTTTCGTAGCCCGTTACCTCAGAGGGTAGGACGCCGTGGTGCCTTAGCTTCAGGTCCAGCAGTACACGGGTACCAGACCCCTTTTGCCGATTGATAAAGGTCACATCCGGGCGCCTCAAGTCTTCAAGACTCTTGACTTGCTTGGGATTACCCCGGGCAAACATGAGCCCTTGGGTACGGTGGGCTAGGTGAACAACGACCATTTCCCATCCGGGTAAAATGTGCTTTATATAGGGATAGTTATACTCTCCGGTTTCCTCATCCAGGAGGTGGATTCCAGCCAAGTCAGCCCTCTCCTCCTGGAGGGCAATAAGACCACCTAAGCTCCCCGCATACATAACCTCAACAT